>NZ_JBHXEN010000051.1:0-43116 GCF_042724695.1 Streptomyces sp. NPDC127068 | reverse complement strand
CCGTCAACCTCCGCGCCGGCCGGTTCGGGCCGTTGCACTTTCGGTGTAGGGCGGGACCCGCGTGGGTCCCGCCCTTCCCCGTACGCGTTCCGTCAGCCGGTCGCGGGGGTCGACCCGCCGGTGTCACCGGCGGCCGGCGCGGAGGCACTGCCCGTCGCGCTCGACGCGCCGTCGGCGGGCTCCGAAGCCGCACCGGTCGCGTCACCGGACGCGTCGGCGGCCGGCGAACCGGACCCGGCCGGCTCCGCCTCGGCGGACGCCTGAGGGCCGGGGGCGGCCGGCGCCTCGGTGGGGCCCCAGTCCTTGAAGTAGCTGGCCGCGGGGACCACGAAGCTGTCGACCTTCACGTCACCCGTCGAGCTGAAGGTGTACGTGACGTTCTGCGCGTCGCCGTCCTTCACGGACTCCCGGCCGCTCGGCAGCAGCGCGGACGCGTTGTCCTTGCCGCCGATCACCACGGAACCGCCGGCCGGCACGGTCACCTTCCCGGAGCCCTTCGCGGGCTTCAGTTCGGCCTTGTCGCCCGACTCGGTCAGGGTGATCGCTTCGAGGGTCTGGTCCTTGTCACCGTTGTTGAAGAGCGTGACGGAGATGGCCGCGGGGCCCTTCGCCTCCAACTCGGGCTGGGTGACGATGTTGGAGTTCTGGATCTGGATCTTGCCGACGGTGACGGCGGCGTTGTCCGGCTTGATCCCCAGCGTTTGGGCGTTCGTGCCGGCGCCACAGGCGCTGAGCGAGGCGATCGAGAACGCGATGGCGGTGGCGGCGAGGGCGCCGCGTCGAAGGCTGCTGCTCACGGCGGCGGCAACTCCTTAAACGTGGGCGGTACGGAACGGTCCTGCGGTGGTGCTGGTCGTACGCGGGTCGTGCGGTTCGTGCAGGTCGAGCGGGTGTGACGACCCCGGAGCCCGGGTGCCGGGCCGGATGGGGCCCGTACGGCGAGCAGGGCGGCCATAAAGCCGCCCTAAGGGTGTGTCAGCGGGCTTAGGTTATCGACCCGCTGTCCGGCCACCGCACCCGACCCGCCCCTTGGCGGTCGGACGGCGGTGAGGGCGGCGGCGCGGGCGGTCTGCCCGCGGGGGGTGCGGACCGTCCCCGGGGCCGCGAATTGTCCTCTC
The DNA here is from genome assembly GCF_042724695.1 of Streptomyces sp. NPDC127068. Taxonomy (NCBI): domain Bacteria; kingdom Bacillati; phylum Actinomycetota; class Actinomycetes; order Kitasatosporales; family Streptomycetaceae; genus Streptomyces; species Streptomyces sp. NPDC127068. The sequence goes on along the minus strand of NZ_JBHXEN010000051.1, from coordinate 41,998 downwards.
GTTGACCTTTCACATAAGCCCAGGGAAGGCGGGCCGCTAAGCCCGCCGAAGCCGACCCCTAACCCCGGCGCGGCGGACCGCAAAGCCGGGGGAAGCCGACCGTCAAACCCGCGGAAGCGGACGGCGGGTTTTTCCGGCAATCCCGCGTAACAATCAACACCGTACGGTGGAATTGATCAACGCACTCGTGGTGATCAATTCCAGAACGCGGCTCCGGCCGCCGAACGGAGTAGCGGGAACACCGGGAAGTGCGCGGAAGTGACCCGAACCGAACCCGGCAAACCGGGACGTTCGCCCCCTTGAGGTCCCCGCCCCGGGTCCGTAACGTGCACGTTTCACCCCGCCCGGACATCGGCTCCCACCTGCGATTACCCGCCGGGCCGCGGTCCCGCGACCCCCGCCGCAGCACGTTCCGGTTGTTGTTGTCAAGCCCCGAGATATGCCCTGACCTGCGAAAACGCCATTCAGAAGACGCCGTATCCGTGTTACCCTTGATAGCCACGGAAGGGGTACCTGTCACATGACGTTCAAGGTTGGCGACACCGTGGTCTATCCCCATCACGGGGCCGCGCTGATCGAGGCCATCGAAACTCGCCAGATCAAAGGCGTGGACAAGACCTACTTGGTGCTGAAGGTCGCCCAGGGTGACCTGACGGTACGTGTGCCAGCGGACAATGCGGAGTTCGTCGGCGTGCGTGATGTGGTCGGTCAGGACGGGCTGGACCGGGTCTTCGAGGTGCTGCGCGCGCCGTACGCCGAGGAGCCCACGAACTGGTCCCGTCGTTACAAGGCAAATCTGGAGAAGCTCGCCTCCGGTGATGTCATCAAGGTCGCCGAGGTCGTTCGCGACCTGTGGCGCCGTGAGCGTGAGCGCGGACTCTCCGCAGGTGAGAAGCGCATGCTCGCCAAGGCTCGCCAGATCCTGGTGAGCGAGCTCGCCCTCGCGGAGAACACCAACGAGGACAAGGCCGAAGCGCTGCTCGACGAAGTGCTCGCGTCCTGACATCCACCCCCGTGCCCACCCGGGAGCGCCCGATCCGGCGCGACCGGTCCTGACGCGGGGAAATGCCGTGGCGCCCGATGACCTGAGAAGGTCGCCGGGCGCTGCGGCATGTCCGTACCCCCCTCCCCGCGCCCCCACGGTCGCCGGGGTCGGGGAAGACGGTGCACCGGGGCGCCCACCGTGCGTCGACGCCCCGTTGCGGGCGGACGCGCCGCGCATGCGGACGCGGCGCGACCGGAGCACAGGGCCGGACTCGTGGAACCGTCTCGAAAACGCCCCCGTGCCCCGCCTGTGCCGCCCCTGGCGTGCCGGGTACGCGCAGCGGCTCGACCAAAGGTCACGGAAGGGCTCCGGTCAAGGCGTCGCACCCAGCACTCCCCCAACCACCGGCCGGGGGTACCCCCAGGCCATACCCATGTCGCCCGAGCACACAAACCTGAACGGAAGCGATGTCTGACGATTCGCGCCCCGCGCCTCCAGCCGCCCGGACCGCGGCCGTGATCCCCGCGGCCGGCCGCGGGGTCCGGCTGGGCCCCGGCACCCCCAAGGCACTCCGCCCCCTCGGCGGCACCCCGCTCCTGATCCACGCCGTCCGCGCCATGGCGGCCTCCCGCACCGTCGCGCTGGTGGTCGTGGTGGCCCCGCCCGACGGGGCGGCCGAGGTGCGCAACCTCCTCGACACCCACGCCCTGCCCGAGCGCACCGACTTCCTGGTCGTGCCCGGCGGCGACACCCGCCAGCAGTCCGTCCGCCTCGGGCTCGACGCCCTGCCGGCGCACATCGACACCGTCCTCGTGCACGACGCGGCCCGGCCGCTGGTGCCCGTGGAGACGGTGGACGCCGTCATCGCCGCGGTGCACGCCGGAGCGCCCGCCGTGGTGCCCGCCCTCCCGCTCGCCGACACCGTCAAGGAGGTCGAGCCGCGCGACCCGGCCCGCCCCGACGACCCCGAGCCGGTGGTGGCGACCCCCGAGCGGGCCCGGCTGCGCGCCGTGCAGACCCCGCAGGGCTTCCACCGCGACGCCCTCGTGCACGCGCACGCCACCGTCCCCGTCGACGGGGAGGGCGCCACCGACTGCGCCGGGATGGTGGAGCGCACCGGGAAGCCCGTCGTGCTCGTCCCCGGGCATGAGGAGGCGTTCAAGGTGACCCGGCCGCTCGATCTGGTGCTGGCCGAAGCCGTACTCGCCCGCAGGAGGGCCAACGATGGCTTCTGAGGTGGTGCTCCCCCGGGTGGGGATCGGGACCGACGTCCACGCCTTCGAGGCGGGGCGCGAACTGTGGTGCGCCGGACTGCGCTGGGACGAGGCCGACAGCGGCGGCTACGGACTCGCCGGGCACTCCGACGGCGACGTCGCCGCGCACGCGGCCTGCGACGCGCTGTTCTCCGCCGCCGGGGTCGGGGACCTCGGGGCGCACTTCGGCACGGCGCGGCCCGAGTGGGCGGGGGCGTCCGGAGCGGCCCTGCTGACGGAGGCCGCGCGGATCGTGCGGGCCGCCGGCTTCGAGATCGGCAATGTGTCCGTGCAGGTGATCGGGGTGCGCCCGAAGATCGGACGGCGCCGGGCCGAGGCCCAGCAGGCGCTCTCCGCCGCCGTGGGCGCCCCGGTCACCGTCTCCGGCACCACCACGGACGGCCTCGGGCTCACCGGTCGCGCCGAGGGCCTGGCCGCGATCGCCACCGCACTGGTGCACCCCCGCAGCTGACCCCCGGCCCGCCCCCACCGTCCCTGCCACACCGGCCGCCCCTCGGGCACCGGCCGGTCGGCGGGGACGGGACCGGTCGGGTTCGAGGGCGGTCCGGTGGGGTAACGGTGGGTCGGCGCGATGTGCGCGTACCACCAGAACCGGCAGCGAAGGGGAACCCGTGTCCACCCAGCTCTCCGACGACCTCAAGGCCCTGCTCGACGGCCCCGTCTTCATCACCGTCGCGACCGTTCAGCCGGACGGCAGCCCCCAGCTGTCGCCGGTCTGGGTGAAACGGGACGGGGACGACGTGCTGTTCTCCACCACGATCGGGCGCCGCAAGGAGCAGAACCTCCGCCGGGACCCCCGGATCACGGTGCTCCTCCAGCCCTTCGACGCCCCTTACACCTACGCGGAGATCCGCGGCACCGCCGAGCTCACCACCGAGGGCGGCCCCGAGCTGATCGACGAACTGTCGGTCAAGTACACCGGCAAGCAGTACGCCGACTTCAACCCGGCCGCCGCCGACGACGCCCAGCGCGTCGTCGTCCGCGTCACCCCGCGCAAGGTGGTTGGCCGGATCTGACCCTTGGGAACCGGTGCCCGGCCCACCACCGCGTTGTCGCGAAATCAGTGCCCCGTACGCCCTAGGGGTCGCGGGGCACTGCCCCGCGACCACTACCCTGGGGGGGTGACTATTCGCCTGTACGACACCAGCGCCCGGCAGGTCCGTGACTTCGCCCCCCTCGTTCCGGGCTGTGTCTCGATCTACCTGTGTGGCGCTACCGTGCAGGCCGCTCCGCACATCGGGCACATCCGCTCGGGTCTCAACTTCGACATCATGCAGCGGTGGTTCGCCTACCGCGGCTACGAAGTGACGTTCGTCCGCAACGTCACCGACATCGACGACAAGATCATCCACAAGTCCGCCGAGCAGGGTCGCCCCTGGTGGTCCATCGGCTACGAGAACGAGCGCGCGTTCAACGACGGGTACGCCGCGCTCGGCTGCCTGCCGCCCACCTACGAGCCCCGCGCCACCGGCCACATCACCGAGATGGTCGAGATGATGCGCGGCCTCATCGAACGCGGACACGCGTACGAGGCCGACGGCAACGTCTACTTCGACGTGCGCTCGTTCCCCGGGTACCTGTCGCTGTCCAACCAGGACCTCGACGAGCTGCGCCAGCCCGCCGGCGAGGGCGAGACCGGCAAGCGCGACCCCCGCGACTTCGCCATGTGGAAGGCCACCAAACCGGGCGAACCGGACTGGGAGACCCCCTGGGGTCGCGGCCGGCCCGGCTGGCACCTGGAGTGCTCGGCCATGGCCCACAAGTACCTGGGCACCGCCTTCGACATCCACGGCGGCGGCATCGACCTGATCTTCCCGCACCACGAGAACGAGATCGCGCAGGCCCAGGCGTACGGCGACGACTTCGCCACGTACTGGGTGCACAACTCGTGGGTCACCATGAGCGGCGAGAAGATGTCGAAGTCGCTCGGCAACTCCGTCCTGGTCAGCGAGATGGTCAAGCACTGGCGACCCATCGTGCTCCGCTACTACCTGGGCACCCCGCACTACCGCTCCACGATCGAGTACAGCCCCGAGGCCCTGCGGGAGGCCGAGTCGGCGTTCGCCCGGATCGAAGGGTTCGTGCAGCGGGTCGTGGAGAAGACCGGGGGCCCCGTCGAACCGGCCGGCGAGGTGCCGCCCGCGTTCGCCGAGGCCATGGACGACGACCTGGGCGTCCCGCAGGCGCTCGCCGTCGTCCACACCACGGTCCGCCAGGGCAACAGCGCGCTGGCCGCCGACGACAAGGAGGCCGCGGTGGCCCGGCTCGCGGAGGTCCGGGCCATGCTCGGCGTCCTCGGGCTCGACCCCCTGGACCCGCACTGGTCCGGGGAGAACGACCGCGGCGAGGACCTGCACGGCGTCGTCGACACGCTCGTCCGGCTGGTGCTCCAGCAGCGCGAGTCCGCCCGCACCCGCAAGGACTGGGCCACCGCGGACGCCATCCGGGACCAGCTCAACCAGTCCGGACTGGTCATCGAGGACGGTGCCCAGGGCCCCCGCTGGACGCTCGGACCGCGCTAGAGCCCGCACGCGAGGTGCCGCCCGCTCCGCCGGGCGGCACACTCGTACACACATACGCACACTGACCCGTACGCGGAACCGTACGCGGTCGTCATCCACAGGAAACGGGTAGGTCATGGCCGCAAACAACCGCCGCATGTCCGGCAAGAAGGGCGCGCAGGTCGGCAGTGGCGGCCAGCGGCGCAAGGGCCTGGAGGGCAAGGGCCCCACCCCGCCCGCCGAGATGCGCAAGGGGCACGTCAAGCAGCGGGCCGCGAACGCCCGCACCCGACGCGCGCAGGGCCGCACCGCGACACCGCGCGGCCGGGGCGGCAAGGGCACGTCCGAGCTGGTCGTCGGGCGCAACCCGGTCGTCGAGGCGCTGCGCGGCGGGGTCCCCGCCTCCACGCTGTACGTCCAGCAGTTCATCGACAACGACGAGCGGGTCCGCGAGGCGCTGCACCTCGCCGCCGAGCGCGGCGGGATCCACCTCATGGAGGCGCCCCGGCCCGAGCTGGACCGGATGACCGACGGGCTCAACCACCAGGGGCTCGTGCTCCAGGTGCCGCCCTACGAGTACGCGCACGCGGAGGACCTCGTCGCCGCCGCGTACGACGCGGGCGAGGACCCGCTGATCGTCGCGCTCGACGGGGTCACCGACCCGCGCAACCTCGGGGCCGTGGTGCGTTCCGCGTCCGCCTTCGGAGGCCACGGGGTGCTGGTGCCCGAGCGCCGCGCCGCCGGCATGACCGCCGGTGCGTGGAAGACCTCGGCCGGCGCCGCGGCCCGGACCCCGGTGGCCCGGGCGACCAACCTCACCCGGGCGCTGGAGGCCTACAAGAAGGCCGGCATCGCCATCGTCGGGCTCGCCGCGGACGGGGAGGCGGAGGTCGCCGACGTCGCCGCGCTCAGCGGTCCCGTGGTCATCGTCGTCGGCAGCGAGGGCAAGGGGCTGTCCCGGCTCGTCGGGGAGACCTGCGACGTGCGGGTCCGCATCCCCATGCCGGGCGGCGCGGAGTCCCTGAACGCCGGCGTGGCCGCGGGCATCGTGCTGTACCAGGCGGCCCAGTCGCGCCGCTGATCCACCCGCGGGGCCCGGCCGGTCGGCCCGTCCGGGCCGGCCGGTCCGCCGCCCGCGCCCCGGTGGCGCGTCCCCCTAGGGACGGGCCCGGGGCGGGGTTCCGGCGCTTGTCGGGGGTCGGACATCTTGGGGTGGTCAAGGCAGTGTCCTAACCTCGCGTCACTCGGTTAGATGAGTGTGGACACCAGAACACCCCGCACACTCACGGGGGCCCGCTCGTCGGGATTCGACGACGCTCCCGCGCTGAGCATGGTGAAGGTGCCGAGCGATCCGGCGCAGGTCATCGTCAACCATGCGAGCTTCCGCGTGCAGCTCAACGCCACGCCGACGCGCTCCGCGCGGGTCGCGCGGGCCGCGGGCGCCGCTGACACCGGGCGCGTTCCCGTGGCCGGCGCGCGCCGGCGCGCGCCCGTCGTCTGGAGCGGCCGTTCAGCGCCGGGCGACACCGGTGCCACCGGACTGCTCCAGGCCGTGCGGGAGACCGGCGTGCGGCGGGCCGTCGGGGCCGAACCGGGCGACGGCGGAGCCACCCAGGTCATCCCCCGGGTCACCCCCAGGACCGCGTTCGACGACACGGTCGAGACGCCGGGCGCCGGCGGTCCCGAAACCCGACTGCTGCCCGCCCAGATGCGCAGCACCGGCAGCGCCTACGAGGAGACGGCCGGCATGCCCGTCGTCGGCGCCGACGACCGCCGCCCCGACGACCACGCCGGCTACGACGGGTACGCCGGCTACGACGGCTACCGGGGCCACGACGACTACGACGACGGGTACGACCTCGACGCGGACGGCACCGGGGAGCCGCGGCACGGGGACGCCCGGCGACCGCACCACGCCTACTACCCGGGCCGCCGCCTCAACCTCGGCGTGGTCCTGCTGCCGCTGCGGGTGTTCCTCGGCCTGATCTCCGTCTACGCCGGCCTGGGCAAGCTGAGCGACCCCGTCTACTTCGACGGCGGCGAACGCGGCTCCATGATGAAGTGGTTGAACTCCCTCCACCCCTGGGCCCTCGCGGAACCGCTGCGGGACTTCGCGCTCCAGCACCCGGTGGGCGCCGGGCTCACCATCGCGTTCCTCCAGGTCATCGTGGGCGTGCTGACCGTCCTGGGGCTCTGGCAGCGGGTCGCCGCGGTGGTCGGCGCGCTGCTGTCGGCCGCGCTGATCGTCACCGTCAGCTGGCGGACCGTCCCCGCGTACGACGCGCCCGACATCATCTACCTGGCCGCCTGGTCGCCGCTGATCATCGCGGGCGCCCCGGTCTACTCCGCGGACGGCCGGCTCGGCTCCGAGGCGTGGCGCACCCTGGGCCCGCGCGCCGAACTGTGGGAGCTGCGGCGCCGGGTGCTGCGCCGGGGCACGGTCGTCGCCTCCGTCGCGGTGGGCCTCACCCTGCTGCTGGGCTCGGTGCTCGGCGGCGCCGTGCGGGACGCCGACCGGGTCACCGTGCCGGGTCCGGGCCAGGCACCACGCAACGAGCTGCCCGGTTCGCCGCTGCCGCAGGAGCCCGGCAAGCGCCGGGCCGAGCGGACCGGCACCCCGTCCGCGTCCGGTACGCCGACCCGACCGGCGCGCGAGGCGTCCCCGGAGCCCTCCCGGGCGGCGGCCACCCCCGGCGCCGCGACCGGCGGCACCCCGCCGTCCTCGGGGACCGCCAGCGCCGGGACGCCCAGCCAGACCCAGGGCACGGTACAGCAGCCCCCGGCCCGGCAGCCGGCGCCCACCAGGGCGCCCGCCACCAGTGCGGGGCCCACCTCCGGCGGCAGCGCCTCGGCGGGCGCCACCGGCGGAACCTCGGGCGGCGGCGAGTCCACCGGCGGCAGCACCGGGACCGGCGGCAACGGGACGACCGGCGGCGGCGCCGAACGGCGGCCCGGGCTGGTCGGCGGCCTGATCGGCGGCGACTGACCGGGCCCGTACGACAACGCCCGAGGGGTCCGCGCACCGTGCGCGGACCCCTCGGGCGTTGCCTACGAAGCGGGTCAGCGGGCGAGGGCGGCGAGCTCCTTCGAGGCCTCCGTGAGGTCCTTCGCCGTGTCGATGGCCCTCCAGTACGCGCCCTGCGGGATCGGGAAGCCGGCGAGGCGCTTGGCGCGCGCCAACCCGGGGAAGGTGGTGCGCTCGTGGTCCCCCTGGTCCGGCAGCAGCTCGGTGAACTCCGCGGAGAACACGTACACGCCCGCATTGATGAGGAACGGGGACGGCGGGGCCTCGATGAAGTCCGTGATGTGGCCGAAGCGGTCCGTCTCGACGGCGCCCCACGGAATGCGGGGGCGGGCCAGGGCCAGGGTCGCGGTGGCGGCGCGCTCGGCGTGGAACGCGGCCATCTCGCGCAGCGAGAACCGGGTCCAGATGTCGCCGTTGGTGGCGTACCAGGGCCGGTCGGGGTGGGGGAGGTGGCCGGCCGCGTACTTGAGACCGCCGCCGCGGCCGAGCGGCTCCTTCTCGACCACGGTGGTGACCCGCAACGGCAGGTCCGACGACTCCAGCCACTCCTGGAGGACCTCGGCGAGGTGCCCGCACGAGACGACGACGTCGGTCACGCCCTCCTCGGCGAGCCAGGCCAGCTGGTGCCCGATGATCGGGGTGCCGGTGCCGGGGATCTCCACCATCGGCTTGGGCCGGTCATCGGTGTAGGGGCGCAGCCGTGTTCCCTGGCCCCCGGCCAGGACGACGGCTTGAGTCGGACGTGCGTGGACGTGCGGATCGGTCATGACGGAACTGTACGTGGCGCCGCCGCGCGCCTCGCGGGGCGCACCCGCGACGGTGCGGGTGGCCCGCGCGGGGCGCGCGGCGGCGGGGGGTGGGCCATGAGGACCCTGGGTGTCAGACGTGGGGGGTCAGACCCTGGACGTCAGACCTGGGACGTCAGACCTGGGTGGCGACGCCCGAGGCGAAGGCCGTGTCGCAGACCGGGCGGGAGTACGACTGCGCACGGGCGGGCCCGTAGGCGCGGACGGCGGCCCGACCGAGGGAGCGGGCGATGGAGACGCAGTGCTTGGACAGCGAGGGCCTGCGGTCGACCTCCTGCTGGAGGTGGGTCAGGGCGACGCCCGGATCCTTCTCCTGGAGTTCGACGAGCAGTCGGTCGCGTAGGACTTCGTGGGCGGCGGGGGCCTTGGCCTCGGCGCGGCGCGGCAGGTTCTCCGCGGAGGCGGTGAGCACCGAGTCCTGGGAACCCGACCAGTTGACGGAGGTGACCGCGAGGGTGCCGGACAGCACCAGCACGACAGGCAGGACGAAGGCGAGGGAGCGGCCGATGCGGCGGGCAGGGCCACGCCTCCGGCGCTGCTTGTAGGTGTGGGAAAGCGTCACGCACGGAAGCGTAGCGGGCGGTAGTCATGCGAAGACACTTAGTCACCCTCTTGAGGGACGGTGAAGGGCCCCATTCGCTCGCCCGTGTTGACGAACACCCCTCGAAACGCCCGATGTGCCGCGATTTCGACCCCGGAGGGCCGCGACCGTGATGCGACGGAGCCCGGTGCTCCAGGGAGGACGTCCCTGGAGCACCGGGCTCCGTTACGACACGCGGGCCCGTGGCCCGCGGCCGGCGATCAGTCGCTGAGGCGCTCGCCCGTGGAGGTCGAGAACACGTGCAGCTCGCCCGGCTTCGGCACGACGTGGATCGAGGTGCCCTTCTCCGGGACCTGGCGACCGTTGACGCGGACGACCAGTTCCTTGCTCTCGCCGCCGACGTCGGCGCCACCGTAGACGTAGCCGTCGGCGCCGGTCTCCTCGACGACGTTCACCTGGACCGCGAGGCCGGCGGGCGCGTCGGAGGTGTCCTTGGCGAGGGACTTCGCGGCGGCGCCGTTGTGCTCGACCACCTCGAAGTGCTCGGGGCGGATGCCGACGGTCACCGTGCGGTCACCGCGCTCGGAGGCGGCCGACAGGGCGTCGCGGCTGACCGGCACCACGGAGTTGCCGAACTTCACGCCGCCGTCCGTGATCGGGACCTCGACCAGGTTCATCGCGGGGGAGCCGATGAAGCCGGCGACGAAGAGGTTCGCCGGACGGTCGTACATCTCGCGCGGGGAGGCGACCTGCTGGAGCAGACCGTCCTTGAGCACGGCCACCCGGTCACCCATGGTGAGCGCCTCGACCTGGTCGTGCGTCACGTACACGGTGGTGATGCCCAGCCGGCGCTGGAGCGAGGCGATCTGCGTACGGGTCGAGACGCGGAGCTTGGCGTCGAGGTTCGACAGCGGCTCGTCCATGAGGAACACCTGCGGCTCGCGGACGATGGCACGGCCCATCGCGACGCGCTGGCGCTGACCACCGGACAGGGCCTTCGGCTTGCGGTCCAGGTACTCGCTCAGGTCGAGGATCTTCGCCGCCTCCTCGACCTTCGCGCGGATCTCCGTCTTGTTGACGCCCGCGATCTTCAGGGCGAAGCCCATGTTGTCGGCGACCGTCATGTGCGGGTACAGCGCGTAGTTCTGGAACACCATGGCGATGTCCCGGTCCTTCGGCGGCAGGTGCGTGACGTCGCGGTCGCCGATGCGGATGGCACCGCCGTTCACGTCTTCCAGGCCGGCGAGCATGCGCAGGGAGGTCGACTTGCCGCAACCGGAGGGACCGACGAGGACGAGGAACTCGCCGTCCGCGATGTCGATCTCCAGGCTGTCCACGGCGGGCTTGGTGGAGCCCGGGTAGAGACGGGTCGCCTTGTCGAACGTGACAGAAGCCATGGCTGTGAAGCCCCCTTCACCGGCAGGAACGTGCCGGACGATCCGAGTAAAGGTGGTCCGCTCCGGAACCCCGGGGCGGGCAACTCAGTGGTGTAGTCCACTTGGGTGAACTGCCTCAGGACGCTACCTGCCGTTCACCCGATCTGTCATCCGTTGCAAGGGTGTGAACTTCGTCGATATTTCCCCGCGGGCGGGCACCCCGCTCCCGGTACACTGCACGGGCACGCCTCCTTAGCTCAGCTGGTCAGAGCGCCGCTCTTGTAAAGCGAAGGTCGTCGGTTCGAATCCGACAGGGGGCTCTCCCGCATCACCTGCGCCTGCGCCCCCGTGGTCCCACCGACCACGGGGGCGTTCGCGTGTGCGGACGGGGTCAGGGGCGGGTGGCGGTGATCGCTTCGGTGCGGACGACCTCGTCGAAGCGGCCGTCGGGGCGGGCGGCCAGGAGGGCGGTGCGGAGGTCACGGGTGAAGGCGTCCTTCTGCTCGCCGAGCTGTGCGGGGCTGGAGTAGGAGAGGCTGAGGACGTACCCGATCACCTCGTCGACGGTGCGGGTGAGGGTGCGGTCCCAGCGGACGGTTTCGACGCGGGAGAACGGTGAGCGCTCCAGTACCTGTCGGTGGCGTTCCGCGGGGTGGCTGTACGTGCCGGAGCCGGCTCGGCGTTCGGGGCCGAGGTAGCGGGTGCGGACGTCGGCGACGACGTCCAGCCAGGGGGCGGGGTCGAGGTCGCCGGGTGCGCCTCCGGAGACGATGACGACGGCGCCGCCGGGTTCGGTGATCGGGTCGAGGTCGCGGAGGACCTGGTCGCGGTCCATCCAGTGGTACGCGGCGCCCATCACGGTGAGCAGGACGGGCGGGAGGTCCATGCCGGGGAGGGTGGTGGAGTCGCCCTGTCGCCAGTCGACGGTGGTGATGCCGCGTTCGACGGCGAGGCGGCGGGCTTCCGCGAGCATGCCGGGTTCGGGGTCGACGGCGATGACCTCGGCGACGTGGGCGGCGAGCGGGAGGGCGAGGGCGCCGGTGCCGGTGCCGAGGTCCAGGACGCGTTGGCTGCCGTCGAGGTGGAAGCGTTCGGCGAGGAAGGCGTAGAGGGCCGGGTCGTACCCGGGGCGGTACCTCGCGTAGTAGGGGGCGGTCGAGGCGAAGAGTTCGGCGGGGTCGCGGTGCGCGGTCATGCGGTCAGCTTTTCGTTCGGGTAGGGGACTTGCCGTCGAACGGACTGCTTGCCGGTGCCTGCGTGTCATGCGTCCGAATTCGGCACGCAAGGGGCGTCCCGTGCAGCGGAATCCGGATGCTCACCGTGCGGGGGCGTGAAGCCGGTGGATCGGCCGAGGCGGAACGGGGAGCCGGGCGTCGTCGGAGTCCACCCCTTCCGCAGGGCGATCCGTACGGCTTTGGCGACGTCGACCGGCAGTACGGCGCTGGTCTCGTGTCCTAGCCAGTTGCTCGGATGGGGCCGGTCGGTCGTGACCACGAGTGTGGCCCCCGGAACGTCCGCGAGTTCGACCGCGAACGTGCACGGGGTCCAGGCCAGTGCCTGGAGGTACGTGGGTCTGCCGCGCACGCGCCAGCGGTACGCCGTGCCGTCGACGACGATCCGACGCGCTCCCTTGCGGACCAGTGCCAAGGCTCCCCCCTTCGACGCGATGATGCTGGCGAGGACCGCCGCGCCGGGCGGTCCTCGCCAGTGGTGTACGGGGCGGACCCTGCCTCAGCCGGTGGACCGACAGGCCGGTGCGCACGCCCAGAGTCGGAACGGGAATCCGAGGTGGTGCGCCTCACCCAAGCTGCGGCCGTTCGCGCCTAGCGGGCGGGCGCAGAGGGCGCACTCCATGGCCATCTGCTGGCGGGGACGGAGGTGGGCGACATCTGGTAGCGACAGGTGCGCCGCGGTCGGGTCCTTCACTCGTCACCGCTGACGTGGATCTCGGCCCACACCTCTTTGCACCACGGGTGTCGGCCCCGACGGTGCAGGTCGTAGCCCCATCGGTCGGCGACCGCGTCGATGAGCAGGAGTCCGCGGCCGGACTCGTCCTCATCGCAGGTCGGGCCGAGCGTCGGCAAGCGCGACGGCTCCCGGTCCACGACGCCGACCCGGACCCACGCCGCTCCCGGCCGTCGAATGATGACGCGGACCTCGGGGCAGGGGGTGTGTCTGGTCGCGTTCGCGATCAGCTCCGTGACGACCAAGCCGGCACGGTCCGCGAGATCGCTCAGACGCCATAGGGCGAGTAGCCCTCGAACGAGCATGCGTCCGGTGGAAGCCGTGGACGGTTCGCAGGGGAAGGTCTGACTGTACGTGGGGCTGCCGCGGTAAACGGCCTGTGTTCTCGAACTTGTCATCGAGGCGGAGCTTTCGTCTTGTCTCGGTGCCCGGCACACCCTTGGCAACGTCTTCGGGTGGCCGAGCCGTCAACAGCCGCCTGAAAGGCGAACGGTACGGGCGGCCAGTACCTAGACAACTCCTCTCCGGTAGCCCCTGGTTAGGGGACTCGTACGTCCGCCGCGTGCTTTTACCTAGGAGTTTTTGGCACTCCCTTTGCGTGCTTTGTCGGGAGGGAAAGGGCTACCGTGCCGGGATGGAGAACATCCGCAACGTCGTGCTTGAGGCGTGGATGACCGAGCACGGATACAGCTCCAACAGCCTTGCCGAGGCAGTGAACAAAGCGACCGAGCAGCTGTCGGGGCGTCCCGGAGGACACGACGGTTCATCGGTGCGGGGGTGGAAGTCGGGCCGGGTTCGGTGGCCCAAGTCGCTCACCCGCGCCGCACTTGAAGACGTCACCGGTTTATCCGCGATCGCCCTGGGATTCGTGCCACGGGGGCGGCCTTCGTCGGCTCCGGTCCCACCGCAGCAGCAAGAGGAGGACCCAGACATGAAGCGTCGAACTCTCGTCGGCGGCCTGGCGGCAGCTGCCGTGTCGACCACCGCGCCCAGCTCCACATCGACGCGCCGCATCGGCATGAGCGACGTCAGCCGGCTGAACGAGCGCTTCTCAGGCATCGTGGTGAGCGACCACCGCCATGGAGGGCAACTCGGCATCGAACAAGAAGCAGCCGCGCTCGCCGAGGAGGCGCTGGACCTCCAGAACGCCGGCAGCGCGACACAGCGCGTGCGTAGTGGCCTCTACGCCTCCGCGGCGGCGTTCCGCTCATCGGCGATGTGGGCAGCCATCGACGGTCGTCGCTACGAGGTAGCCAAGGCGCACATGCGCGAGGCTCAGGCGCTCGCCGAGTTGTCCGGTGACCAAACGATCAAGTTCCGCATCTGGAGCCACGCGGGAACCATGTACCGACACCTGGGCCGTCCCGCGGAGGCCCTCGCCGCCAACGACGTCGCCCGCAACCTGCACCTCACCCGGCGAGACCCGCTGTTCGCTTCCCTGGGGCACGCCCGCCAGGCGGCCACACTCGGCCTCACCGGGGACGCTCCTGCGGTACGGCATGCCCTCGGCTGCGCTGAGGACGCTTTCGGACGCGCGGATACGGGTCGCGCCCGACCGGTGTGGATGACCGGAGCCCGGGACGGAGCGGAACTGGCAACACTCGCTCTCGCCGCGCATCTCCGTCTGGGGGACTTCGCGCGTGCCGAGGCGCACGCCCATCGGAGCCTCACGCTGCTCCGACCGCAGATGCAGCGTGATCGTGCCATCAACACGGCCCGTCTCGCCTATGCTCAGCTCGCCCAGGGAGCGGTTGAAGCCGCCGCGGCCACCGCGATGGGCGTTCCGACGGACGCTGCCACTCGTCACGCACGCGTCTCGCGCCTTCTGCACGGGTTCGGCGCCGCACTGCGGGTCGCCGCACCCGGCAGCACCACCGTGCGGGCCTGGGCCGAACACGCTGCCACCGGTCAGCGGGCCGCTTGAGCCCGATCCGACGACGGTCCTCTCACTGTGCGGGACCGGACTCGATCCGTCGCGGCTCGGGCGGGAGGGTCAGGTGATGTCGGTGCAGCGGTCGTCCAGGTCGCAGCGGGGGTGGAGGCCCGACCACTGGCCGGGGGCGTCGTGGGTGCCGCGGGCGAACCAGGTGACGGAATCCGCCTGGCGGTACGTCAGGCCGCCCTGGTCCAGGACCGGGCGGGTCTGCAACAGCCGGGCGAGGTCGGCGCCGTCGAACAGGAACTCGTCCCGCCACATGGCGACGACCTCCAGCGAGGAGCATCCGGGGCACGGGGCGGTGTGGAAGTGCTCGGGCGAACCCTCGAACTCCAGGAGCGCGGCGAGGCGGGGGTCGTCCTGGTCGCAGGCCGCCCGGTAGACCGGGTCCACCGCGGACCGCCAGGACTTGCGGGCTTCGCGCGCGGCAGCCGCGGGCAGCCCCGCGCCGACCCCGTCCAGGTTCGCCCCCGCGCACGCCGTGGGCGTCCGCGCCGGAGACGGCGACCTTCCCGGGGCGGGCGGTGGTGCGGAGCGGTCCGCGTGCTCGTCGCGTTCGAGGGCGCTGAGGGCGACGTACACGAGGAGGAGGGCGTTGACGGCGAGGAGGGCGCCGAGGGGCCACACCCAGCGGGGGCGGCGGGGGGTCATCCGCAGTCCTTGCTCGCCGGGCGGGTCTGGCAGAGGGAGAAGCCCTGGTGGAACTCGTAGAGGCGGGGGTACTTGAGGTTCTTGCCGTCGCCGTCCCGGGTGCCGTTGAGGGCGGTGAGTCGGAAGGGGCGTCCGCGGTCGTCGATGACGGTGGTCTTCGTCCGGTCGCCGAGCATGTAGGTGACCTTGAGTCGGAAGGCGACGTAGTGGTGCTTCGTTTCGGTGCGGATCAGGACGACCTGTTGCTTGCCGCCCGGGAGGGTGATCGTCCGTTGGGCGAAGAAGGGTTTGCCGGGGGCCAGGGTGTTGCGCTTCTCGTCGAATCCCGCGTCCCGGGCGAGGGGGCGCGGGCGGTCCAGGTCGAACATCATGTTCATCGTGGGGCTACTGGCCTGCGGCGGGGCGTCGAACAGCGTTCCTGACCAGGGCCGTTCGCGTTTCACGATCTCGGGCGTGATGTCGATGATGTTGAGCAACTGGCTGCGGCGGCTGGTGAAGACGACGCGTACGGTCAGCTTCTCGACGTTGATGGCGCCCACCGCGGCGAGCCTGCCGTCGAACTCCGGTGAGGCCGCCGCCATCGGGCGGGCGAGGAAGCGCCGTAACGACGCGTCGGGGTGGTGGTCCGCGCGGGTGGCCCTGCTCATGCCCTCGTCCTCCAGTTGGACCTTCGCCACGGCCGTTCCGAGGTCGGGGCCGGACCGCAGGTCGTCCTTGACCGAGGGCTTGTCGAAGAGCAGCCACGGGAGTCCGGTGAGCCAGGTGCCGAGTGCCGCCCCGAGCACGACGGTCGCCAGGCCCGCCAGCCACATCCCTCTGCTGATGCGCCCGGTGGCACCCGGCTGGTCGGGTCCGGCCTCCTGGGGACCCGCCGGGCCGTCGCGCGGGGGGCGGCGTTGCGCGGCCCGGGTCGTCGCCCGGCCCTGTCGTCGGGCCAGCGGACCGCGCCGCTCACCGGTCGATCTCCGGGCCACCGCACCGTTCCTTCCCGCCGCACGCACCGGCGAGGGTCTGGCCCCGGGCGACCGCCCGGGGCCGGGTGTTCACGGACGTGGCGGGTTCACGCCGCCTTGAGCGCGGCGATCTCCCCGGCCCGGTCGGCGAGCCGGGTCACCGGTCGGGCCCGGGCGTGCCGCCGCACCACGCCCCGCAGGGTACGGAAGTGGCCGTCGGCCCGGGCACTGCTCACGTGTTCGTACTCGTCGAGGAACCGCCCCCAGCTGTGACACGCCGCGTCGAGGTGCCCCAGGGCGAGTTGGCGCTCGGCGAGCACCGCGTACGCATGGGCCCTGCCCTGTCGCTCCTGCACCGGCTGGTGCTTGATCGACTGCTGGAGGACGCGGATGCTGCCCTGGAGGTCCCGTTCCTCGTGGAGCACGTGCGCCACGTGGAACAGCCAGGCCGTACGGTCGTAGCCGCCGATCGACTCCCGTCTGTTGTCCGCCCGGGACAACGCGTCCTCGGCCTCGCGCAATCGGGTGTGCGCGAGGCCGCGGTCACCGACCATCGCCGCCGCGTGCGCCTGTTGGCCGCGGAGGAACGCGACGAGTCTGGGCGCGGCCGAAGGGGCCGCCTCGGCCGCCGAGTCGGCCAGTTCCAGGGCCTTGCGCCCGTGGCCCAGGTTCGACGCCTGGAGGGACATCCCGCGCAGGGTGCGACAGTACGTGACCTGGTCCTCCGCCTCCTGCGCGAGGCCCAGGGCCCGTACGTAGTACTGCTGGCCCAGACCGTGGGCCTTCTCGTACATGGCCATCCAGCCAGTGAGGTACGCCAGGTCGGCCGCCGCGGCGAGCATGTCCTTGCGGACCGGTTCGGTGGCCTGGGCCTTGAGCCAGGGGCCGACCGTGTTGACGAGGAACGCGGACGCCATGGGCATCGCGTGCGCGGCGCCCAACTCGTCGAGGATGTCGGCGATCCGGTCGGTCATGGTGCGCACCGACCAGACCTGGGAGGTGCCGATCCGGACGGTGCGGTGCCCGGGTCGCCAGGTCGTCGCGGGTCGGTCGGCGGCGTGCGCGGGGAGCGTGAACGCGGGCAGGGTGAGCGCGGCCGAGAACACCGAGGCCGCGAGCACTCCCCGTCGGGACGGGTCCATCGTGGCCCGGCCCAGCTCGATCAGCTCCTCCACCGCGTCCCCGGTGGCGCCGGCCCCGCCGGCCGGTGCGGCGCGTTCGGCGGGGGCGAGCCCCGCCTCGGCATGGGTCACCGGACGGCCCAGCTGCGCGGACAGCGCCTCCACGATCAGGGCCCTGACCTGCGGCCTCGGTGCCGTGCCGGCGATCCAGTGCGCCACCGCCGTGCGGTCGTACGTCAGGTTCAACCCGGCCTGCGGGCCGAGCCGGTTGACCTGCTGCGCGAGTTGCGTCCGCGTCCATCCGGCCTCGTCGAGCAGCCGGGCGAGGTTGGGATTGGGGGTGCGCTTCCTCGTGGCCATGACCTCAACTCCCCGTGCCGATCTGGGTGTTCACGGTATTCACGGTCCCACTGGTCTCCAACGGTACCGGTGAACACCGCCAGGACGGTTATCTCTTGCACGGACATTGAAGGCCATCCATCGATATCGATCGACACTGAACGATCCAGGCCCCTTGGAGAACAGGGTGAGCGGCACCAGAACAGTCGACCGCGGAAACGACCATACGGCGGGCACGACGGGCACCACGGCGGAAGGCGGATTCGCCGTGAGTTATCTGCGCACCTCACTTCCGGGCGGGGTACTGACGGAACGGGACGGCGCGCGGCCCCGGCAGATCCGCCGCATCGTCCGGGCGCAGCTCCGCCACTGGCGTTTGGAGGAACTGGTCGAGCCGGCGCAGTTGGTGGTGAGCGAACTGGTGACGAACGCGTTCCAGCACGGGTGGGGCGACGAGGTCGGCATCCATCTGAGCCGTACGGCGCGCACGGTACGGGTCGAGGTGCGGACGAGTCCCTTGCCGACGCCCCGCCCCGTATCCGTCCCGACCCCCAGTCCCGTATCCGGCCCGGCCTCCCGCCCCGTACTCGCCCCGGCCCCCCGCCCTTTACCCGGTCCGACCGCGACCCCGCCCCCGCCGCCGACCTCTTTCGCGAACGGCCAGGCCCCGCACGTGAACGGCGAGCCCCGTCCCGTACCGGCTGCGCCCCGGCCCGCGGCCGGCCGGGCCCGTCCCGTGGTGGCCACGCCGAGAACCGCGCCCGGCGCGCCGCCGCCCGGACCTCCGGCGCCCCGGGACGTTCCGGCGCCGGCGCGGGCCACCCCGCCTGCCGCCGGCCGCGAGGCGTTCGGGCGCACCGCGCCGTTCCTGCCCCGCGATCCGCTGGCCGAGCGGGGCCGCGGGCTGTTCCTGGTGGAGGCGCTCGCCGACGACTGGGGGATCCGGGGGGACGGCGCGGTGGTCTGGTGCACGCTGTCGTCGCCCGACGGGCCCGATGCGCTGGAGGGGGCGGGCCGACGGTGAGGCGCCCGGCCGGGCGATCGGCGCTTCGTCCCGGCCCTGATCTGCGCTGAATCAGGTGAAAACCTGTTGGATCGCGTTCGTATTGGTAAGACTGGGAGGTCGGGAGAGTGAGCGGTCGGGGCGGAAGGTGCGCGCGGACCGTGCGAGGCGGACGTAAGGGGCGGGCTCGGTGGGGCGGCGTTCGGGTGGGCTGATCGGTGCGTGGGCCGAGGCCCAGCGGCAGCAGCAGCGGCAGTACGAAGAGGGCCGGCGCCAACAGGCCCGTCAGCAGCGCGCGTACGAGCGTGACCAGCGGGCCCGGGAGCGGGACCTCGCCCGGATGCACCGCGAACAGCAGGCCGCGTACCGCAGACAGCGGGAGACGGACGCCCTGCGCCGCACCGAGGAGATCGAAACGCGGGTCGCCGAACTGTCGGGGTTGCTGGTCGCCGGCTGCCGCGCGCCCGCGTTCCGGGTGGCGGCGCTGCGGCGCGAGGAGTCGGTGGAGGCGTTCGCGCCCGGACCGCTCGCCGTGCCGGTGCCGATGCCGGACCCGAGGGCGTACGAAGCCCGGGCCGGCGGCTGGGGTCCCGGCGCCCGGGCACGCGCCCAGCAGGAGGCCCAGGAACGCTTCCGGCGGGACTGGGACGCGGCGCGGCTCGCGGAGGAGCGGCGGCTGCGGGAGCTGGCCGACTACCGCCACCGGTACGAGACCTGGGCCGCCGGCCGGCTGGCCGAGGTGCGCGGGCACAACCGGGGCGTCGGCTCGATGACCGCGGCCCTGCGCGCGGCGGAGCCCGAGACGGTCGTGGAGTACTTCTCGGCGGCGCTGTACGCCAACTCGGTGTGGCCGGAAGGCTTCCCCCGGCAGGTGAGCGCCGCGTTCGACCCCGGGCCGCGGCAGTTCGTCCTGACCTGGGAGCTGCCGGCGCTCGACGTCGTCCCGGAGTCGAAGTCGGCGCGCTACCTGATCAACGCGGACCAGGTGAAGGAGAGCCCCCGGCCGGTCACCCAGCGGCGGGCCCTGTACCGGGAGGTGCTGGCGCAGAGCGTGCTGCTGGCGCTGCGGGACGTGTTCGCGGCGGACGAGCACGGGGTGTTGGCGTCGGTCGCCCTCAACGGTTTCGTGGACGACCACGATCCGGCGACCGGCCGGCGCGCGGAGATCGTCGTCGCCTCCGTGGTCGCGGAGCGGGACGCGTTCGGGGAGCTGCGGCTGGAGATGGTGAACGCCGTGGACTGTCTGACGGGCGCCCTGCGCGGCACCCTGTCGGCCAAGCCCGACCAGCGGACCGCGGTGCGGCCGGTGCGGCTGCCGGAGCAGGTGGGCGCGGGGGTGATCAGCCACGGCGGGGGCGCCGAACCGGACCTGCTGGAGATGGACCCGCTGGAGTTCGAGGACCTGGTCGCCGAGTTGTTCCGGGCCCGCGGCATGCAGGCCGTCACCACGCAGCGGTCGGGGGACGGCGGCATCGACGTGGACGCGGTCGACCCCGATCCGATCAGCGGCGGCAAGATCGTGGTCCAGGTCAAGCGGTACCGGAACACGGTGCCGCCGAGCGCGGTCCGCGACCTGTACGGGACCGTGCAGGACCAGGGCGCCAACAAGGGTGTGCTGGTGACGACTTCGGGTTTCGGCCCCGGTTCGTACACCTTCGCCAACGGCAAGCCGCTCACCCTGGTCTCCGGTGCGGAACTCGTCGACCTGCTGCACGCGCACGGGCTGCGCGGGCGGCTCGGCGGCGGCCCGACGGCCCCGGTCGCGCAGGGCGGCGGGCCCACCGGACCTGCTGGGCCTGCCGGTGCGGTCGCGGCGTCGGCCAGTGCCCCGACGCTGGTCATGCCCAGCGGCCCGGACGGTCCGGTGTCGGCGGGCGCCCCGCGCGGCGGCTCCGGCGACCGGGCTGCGTACGGCCCCGGCGCCGACGGCACCCACCGGAGCGGCGACGACGACACGTACGGGGGCGGTGACTACAACGTGCTCGGCATGTCCTGGTCCGGGTCCGTCGCGCTGGACGTCTGCGCGTTGGTGTGCCGGGGCGGACGGGTGCTCGGCGACGACTGGTTCGTCTTCTTCAACAACCCCGGCACCCCGGACGGTTCGGTGCGGATGCTCGGCGGGTTCGCGGGCGACCGGGCCGCCGTCCGGGTCGCGTTCGACGGGCTGCCCGCGGCGGCGGACCGGGTGGTGCTGGTGGCGGCCGTCGACCCGGAGGTCAATCCGGACGCCGACCTCGCGGGGTTCACCGGTGCGGGCATCCGGTTGCGGGACGCCGACGGCACGGAACTCGACCAGTTGGAGGTGTCCGACGGGCGCCCCGGCGAGACGGCCCTGGTCCTCGGCTCGTTCCGGCGCCGCGCCGGCGGCGACTGGAACTTCGTGGTGGGCGGCAAGGGGTACGAGGGCGGGCTGGGCGCGCTGGTGGGGGACTTCGGCATCGACGTGGAGTGACTGCCGGCCGGCCGCGTCACCGCCGGATATTCGGGGGCGGGCGAGGGGCGCGCTGCCTAGGATCGGTCGGATGACCGAGAAGCAGCAGACGCGTCCCGGGTTCGAGATCCCGACGGAACTGATCGCGAGCCAGCACCGGGCCAAGGGGGAGGCGGGCCGGGCGTTCATCGAGGACCTGCCGCGGCTGGCCGCCGAGTACGTCGACCGCTGGGAGCTGACCGTCACCGGCCCCCCGATGCACGGAATGGCGTCCCTGGTCCTGCCGGTGACCCGGGTCGACGGGACGCCCGCCGTGCTGAAGATGCAGGTCGCGGACGAGGACAGCGTGCACCAGGGGCTCGCCCTGCGGATCTGGGACGGTCAGGGGATCATCCGGCTGCTGGAGATCGACGAGAAGACCACCACCCAGCTGCTCGAACGGGCCGACGAGAGCCGTCCGCTGTCGGCCGTCGAGGACTCCCGGGCCGCGGTCGCCGTCATCGGGGACCTGCTGGCCCGGCTGACCGCGGTGCCGGGGCCGGACGGGGTGCAGCACCTCGCCGACATCGGGGCCGCCATGCTCGCCGAGCTGCCCGGCGCCCTGGACCGGGTCCCCGACCCCACCGCCCGACGCGTACTGACCGCCTGCGGCGACGCCCTGCGCGAGGTGCTGCCCCAGCCGGGTGACCGGCTGCTCCACTGGGACCTGCACTTCGACAACGTGCTGGCCGCCGACCGCGAGCCCTGGCTCGCCATCGACCCGAACCCGCTGGTCGGGGACCCGGGCTTCGACATCATGCCGGCCCTGGACAACCGCTACGAGGACGGCGAGGTGCTGTGGCGCTTCGACCTGCTGTCCGAGCGACTGGGCCTGGACCGGGGGAGCGCGGCGCGGTGGACGCTGGCCCGGGCGCTCCAGAACTCGCTGTGGGACATCGAGGACGGGGAGCCCCTCCAGGACATGCAGCTGCGGATCGCCGAGCTGATGCTGAGGCACCGCACGCGGTGAGCGGGGCGCGTCCTCCTCCCGGGACCGCTCCCCGGGACCGCCGCCGGGGACCACTGGACCGGTGGGTGATACACCGGGTTTACTGGCCGGCATGATCCGTACCGCCACCCCCGACGACGTGCCCGTCATCCACGCCATGGTCCGTGAGCTGGCCGACTACGAGAAGGCGCTGCACGAGGTGCAGGCCACCGAGGACCAGTTGCGCGAGGCGCTGTTCGGCGAGCGGCCGGCGGCGTACGCGCACATCGCCGAGGACGACACGACCGGCGAGCCCGTCGGTTTCGCCCTGTGGTTCCTGAACTTCTCCACCTGGCGCGGGGTGCACGGCATCTACCTGGAGGACCTGTACGTCCGCCCCTCCCGGCGCGGCGGCGGCCACGGCAAGGCCCTGCTGACGGAACTCGCCCGGATCTGCGTGGACCGCGGCTACGAGCGCCTGGAGTGGTCGGTCCTCGACTGGAACCAGCCCTCCATCGACTTCTACCGCGCGTTGGGCGCCCGACCGCAGGACGAGTGGACCGTGTACCGCCTCACGGACGACGCGCTGAGCGCACTGGGCGCGCCGGCCCCGGTGGCGTAGCCGCTACCCGGTCGCCGCCCGGCGGTACGTGCTGGTCAGGACGCCCGCCGGGCTGGTGGCCGTGGCGATGAGTTCCAGGGCGCGCAGGGACCCGTCGGCGGGGAAGATGCCCTTGCCGCCGCCGAGCAGCACCGGCATCGTCATCAGCCGCAGTTCGTCGACGAGGTCCTCCGCGAGCAGGGTCCGCACCAGGCTGGGGCTGCCCATCACCAGCAGGTCACCGTCCCCGGTGCCGTTCAGCTCGCGCAGTCGGGCCACCGCCCCGTCACCGGGGACGAGCGTGCTGTTCCAGGTGAGGTCGGAGGCGGTCAGGGTGCGGGAGACCACGTACTTGGGGAGGGCGTTCATCCGGTCCGCGAACGGGTCGCCCGCCCGCTCGGGCCACGCCTCGGCCATCACCTTCCAGGTGCGGCGCCCGAACAGCAGCGCCCGGGTCGAGGACATCGCCGCGTCGATGAAGCCGCCGACCACCTCCGGGTCGAAGTACGGGTGCGACCAGCCGCCGTGGGCGAACCCGCCGTCCGTGTCCTCGTCCGGTCCGCCCGGCGCCTGCACGACTCCGTCCAGGCTGATGAACTCGCTGATCACGATGCGCACGACGGTTGCTCCTCTTCGATCGTCCGGTGGGTCACCCCGTGGTGACGGTCACCCGGTGGTGACGACAGGACAGACCGGACCGGCCCCGTGAACTCATCGCCCGGGACCGTCACGACGCGGGCGTGCGCAGCGGTTCGCCGGCGGGCGCGGGGTGCGGCCGGGGACGGCCCGTCACCATCGTCCCGGCGACCACCGCCGCCAGCAGCATGATCCCGACGGCCCACCAGATGGCGACGGTGTACCCGTGCACCACGCCCACGTCGGTGATCCGGGCCACCGCCGCCGGGTCCCGGGCGTCGACCGCGCTCAGGTGGGACGCCACGTACGCGCCCGCGGAGCTGGTGGCGATCGTGTTCAGCAGCGCCGTTCCGATGGAACCGCCCACCTGCTGGGAGGTGTTGACGGTCGCCGAGGTCACCCCGGAGTCCCGTGGGGCGACCCCCAGCGTGGCCGTCGCCATCACCGGCATGAACGTCATGCCCATCCCGAGGCCGAGCAGCAGTTCGGCGGGCAGGATGTGCGTCGCGTACTCGGCGTGCACGGTCAGTTGGGTCAGGATCACCAGGCCGCCCGCCGCGAGCACCAGTCCGGGCACCATCAGGGTGCGCGGCGCCACGTACTGCATCAGCCGCGCCGACACCTGGGTGGACCCGATGATGATCGCCGCGGTCATCGGCAGGAACGCGAGGCCCGCCTTCAACGGGGAGTAGCCGAGGATCGTCTGGAGGTAGTAGGTCAGGAACAGGAACGTCCCGAACAGCCCGATCGTGACCAGGGCCATCGTCAGGAAACAACCGGCCCGGTTCCGTTCCCGGATGACGTGCAGCGGCAGCAGGGGGTGCGGCGAGCGGGTCTGCCACCAGACGAACGCGGTCAGCAGCGCCACGCCGCCCAGCAGGAGGCCCAGCACCAACGGGTCGGTCCAGCCGCGCGGTTCGGCCTCGCTGAACCCGTAGACGATCGCCACCAGTCCGCCGCAGCCCAGCACCACGCCCGGGATGTCGAGCGCGGCTTCCCGGTGCCCGGGGCGGTCGTGGAGCAGGGTCACCGCGCCGAGGACCGCGATGCCCGCGATGGGCACGTTCACGTACAGGCACCAGCGCCAGTCCAGGAACTCGGTGAGCACCCCGCCCATGATCAGGCCGATCGCCGCCCCGCCGCCCGCGATGGCGCCGTAGATGCCGAAGGCCCGGGCCCGTTCCTTGGGGTCGACGAACGACGTCGTCAGCAGGGACAGTGCGGAGGGCGCGAGGAGCGCCGCGAACACGCCCTGGAGCGCCCGGGCCCCGAACAGCATGCCCGAGGTGGTGGCCGCCCCGCCGATGCCGGAGGCCACGGCGAATCCGACCAGGCCGATCATGAACGTCCGTTTGCGGCCCACGAAGTCGGCGATCCGCCCGCCGAGCAGCAACAGGCCGCCGAAGGCCAGGGTGTACGCGGTGATGACCCATTGGCGGTTGGCGTCCGAGATGCCGAGGTCCTGTTGGGCGGAGGGGAGTGCGATGTTCACGATCGTCGCGTCGAGGACCACCATGAGCTGGGCGAGCGCGATGACGACGAGCCCCCACCAGCGGTGGCGGTCCGGCGTGCCGTCCGCCGCCGGTTCGTCGGCCCGTTCACCGCTCAGGGGCGTACTCACCCTGACAGAACACCATGGAACGGGACGGGTCGCATCCGCATCCGCCGGTCCCGGCCCCGTGTCGCGGCGCGGTCAGGGTTCCAGGACGACCTTGCCGACGGTGCGGCGGTTCTCCAGGGCGCGGTGGGCGCGGGCCGCCTCGGCGAGCGGGAAGCGGGTGACCGCCGGGACGAGTCGCCCCTCGGCGGCCAGGGCCAGGGAGCGCAGCTCCAGGGTGCGGATCGGGTTCTCGCCGCCCGCCTTCTTCATCATCGCCGGCCCGAGCACGTGGGTGGAGGTGACGCCCCGCTCCTTGAGGAACGCCTCGGCGGGCTCGTACGGGCCGGTCGTCCCGCTGCCTTCGGCGTCGAACCAGCCGAAGACGAGGTGCCGGCCGCCCGGGGCGAGCAGGTCGACGGCGGCCCGCGCGGTGTCGCCGCCCACCCCGTCGTAGACGATCGTCGCGCCCGGCAGCCCGCGCCCGTCGAGGAAGTCCCGCACCTGCGTGGACCAGCTGGGTTCGCGGTAGTCCACGGCGAGGTCGGCGCCGGCCGCCCGGACCCGGTCGAGCTTGGGCCCGCCGCCCGCCAGGCCCACGACCACCGCACCGGCGTTCTTCGCGTGCTGCACGAAGAGGATGCCCATGCCGCCCGCCGCGGACGGGACGAGCACCACGTCGGCGGGGCCCGGGCCCGGCTCGGCGAACTGGACGACGCCCATCGCGGTGCGCCCCGTCCCGATCATGGCGACGGCGGCGGCGAAGTCCAGCTGCGGGGGGACCTCGTGCAGCCGCTCGGCGGGGACGGCGGCCCGGGCCGCGTAACCTCCCGGGTTCATGCCGAGGTGGGCGACCACGCGCCGGCCCACCAGTGCGGGGTCGGTGCCCTCGCCGACGGCGCTGACCGTGCCGGCGACCTCGCGGCCCGGGACGGTGGGCAGTTCCACGGGACGGGGCAGGGGGCCCTGGACCCCCTTGCGCAGGTGCGTGTCCAGGACGTGCACCCCGGCGGCGGCCACCTCGATCAGGACTTCGCCGGCGGCGGGCACCGGGTCGGGCACCTCTTCGCAGACCAGGTTCTCGGCCGGGCCGAAGGCGTGCAGGCGGATGGCGCGCATGGTGACTCCTCAGGGGTGGGGGCTGCCCTCCTCGGCGGTACGGTCACAGCCTGCAACCTGAAGCGACCTTGAGGTCAAGCCGCTCCGGGCGGTGGCACCGGAGGGTCACTGTCAGTGGTCGGGTGCACGATGGGGGTCATGACGCGAAGCGCGACGGTGAAGAGGGCGAAGCGGCCCACGGTCAACCTCCCGGCCCTTGTCCCGTTCCGGGGCGCCGGGTGGGAGCCCGACGGGGACTACGACGGAGTGGAGTTCACGGACCTGGACTGCTCGGGTCAGGACGGCGGCGGCGCGCACTTCCTGGACTGCCGGCTGTCGGGCGTCACGCTGAACGAGACCAGACTGACCCGGGCCCGGATCGTCGACACCGTGCTCAGCGGCGCCCGTGGCGTGGGGACGGACCTGGCGGAGGCGACCCTGCGGGACGCCGAGGTGGTCGACGCCCGGCTCGGCGGGGTGCAGCTGCACGGCGCCCACCTGGAACGGGTGCTCGTCCGGGGCGGCAAGATCGACTATCTGAACCTGCGGCAGGCCCGACTCAAGGACGTGGTGTTCGAGTCGGTCGTCCTGGTCGAACCCGACTTCGGCGGCGCCACGTTGGAGCGGGTGGAGTTCCACGACTGCGTGCTCAAGGGGGTGGACTTCGGTGCGGCGCGGATGAGGGACGTGGATCTGCGGGGGGCCGACCAGTTGGAGATCACCCGCGGGGTCGAGGGGCTCCGGGGCGCGGTCATCAGCCCGTCCCAACTGCTCGACCTGGCCTGGTTGTTCGCCGGCGAGCTGGGGGTGCGCGTCGAGGGCTGAGCGGGCCCGGTCACCCGGGGCCCACGGAGCCGGAGTGGCCGCGGAGCCGGAGTGGCCGCGGGCCCAGGGGAAACGGGCCTCAGGGGATACGGGTCCTCAGGCGATGCGGGGGAAGCGAGCCTGGAGGGTCCAGATCGTCGGGTTCTCCGCGAGGTCGTCGTGCAGGTCGGTCAGGTCCGCGATCAGGTCGTGCAGGAAGTCCCGGGCCTCCCGGCGCAGCTCCGTGTGCGCGAAGGACAGCGGCTTGTCGTCCACGGGCCGCCACTCCGCCTCGATGTCGACCCAGCCGAAGCGCCGCTCGAACAGCAGGCGGTCCGTCGACTCGGTGAAGTCCAGCTCGGCGTACTGCGGCTCCGCCGCCCGCGACCCCAGCGGGTTGCGGTCCAGCCGCTCCACGATGTCGCACAGCGCCCACGCGAAGTCCAGGACGGGCACCCATCCCCAGGCTGTGGACAACTCCCGGTCCGCTTCGGTGTCCGCGAGGTACACGTCCCCGCAGAAGAGGTCGTACCGCAGTGCGCGGACGTCGGCCCGGCGGTAGTCGGCCTGCGGGGGGTCCGGGAAGCGGTTGGAGAGGGCGTATCCGATGTCGAGCACCCCTCGATGGTCGCACGGCGCCACCGCCTCCCGGCCGGCGACGCTCAGCGGGTGTGCCGGCGCCGGTCGTCGCGCCGCTTGCGGCCGGCTGCCTCCCGGCGGGAGCGACCGGGGCGGCGCCCCGGGGCGGGGGACTGGCCGGCCACGCAGGCGAGGGCGAGTCCGATGACGGTGAACCAGTCGGAGGGGACGTCCAGGGCGAGGAGCGCGGCACCCACGGCGAGGACCCCGGTGAAGGCCAGTACGCGGTGGTCGGGGCGGAACCGGCCGGGACGGCGAGGACGTGTACGCATCGAATCTTCCTTCCGCTGTGCGAACGGGTGGAAAATCAGCTTGAGTTGGACCTCGGCTGTCCGTTCAGTCCGTTGCTGTCATCGCAGGTCAGGGCCGGTCAAGTAGGGGACAACGGACAAAGGGAGCAGAACCTACGGGGGTGCGTGGTGGAACCCGACGACGAACGACCGTCACAGCGGCTGCGGTCCCGGCTCGGCGCCATCGACCCGAGCACGCCGGAGGAGGCGGCGGAGTTGGCCAGGTGGCTGCGCCAGCTCACGGAGGGGCTGACGGTGCGCGACCTGGAGGGCCGCTTCGACTACGGCCGCAACCAGTGGAGCGAGTTCCTCCGGGGCCGCAAACTGATACCGCTGTGGCTCCTCCAGGAACTCGTCGCCGAACTGGTGCCCAAGAGCGCTCAGCGCCTGCAACTGGGGATCGGCAGCCACCTCCTGGACACGGCGCAGCGCGCCGCCGCCCGTGAGCGCCCCCAGGGGCCTGCGCAGCCCTCCGGCCGGACGGTGACGGCATCCGGCGGGACCGTCCCCCCGTTGTCCGCGGACGGCACCGACGACGTTCCCGCTGCTGGAGCCGCGGTTCCGGCGCCCGCGCCGGCAGCCGACGGGGGCCCGCTGGGGAGGCATGCCGCGGACGGGGCGGACGGCACGGACACCCCCGCCACCGGGGACGACCGTGGCCCGCGCCCGGCGGCGGACACCGCGGACACGGCGGACACGGCGGGCGGCCGGCCACTCCCGGTGCGCTGGCAGCGAGCGCTGTGGGCGGGGCTGGTGAGTCTGAGCCTGCTGGCGGGCGGAGCACTGATCGTCGAGGACTGGCAGGACCGGAAGGAGCCGAACGGCGCCGGTGCGCAGACGGGCCCCGTCCCGAAGGCCCGGATCGAGGCGACGCAGCCTCCGCGGGTGTCCCACGTACTCGAAGAGGCCAAGCGGAAGGGGGTGTTCAGGGTCGGCGTCAAGCAGGACCAGCCCGGCCTGAGCGAGCAGGACGCGCACGGCGAGTGGACCGGATTCGACATCGAGTACGCCCGGAAGGTCGTCCGCGGGCTGGGGTTCACCGGCACCATCGAGTTCGTCCCCCTGGGCACCGGGGTCCGGGCCTCCGAGGTGGTGGCGGGGAACGTCGAACTCTTCGTCGGGAGCTTCAGCATCACCGATGACCGCGAGAAGCTGATCAAGTTCGCCGGCCCGTACTTCGCCACCCCGCAGGCCCTGCTGATGCACGGCGACAGTCCCGGGAAGGTCGTCCTCCGGGAGAACGGCGGTCGGACGCACGAGGACGTCGACTCCATCGACGACCTGCGGCCCGGCACGGTCGTCTGCACGGCCAGCAGCTCGACCTCCGTGGACCGGCTGGAGCGCGCGTACCCGGAGAAGAAGTTCGAGGTCATCAAGCGTTCGGACTACAAGAAGTGCGTCGACGACCTCCTGGACCCGAAGGGGCAGACCGACGTCGTGAGCACCGACCGGGCAGTCCTGGCCGGCTTCCTCGCCACCGACGACAGGCTGAGGATGATCCGTGACAGCCTGCCCGACAGCACCGAGTACTGGGGCATCGGCATGCACCTCGACGATCCCGAACTCCACCGCCGGGTGTGCAAGCTCGTCGAGGCCATCAAAGCGGACGGCTGGCAGGACCTGTACGACGCACACCTGAAGGGACCGTTGGACGGCAAGGACGACCGTCCCCCGAAGCCGGACCGGTGCCGGCCGGTGCCGACCACCGGGCCTTCCGGCAGCCCCTGACCGGCCGGAGGTCACGACCGGCCCGTCAGGCGAGCAGGCGCCGTTCCGTGGCCACCGCCACCGCCCCGGCCCGGGTGTCCACGCCCAACTTGTCGTAGATGCGCCCCAGGTGCGTCTTCACCGTCGCCTCGCTGATGAACAGCGCCCGCGCGATCTCCCGGTTGCCCAGCCCCCGGGCCAGCTGCCCGAGGATGTCCCGCTCCCGTGCCGTCAACGACGGCCGCGGACTGCGCATCCGCTCCATCACCCGGCTGGCGACCGGCGCCGACAGGGCCGTGTGTCCCCGGGCGGCGGCCCGGATCGCGGCGAACAGCTCCTCGGGCCGCTCCGCCTTGAGCAGGTACCCCGTCGCGCCCGCCTCGATCGCCCGGGTGATGTCGGCGTCCGTGTCGTACGTGGTGAGGACGAGGACCCGGCCGCCGGTCGCCGCGATCCGCCGGGTCGCCTCCACCCCGTCGATGCCCTCGCCCAACTGGAGGTCCATCAGGACGACGTCCGGGCCCAGCTTCGCCGCCATCGCCACGGCCTCCTCCCCGCCGCCCGCCTCGCCGACCACCTCGAAGTCCGGTTCGCTGCCGAGCAGGGCGAGCAGCCCCGCCCGGACCACGGCGTGGTCGTCGCAGAGCAGCAGCCGTACGGAGCTTCCGCCGGTGGCGCCGGCGGGCGGGTCGGGCACGGGGTGGCCGTGGGGGGTGCTCATCGTCGCTCCGGGCGTTCGGGTGCGGGCAGGGGGACCGACACGGTCAGGACCGTGCCCTCGTGCGGGGCCGATTCGATGGTGAGGGTGCCGCCCAGGGCGCGCACCCGGGCACGGATCGCCGGCAGCCCGTGGCCCCGCACGCCCGCCGGGTCCGCGGCGACGGCCTCCGGGACGAACCCCCGGCCGTCGTCCGCGACGTCCAGCACCAGCTGGTCGCCCAGACAGGTCAGGGTGAGTGCCGCGGTACGGGCCGAGGCGTGCTCGCGGACGTTCGCCAGGGCGCCCTGCGCGATCCGCAGCACCGCCGACTCGGTCCGTTCGGGCAGTGCGGCCGGCGCGCCCTCGACGTGGAAGCGCACGGGCAGTTCCGCGCGGGACTCCCGCTCCGCCAGTCGGCGCAGCGCGCCCACCAGCCCGCCGCCCTCGGCGAGGTCCGCGGGGGCCAGGTCGTGGACGAACCGCCGGGCGTCGGTGAGGCTGCGCTCGGCGATCGAGGCGGCGGCGTGGACGTGCGCCCTGGCCTTCGCCGGGTCCGTCTCCCACACCCGGTCGGCGGCCTGGAGCAGCATCCGCTGACTGGACAGGCCCTGGGCCAGGCTGTCGTGGATCTCCATCGCCAGCCGCTGCCGTTCGATGAGGGTGCCCGCGCGGCGTTCGGTGGCGGCCAGCTCCCGGCGGGTGCGGATCAGGTCGTCGATGAGGGCGCGCTGCCGGGCCGCCTGGCGCTGCATGTGGACGAACCCGGCCGCCGCGATCGCGGCCACGGCGGGCGGCGCCAGCAGCAGGTTCGGGTCGAACCGGTCGGCGAGCCGCATCTGCGCGACCACGACGAACGCGGTGAGCACGGCGATCAGCGTGAGCGCGGGGCGCGCCGGCAGGGTGCGCAGGCCGGTGTAGAAGAGGGGGACCGCGCACCAGGCGAAGCTCGGCGCGAGCACGACGAGCACCACCCACACGGCGACGACCATGCCCAGCCACAGCAGCACCGGGGCCCGGGTGCGCCGCCGGTCGTCCGTGGGCGGGTCGGCGGGCGCGGTGGTGCCGAGGGCCGGGCCCAGCACGTAGAGCAGGGCGAGGACCACGGACAGCGCGATGATCCACGGGGTACGGGGTTCGCCGGGGTGGCGCAGCAGGAACCGGGCCAGGGAGGCGCCCAGCAGCAGGAAGAACGCCGTGTGCATCACCACGGCGAGCCAGCGCGCGTCCGGGTCCGCGCCGGCCGGCGTCCGGTGCGGCGGCGGAGGGGTGCGGTGCGGCGGCGGAGGGGTGCGGTGCGGTGGGGGTGGTGCGGCCACGCCGTGCCTCCTCGTGGTGCGTACGGGTCCGGCCCGGCCGGGGCATTCCCTCCCATTGTGACCCGGTGCGGGAGCCGCGGGGTCATCCGATCGGTCGACCCCCGGGTCAGCCGTCCCGCACCGCCACCGTGTCCGGTCCGCCGACGGGTGGCGACCGGTTGTGGCACCAGGATCGAAGTGAGCCGGTCAGCACCGCACCGGCACCACCACCCACCGGCCGGTCCGGTCGGACCCGCCAGCGAAAGGCAGTGCCGTCATGAGCCACACCCCCGAGACCCACGAGACCGCCACGACCTCCGAGACGGCCGCGCCCCCGCGGCACCGGTCCCCCAAGGGCCGTCGCGTCCGGATCGGCGTCGGCGCCCTCGCCCTCGCCGCGGTGGGTGCCGGAACGTTCGGCGTCGTGTCGGCGAGCGCCGACTCGCCGGCCGCGGCCAACCGCACCACCGCCACCTCCGACCCCTCGGGCCGTCACCTCCAGCAGACCACGCACCTCACCGTCGACGCCGCGACCCGCGCCGCGCAGGCCACCCTCGACGCGGCCGAGCGGGAGAACCAGCGGGTGACGGTCGCCGTCGTCGACCGCAACGGCAACACGCTGGTGACGCTGCGCGGCGACGGTGCGGGCCCGCAGTCCTACGAGTCCGCCGAGCGCAAGGCGTTCACCGCGGTCTCCTGGAACGCGCCCACCTCCGAGCTGGTCAAGCGCCTCGCCCAGACCCCGAACCTGAAGGACATCCCCGGCACCCTGTTCCTCGGCGGCGGCGCCCCCGTCACCGTGAAGGGCGCCCCGATCGCGGGCATCGGCGTCGCGGGCGCCCCCTCGGGCGACCTGGACGAGAAGTTCGCCAAGGCCGGCGTCGCCGCGCTGAACAACCGCTAGCCCCCCGCCCGAGCCCGCCTCCGCTCCCGCCCCGCCCCTGCACCAGGGGCGCCGGGAGCGGAGGCGGGCCGGGCCCGGGCTGCATAGGATCGGCCGCGTGGACCCCGCCCGCCCCCGTACCCGTAGGCGCTGCGCCACCCGCGCCCGTACGCGCGCCCGGCTGGGGCTGGGCCTCGCGATCACCGTGCTGGCGGGCTGCACCGCCACCGGCGGCGATCTGACCGCCGGGTCCGGTGGCCGCGGGGCGGGCGCCGACGGGGTCGGGGACCCGTACTTCCCGCTGATGGGCAACGGCGGCTACGACGTCACCCACTACGACCTCGCCCTCGCCTACGCACCGAAGACCCGCCACCTCACCGGCACGGCCACCCTCACCGCCCGGGCGACCGCGGACCTCACCGCCTTCAACCTGGACCTGCTGGGCCTGACGGTCCGCTCGGTCACCGTCGACGGCGCGTCCGCCCGCGTCACGCGCGACGGACAGGAACTGACCGTGCGACCCCGGGCCGCCCTCGCCCGGGGCGAGGAGTTCCGCACCACCGTGCGCTACGCCGGCCGGCCCCGCACGATCACCGACCCGGACGGCTCCGAGGAGGGCTGGTTGCCCACCGCGGACGGCGCCCTCGCCCTCGGACAGCCCACCGGGTCGATGGCCTGGTTCCCCGGCAACCACCACCCCGGTGACAAGGCGGCCTACGACATCGCCGTCACCGTTCCGGAGGGCCTCACCGCCGTCTCGGGCGGCGAACTCCGCTCCACCCGCACGGTCGACGGCCGCACCACCTTCGAGTGGCACGGCGCCGAGCCGCAGGCGAGCTACACGGCGACCGTCGCGATCGGCCGCTACCGGGTCAGCACCTCCCGGATCGACGCCGACCGGCTCACCGAGGACGACGGCATCAAGACCACCGACGGGCGCCGCGAACTGTCCGTGTACGACGCCGTCGACCCGCAGGAGGCCGGCGCCGCCCGCAAGCCGCTCGCCCGGCTGCCCGCGATCATGGCCTGGGCGGAGCGCACCTTCGGCCCGTACCCGTTCTCCGCCACCGGCGCGATCGTCGACCGGGACGGCGACGCCGGGTACGCGCTGGAGACCCAGACCCGCCCGGTGTACCCGGGCGCCCCGGACCCCGTCCTGATCGTCCACGAACTCGCCCACCAGTGGTACGGGGACTCCGTCACCCCGAGGACCTGGCGGGACATGTGGCTCAACGAGGGGTTCGCCACGTACGCCGAGTGGCTGTGGGACGAGGAGCACGGGGGGCGCACCGCGCAGAGCGTCTTCGACGCGTTGTACCGCGGCGACTACTACGACGAGCCGGGCGCGGACGCGGCGGTGTGGGCGTTCCCGCCGGCTGCGCCGCCTTCGGCTGCGCAGGTTTCGGAGGCGCCCGTGTACCAGCGCGGGGCGATGGTGTTGCACCGGGTGCGGCGTACGGTCGGCGAGGGCACGTTCCGGGAGGTCCTGCGGGGGTGGCCCACCGTTCACCGGTACGGCACGGTGGACACGGCCGCGTTCACCGCGTACGTCGAGCGGGTCGCTCCGCGGCACCGGGGCGCGCTGCGTCGCGTCTGGGCGACGTGGCTCCACGGGGTGGGCAAGCCGTCGCGGCCCTGACGCCCACGTTGCCCTGCGGGGTGCGCTGCTCCGTGCGGGTGCGTGGGGGTTGCTCGCGCAGTTCCCCGCGCCCCTTCGGTGCGCTTCCCTGCGAGTGCGTTGTTTCTGTGCGGTGCGCTGTGGTTTTGCGCAGTTCCCCGCGCCCCTGACGGGGCGCTCCTCGCCGTCGCCGTCCGCCCCCCCACACGGGCCCCGATAGGGGCGCGGGGAACGGCGCGAGCAACCCCCACGCACCCGCACCGGACAACGCACCCCGCAGGGGAGTGCCCCTTCAGGGGCGCGGGGAACTGCGCAAGACAACAGCGCACCGCACAGGACATTGCACCCGCAGGGGTCAGGTCTTGTGGGCCACCCATGCGTAGAGGTTGATGTCCTCGTCACGGACGTCCGTGATGTCCAAGTACTTGGTCCGGTCGACGTAATCCAGCGAAGCGAAGTACGCCGCATCCGCGGGAGCCGCCCGCACCGCGTCCTCGATCCGGTCCGGCCGCCACTCGTGCACCCGCACGATGCCCGGCTCGACCAGCCCCAGACCGTTGTCCGAGGCGAACCGCGCGACCTGCGCACGGGACCGCAGCACGAACGAGAACCCCCGGGCCCGGAACGTCTCGGCCACCCCGCCGATCGCCACCGGGTTGAAGTCCGCACTGAGGTGGCTGAGGACGACCACACTGCCGGCCGCCAACCGGCCGATCAGCTCGGCGACGACCGGGTACGCCTCCTCGTCCTCGACGAAGTGCAGCACCGAGACGAGGACCAGCGCCACCGGCCGGGACAGGTCGAGCGTCTCCGCGGCCTCGTCGAGGATGCGCCCCGGCGTCCGTAAGTCGGCGTGGACGTACGCGGTCCGGCCCTCCGGGTGGCTGGTGAGCAGCGCACGCGCGTGGGCCAGCACCACGGGGTCGTTGTCGACGTACACGACCTTGGTGTCCGGCGCGGTGCGCTGGGCGATCTGGTGCACGTTCTCCCGGGTCGGCAACCCCGTGCCGATGTCGAGGAACTGGCGTATCCCGATCGTGTCCGTCACGTGGGACACCGCCCGCCGCAGGAAGTCGCGGTTGTGCCGGACGTCCAGGTAGCCCCGCGGATTGACGGCGAGCGCCGCGGCGGCGGCCTCGCGGTCCACCTCGTAATTGTCCTTGCCGCCGAGCAGCACGTCGTACACCCGCGCCGGGTGCGCCTTGGTCGTGTCGATGTCCAACCCCGGTGCGTCCGTCGCGCGCTCGGTTCGGTCGTCGGTCCCGCGGGCGTCGCCGCTCATGTCCACCAGCCTCCGTGAGGTTTTCCGTGGGCCCCACGATGCCGTAATTCGCGGAAAAACGCGGGAAGTTGATGTCATGGGCGGTGCGCAGCGGGATCCCGCCGCCCCGGAACCGCGAGCGGCCCGGTGCGCCCTGCGGTGTTACTGGCCCCGATGGTGAAGCATCGGGTGTCTACTTCGGGATTCCGAAGTAATCTCCGGTAGATGGTGGACGGTTGGGATTCAGCTGTGTCAACATCGTCGTGTTCCGCAGAAGGCGGCAAGTAGAGTGAGGACGACTCAGATGAGTGACGG
Organism: Streptomyces sp. NPDC127068; assembly: GCF_042724695.1. Taxonomy (NCBI): domain Bacteria; kingdom Bacillati; phylum Actinomycetota; class Actinomycetes; order Kitasatosporales; family Streptomycetaceae; genus Streptomyces; species Streptomyces sp. NPDC127068. Next base: position 6,680 of record NZ_JBHXEN010000051.1, on the reverse strand, counting down.
CGCGCAGCAGTTCATCTCGATACCGGTTCCCAGTCAGTTCGCTCCGCAGATCTACGCCTATCTCGCCGAGCTGACCGGCGCGGCGGGGCCGCAGAAGCGCCAGGAGGACCAGACGGACGGGCCGGCTGCCGAGCGCTGGAGCGTCGAGGACTTCCGTCGGCTGATCGCCGACCAGCGTGATTCCGTCCGGATCGTCGTCTCCCTGCTCGACGTCCTGGCCGACCGCCCCGGCGAGCGCGTGAGCTACACGCACTTGGCCGACAGGCTGGAATTGGAGCGGTCCCAGCTCCAAGGCGCACTGTCGGGTTTCAGTCGGGTCCTGAAGAGCGGGTACGACGGTGTGGCGTGGCCGATGACCTGGGTCGAGACGCTGACCGGAGAGCCGGGGCTCAAGAAGGAGTACTTCTACACGGTCACCGAGACCGTGGCCCGACGGTGGAACGAGGCCCGCTCGAAGTAGCCCGCTCCCGGAGTCCTGGGGATGGCGGGAACAGCGCCTGACGTCCTGGTGGGGCCTGTCGTTGCCGTCATGGGCGCGGGGCGGGGCCGAGGCCGTGGGACGCGGAGGCCCCCCGGTTCGAGGTGAACCGGGGGGCCTCCTTCGCGTGCGGGTCCGGGCCTCAGCCTCAGACGTTCACGCCGAAGTCCTGGGCGATGCCCACGAGGCCGGAGGCGTAGCCCTGGCCGACCGCGCGGAACTTCCACTCGGCGCCGTTGCGGTACAGCTCGCCGAAGACCATCGCGGTCTCGGTCGCGGCGTCCTCGCTGAGGTCGTAACGGGCGATCTCCGCGCCGCCGGCCTGGTTGACGATGCGGATGTACGCGTTCCGCACCTGGCCGAAGTTCTGGCTGCGGGACTCGGCGTCGTAGATCGAGACCGGGAAGACGATCTTGTCGATGTCCGCCGGGAGGGCGGCCAGGTTGACGTTGATCGCCTCGTCGTCGCCCGCGCCCTCGCCCGTGCGGTTGTCGCCCGTGTGGACGATCGTCTGGTCCGGGGTCTGCTTGTTGTTGAAGAAGACGAAGTGACCGTCCGAGTAGACCTTGCCCTGGGGGTTCACGGCGATGGCCGAGGCGTCGAGGTCGAAGTCGGTGCCGGTGGTGGTCCGGACGTCCCAGCCGAGGCCCACCGTGACGGCGGTCAGGCCCGGTGCCTCCTTGGTGAGCGAGACGTTGCCGCCCTTGGACAGGCTTACAGCCATGGGGATGTCCCTTTCCCTGTGATGTGTCGGGCTTCGTACTGAGGACGAAGCTACCGTCACCCCTATGAACGCCGCGGGGACACCCCGGGGTTCCTGATGCCTTCACCTTCTTTCTCATCCGCCCCTGTGTGCGTACGCGTGTTCGATCGCGGGGTCGGCGGCGTCCGCCGAAATGAGGGTGACGGGGACCCGCTCCGCGCGCGACCATGGACGGCATGTCCGGTCCTCATGTCATCCGCGGTTCGGTCCTCCTGCCGGAGGCCGAGCTGATGTGGCGTTTCTCGAAGTCGTCCGGGCCGGGCGGCCAACACGTGAACACCACCGACTCGCAGGTGGAGCTGCGGTTCGACCTGGCGCGCACCACCGCCCTGCCCCAGGTGTGGAAGGAGCGGGCCCTCGCGCGCTTGGCCGACCGGCTGGTCGACGGGGTCGTCACGGTCCGCTCCTCCGACCACCGCTCCCAGTGGCGCAACCGGGAGACGGCCGCCGTCCGGCTCGCCGCGCTGCTCGCCGAGGCGAGTGCTCCGCCGCCGAAGTCGCGCAAGCCGACGCGTATCCCGCGGGGCATCAACGAGCGGCGGTTGCGCCAGAAGAAGGCTCGCGCCGAGACGAAGCGGGGGCGGTCAGGCCGCGACTGGGGCTGAGCCCGTCCGCTGCCCCGTCCGGGTGCGCTGTGCTTGCCCGCGCAGTTCCCCACGCCCCTGTCGGGGCATGTCCCTGTTGGGGCACGTGTGGGGGCGGACGGCGACGGTGGGGAGTGCCCCTTCAGGGGCGCGGGGAACTGCGCAAAACAACAGCGCACCCGCACTGGTACATCGCACCCGCAGGGAAGCGCACCGAAGGGGCGCGGGGAACGGCGCGAGCAACCCACCACGCACCCGCACGGGAAGCGCGTCAGCCCAGCGTCCGGTACCGCCCCCGGAAGTACGCCAGGGGCGCACCGTCCGGACTGGGAAGGTCAGCCCTCAGCACCCGACCGATGACGAGAGTGTGGTCCCCGGCCGCGACCCGCTGCTCCGTCCGACACTCCAACGTGGCGAGCGCCCCCCCGACCAGCGGGGAGCCCGAGACCTCCCCCCGCACGTAGGGGATGTCCTCGAAGAGCAACCGATCGCTGATGCGGCCCTTCATGGCGAAGCGGCCCGCTATGTGGCGCTGGCTCTCCGTGAGGACGGACACCGCCCAGTGGGGCTGCTCTTCGAGCAGGTCGTCCATCCGGGAGCCCTCGCGCAGACTGACGAGGACGAGCGGCGGGTCGAGCGACACGGACAGGAACGCCGTGGCGGTCATGCCGACGTCCTCGCCGCGGGGGCCGTGCGGTGACAGCGGCGGCTCATGCGCGGTCACCAGCACCACCCCCGCGGCCAGTCTGGCCATCGCGGCGCGGAACTCGTCGTGGGTCACTCCCTCAGGATGCCCGGCCGTGGAGTCGGCCGGGGCGTCGCCGGGAGGGTTCGGCACCGTTAGGGAGGTCTTCAGCACGTCCGCAACGCTAACCGGAGATCGCCGCCGGACACATCGGCCCGAAGGCCGACGATGGTCCTAGGACCACCGGACCGGTTTCGCTCCCGCACGGGCGGTCCGCGGGGTACCGTCGGCCTACCCCCACGGAGGGAAATGGATGTGTATACCCAGTGCCGTATGGATCCAAAACCCCTTTCCAGGATTTCTCGGAGCGTATTCCGCAGGGCTGAATGCGCCCCCCGAGGCACCCTGTACCTACCCCCCACAGCTGTCGAAACGCCCGTCAAATGGGACCACGGTGGCCCCACTGTTTGCGGGCAGCAAACGAGTCCCGGTGCGATCTATGCGCGTCGACCGGCATATTCATCTGATGTGACATGAGTCACAGCACCCAATATTTGTTGACCCTGTGTACCGGGTGGACAGCTCACTGTGATTCAGTGGCGGGGACGCCGCGCTCAGGTGCACTCGGGTGCACCCCGCCGATGAGAGAACCTGGAGTTGCTGCCGACGTCTCGGGGAGGGCAAGCATGGAGACCGAGTCGGAGCCGTACGTCCGCCTTGCGACCCTGCGGCAGCTGCACCAGGTCATGGCGGACATGAACACGGCGCGCAGCCTCGCGGACACCGTGCAGACCGTCGCCAACGGGGTGGTCACCGGCCTCGGGTACGAGCTGGCCGCCGTGAACCTCGTGCGCCCCGACGGGGACCTCGTCGTCGCCGCCTTCGCCGGGGACGCCTCCGCCGAAGCCCTCATCACCGGCCGGGTCGGTCCGCGCGCCTCCTGGGACCGCCGACTGGGCATGGGCGAGCGCTGGGGCAGCCTGATCTTCATCCCGCACACCGAGGGCTGGGTCCTCGACGACGACGACGTCCCGCAGTGGTATACCGACGGACCCGAGCCCCGGTTCGAGGACGAGTGGCACCCCGCGGACCGCCTCCTCGCCCCCCTCTACGCCAACGGCGGGCTGCCCGGCGAGTTGATCGGCGTGCTCTCGGTGGACCGCCCCCGCAACGGACGGCTCCCCGGCGCCTGGGGGCGCGAAGCCCTCCAGATGTACGCCTTCCAGGCCGCCATTGCGATAAGCAACGCACGACTGCGAGCAAACATGCAGCGGGCGCTGGTCCGCCTCGAACGCGAGCAGCAGGCGCTACGGGCCAGCGAGGAGTCCTTCCGGCAGGCGTTCGAGTACGCCCCCAGCGGCATGGCCATCGCCGAGATGGGCGGCGACCAGCACGGGCGCATCCTGCGGACCAACGACGCCCTGTGCAGACTGCTCGGGCGCCCCGCCTCGGCGATGCGCCGGTACTCCTTCTCCGACCTGGTCCACCCCGAGGACATAGGGACCCTGCTGCGCACCTCCGCCGAGGGCGGCCGGGCGGAACTACGGCTCGCCCGGCGCGACGGCACCTACCTGTGGGTCTCCCTGCGCAACTCCGTCGTCGCGGACGCCGCCGACGGGCCCCGGTTCCTGCTCACCCACGTCGAGGACATCGAGGAGCGCAAGCGGCGGGAGCTCCAGCTCGCCCACCGCGCCAGCCACGACGCCCTCACCGGACTGCCGAACTCCGCGGAGCTGCGCTCCCGGCTGTCCTCCCGGCTCTGTCGCCGCCCGCAGGGCAGCGTCAGCGCCCGGGCCGCCGCGGGGGAGTCGGTCGACGCCGCCTACGGCGGCCCCGGTCTGGAGGGCTTCGACCAGGCGGAGGCCCTCGCGGAGCGCGCCGCCCGGGCGGCCGAGCGGTTCGAGACCCCGGCCGGTGAACCCGTCATCGGATACGACCACGTGCACGTCGTCGCCCCCGAGGACGAACACGACGACGGCACCAAGGGGCTGGCCGTCCTCTTCTGCGACCTCGACGGCTTCAAGTCGATCAACGACCGGTTCGGGCACCACACCGGGGACGCCGTCCTCATCGAGGTCGCCCGCCGGCTCACCAGCGGGGTGCGTGACGGAGACACCGTCGCCCGGCTCGGCGGCGACGAGTTCGTGGTCCTCGCGGACGGGCTCGGCAGCGCCGACGCCCAGGACCTCTCGGTACGGTTGCGCAACGCGATCGTGCCGCCCATCCGGGTGGACGGGCGGGCCGTGCGGGTCGGGGCGAGCTTCGGCATCGCCTGGGCGCGGTGCGGGATGACCGCGGACGAGGTCCTGAAGTCGGCGGACCAGCTGATGTACGTGGAGAAGCGGTCCCGCGCGAAGCAGCAGCGCCGCGCGGGCTGAACCGCCGCGCGGACCGAGCGGACGCACCGGGTCCCCCGGCCGGGGGGCGCCGGTTTGTCCTTCGGGCGCCCGGTCTGTTCTGGTGGCCCCGCACGGTGTCCCGCGGCCCCTTTGTGCTCGGGTGGGGCGTTGGCGGGTTCTCGGCGGGTCTGTCGCGGTTACTCGCGCGGTCCGCCGTGCGCCACCCGGCGCGCGGCGCCCTCCGCACCGGGTTCCGGTGTGGGGGGAACCGTCACCCATTGGGATGAGTCGGAACGGGTAGGCTCGCCCGCATCACGCACCGGACCTTGCTGAGGAGTGACCCAGGGATGACCGCCGGCGACAACGGCAGCAAGCCCGAGGACGACGACCCGTTCGGCTATCTGTACGCCGACGGGCAGGCGTCCGGGGCCACCCCGCCCAGCGGTGGCGGCGGCTACGGCTACCCGGGCCCCCGCTCCTCGTACCACCAGGTCCGCCCGGTGGGGGAGCGCCAGTACGGCGGCCAGCAGCAGCAGTACGCCCAGCAGCCGCCCACGGCCGCCTACGGCCAGGTGCCGCACCAGCAGCAGGGCGGCCAGCACGGGCAGCAGGGCCAGTACGGCCAGCCGGGTCCGGGCGGGCCGGGGCACGGCGGGCACGGGTCGCACGGCGGGCAGGGCGGTGGCCGGGGACGCGGGCCCAACACCAAGGGCATCCTCATAGGCGCGGTCGCCGTGGTCGCGGCCGTGGTCGTCGGCATCGGCATCGTCGTGTGGAACGGCGACTCCGAGGACGACTCCGCGCGCACCGGCGCGGACAGCACCCCCTCGGCGTCGGCCGGGGAGCCGGACGACGACAAGGAAGAGGAGACGGGGAAGCCCACCGACGAGGCGGCGGACCCCGACGAGTTGCCCGCGCTCGACGCGAAGGCGCTGAAGCTGGAGGGCGGCACCTCCACCGCCTCCGACGTGAAGGGCGCCAAGGCGGCGGGCGGCGTGTACGTCACGGGCTTCAACAAGCCCGGCGCCGCGGTGACCTGGACCGTCGACGACCTCGCGGACGCCGGCAAGTACACGGTGTTCGTCGGGTACGGAGTCCCCGGCAAGGACGCGGACGCCACCCTCACCGTCAACGGGACCCCGCAGAGCCGTCCGTTCAACCTGAAGAACTACGCGGGCGCCCCCGAGGGCAACGCGGAGCGCGGCTGGACCGAGTCCTTCGCGTACGTGGAACTGAACAAGGGCACCAACACGCTCAAGCTGTCCTGCGAGGACGGCAACAAGTGCGACGTCAACCTCGACCGGGTCTGGCTCGGCAAGGGCTGGAAGGGCTGACCCCCGGGCCCGGTCGCCTCGGGGTGACCGTGGGGGGCGAGGGTAAGGCGATGGCCAAGAATCCGGCCGTCGCCCTGGTGTTTGCCGGGAAATGCCCAGGTGTAAGGGCCGTGACGGGGAAGACGACCGTGGCCCGATCGTGTCCGTGTGGATAGCCTGACGCGATCCGGTCTTGCCGGTGACCCCCGTCACCCGTGCGGAACGGCACATCGAGCGCCATCGCGAGGACACGGCGCCTCGGGCGGCACCAACGGAGGATTCAACGACCGTGGATGCGCAGAGCCGCGGAGGGTCGGACGAGATCGACCCCGCAGACCAGTGGGTCCGCAATCCGCAGACCGGCGAGTTCGAACTGCGGACGGAACCCGCCCCCCGGTGGCCGACCGCCCCCCGCCCCCGCGGCGCCTCCGCGAGCGGCGCCGCCCCCCGCCCCCGCGGCGCCGCCCCCCACGGACCGCCCGGCGCCCGCGGCCCCGCCGCCCGCCCCGGCCGTCAGG
>NZ_JBHXEN010000050.1:61036-65012 GCF_042724695.1 Streptomyces sp. NPDC127068 | reverse complement strand
CCGCGCCCCTGACCGGGCGCACAACAAGCACGGGCCCCGTCAGGGGCGCGGGGAACTGCGCGAACAGCCCCCACGCACCCGCACGGGACAGCGCACGCCCGGGAGGCGCCACCCGCACCCCGCAGGGCACCGTGGACGTCAGGGGGCTGTCACGGAGGGCCGTGAACGGGCTTCAGGACGCGTCCAGGGGGATGGCCACGGTGCGTTCGGCCTGGGTCTTGCCCTTGAGGGCCTGCTTGAGGGCCGAGGCGACGTCCTGCGGGGTCACCGCGGTCTTCTCGCCGGTGCCCCGGGTGACCAGGACCCCGTCGAAGGTGCTGCCGTACAGGCTCTGGAGCGCCGCCAGGTCGTAGGTGTCGACGAGCTTGCCGTTCACCGCCTTCACCCCGATGATCTGCGGCAGCGACTTGTCCGGGCCGAAGGGGATCGAGGCGTTCGGGCCGGCGGTGATGGTGACGAGACCGGACATCGCGGGCTCGGCGAACTCCTTCATCATCCGGTCCACCTCGGCCTTGGTGATCGACGGCTCGCGGTCGGTGGCGGCGAGCTTGACGGGCGTGGACTTGCCCGTCTCGACCTGGGCCCGGAACGCCTCCTCGATGGCAGGCAGCGAGCCCTTCACGTCGACGCCCTTGCCGGGCTTGCCGTAGGCGGCGACGGCCTTGCCGCCCTCGAACCGGATTCCGCCGTCGCCCGCGCCGCTGCTGCCGCCGCCGACCGCCCGTTCCAGCTGGACCTGGAGCTTCTCGGTGTCGACCGGCATCGACGGGGAGACGACGCGCTTCTCGCCGAACAGGGAGGTGACCACGGAGACCGGGTGGTAGTCGCTGCCCGCGGCGGACGCCACGGTGGCGTCCGTGTCGAAGGTCAGACCGGCCTGGTCGGGCCGGAGCGGCACCGTCTTGCCGTCGACGGAGAGCTGGAGCGGCTGGGTGATCCGCTTGCCGAGGGCCGCGTCGAGCTTCTTCACGGCCTCGTCGCGGGTGCCGCCGCCGATGTCGACGCCCAGCACGGTGGTGCCCTTGGGGACGTCCGAGTGGTTGAGCAGCAGTCCGGCGCCGTAGGTTCCCGAGCCGGCCAGCACGACGAGCACCGCGAGCAGGACGAGCTTGCTGCGGCCCTTCTTCTTGGCCGGCTTGGTCGATGTGGCCGACCCCGTCGGCCCGGCCGGTGCAGCCGGTGCAGCCGGCCCGGTCGGCCCGGCCGGCTTGTCGGCGGCGGGCGGCGGGAACACCGGAGCGGGTGCGGGCGGCTGCGCGGCGGGCCCGGCGCCCGGGACCTCGCCCCCCGGGGCGGGGTGGGTCACGCCGGGCTGCACCACGGGGATGCCGCTGGTGAGGGTGTGCCCCGAGACGTTGTCGCCGGGTCCGGCGGGCACGGCGCCGATGGGACCCCCGGATGCCAGGGGGCCGCCGGGGGGCGCCGGGGCGTGCTGCTGCGGCGTGAGGACGGCGGTGTCGTCGCTCATCCGCGGCGTCCCGACCCGTGGCATCTCACCGGTCGCCTCGGGCCCCTGGGGGACGCCGGCGGGCGGGCCGGGGGTGAAGTACGGGAGGTCGCCGTGGGTGTCCTGCGGGCCGCCGACGGGCAGCCCCCCGAGGGTGCCGCCGCCGGGAACGTGACCGTGGCCGTGGTTCGCCGGGGCCGGGGCGGCCGGCGAACCGGGGTGCATCGGCGTGCCGTTGGCGGGCGTGCTCGACGGGCCGCCGCGCGCGGGGCCCGACTTGCGGGGCGCGAACCATGCGCTCGGCTTCTCCGGATCACCGTCGGCACCCTGGCCGGGCGGCCGGGGAGCCGGGGCGGCGGGGGCCGCCGGGGCCTCGGCCTGGCCGGGCACCCCCGGCTGGCGGGTGGCCCCGGTGTCGGCGTCCCGGCCGGGCGCCGCATCGGACTCGGCGACCGGGGTGCGCATGACGACCGGTGGGATCGGCCGCGACCCGGGGATGTTGATGCGGACCCGGGTGGTCAGGGTCGTCTCCGTCTTGCGGTCCTCTGCGGAGGCGTCGGCACTCTGGCGCTCGTCCGACCCGACACCCGGGGCGGCACCGGCGGGGGTGCCGTACGCCGGTGTCCCCGACGGGTATGCGGCTCCTCCGCGCCCGTGCGGCCCGGAGGACGAACTGTCAGTTTCACGACTCAAGGCAGGTTCTCCCGGTTGGCTCCACCGCCCGACTCGACCTCGCTAGGGGGTTTCCCCCGTCGCAGGCTGGGGTAGTTCGGCGGCGCGCACCACCATACTGGCCGCCGCCGGCAAGCGGACTGCGGCCGTGGCGAGAACCCCGCCGAACCCGACCCGCCGTGCCACGGCGAAGTGGTACGTCACTTGCCAAGTCGGGCGGGATCCGCGCCCGGTTGCACCACCCGGCCGAGGGTGGCACACATCACAGCGACGGCGATCCCGCCGAGCAGGTACGCGTACGAACCGAAGCCCGTCGCAAACAGGAAGTCCCCCTCCGGGCGGCTGGAGGTGAGCAGGATGACGGCGACCAGCCATCCCGCGGCGGGCGCGACCGCTCCGGCCCGGGTCCGGGTGGCGAACGAGCCGCCGAGGAACAGTCCGCCCGTCCCGGCGAGGGAGAGCAGCAACCCGCCGGGGAACCAGCCCCCTTGGAGGAGCGAGCCGGCCACGCCGATCACCAGGCCGAGGACGAACAGCAGGACGTAGGCGGCGATCCGGCCCGCGGGCGGCGGTCCCTGGAGCAGGAAGCCGCCGGGACCGGGTTCGGGTGCGGGGGAGCTCATCGGGCCGCCGCCCCTTCGTCGGCGGAGGACGCCGGGACGGACCGGGGCGCGCCGATCGTGTCGCCGGCGCCGGGCGCGGGGGCGTCCGCCACTCCGGCGAACAGGTCGGTCTCCGGGGTGCCGACCGCGGTGCCGCGGGCGAGTTCGTAGTACTCGACGGCGAACAGCGGCTGTGCCAGTTGGTTGGAGAGGGCGAACCAGGGTCCTGCGACCTCGACCTGGGTGACGTGGGCGCGCATCGCGGCGGCCTTCTCCTCGGCGTGCGCACTGCCGTCGACGACGGTGGTGACCCGGTCGTCGGCGACCACGCCGGGCACGTCACCGACGGACGCGGCGCGCGGGAACGGCAGGCCGGGCAGGGCCTCGTCGAGCCGGGCGAAGCCGTCCTCGACCACGGACCTGGGGACCCGGTTCCAGTAGATCTTGTCGATGGTGTGCGGCTCGCCGAGGTCGCGGCGGTAGGCGCGCTCCGCCGCGAGGTCCGCCGCGCGGACGGCGACGCGGTGGGCCTTGATGTGGTCGGGGTGGCCGTAGCCGCCGTTCGGGTCGTAGGTGACCAGGACCTGGGGGCGGAGCTCGCGGATGACTTCCACCAGGTGGGCCGCGGCCTCGTCCAGGTCGGCGCTCCAGAAGGAGCCTTCGCGACGGTTCTGCGGGAGGCCCATCATGCCCGAGTCGCGGTATCGGCCGGGGCCGCCGAGGAACCGGTGATCGTGAACGCCCAACGCCTTCATGGCGGTCGCCAGCTCCCGCACGCGATGGGCGCCCAGGGCGTCCTCGCGGTCGGCGGTGAGCCGGGCCAGGTCGGGCGGGATGACCTCGCCCTCCTCGCCGAGGGTGCAGGTGACCAGGGTCACGCGGGCGCCTTCGGCCGCGTACTTGGCCATGGTCGCCCCGTTGGTGATCGACTCGTCGTCGGGGTGCGCGTGCACGAGCAGCAGGCGCCGGGCGGGCAGTTCCATCATGTGGACAGCCTACGAGGACGGGGCGCCCGTCGGCGGAAGAACCGGAGGGTTAGGGGATCTTGTCGTGATCCTTATGGGGTCGCGACGGCGACGGGCCGCGGTGCCCGTGCCGCTGGCACGTCCTGGTGACCCGCCACGCTGGCACGTTCTGCTGGCACGGCGTCGGCGCGCGGGTCGCGCACCACCGCGTACTCCCCGGCGCGGGGGGGGGGGGGGGGGGCCCGCCCCCCCCCCCCGCCCCCCCCCCCGCCGCGCCCCCCCCCCCCCGC
>NZ_JBHXEN010000050.1:0-61026 GCF_042724695.1 Streptomyces sp. NPDC127068 | reverse complement strand
CCACGCGGGCAGGTTCTGCTGGCAGGGGGTGGGGGCGGGGGTCGCGCCCCACCGCGTACTCCCCGGCGCGCGCTTGCAAACCGGCCCGCGCGCGACACTCCGCGCCCCTCAGGGGGCGCATCACCACGGGTCGGGGTCAGAAGTCGATGTCGCCGATCATGCCCGCGACGTTCGAGGTGACCTCGGTGATCGTCGGGGCGATCGAGGAGCTGGCGAGATAGAAGCCGAGCAGCATGCACACGACGGCGTGACCGCCCTTCAGTCCCGATTTCTTGATCAGGATGAAGACGATGATCGCCAGCAGCACCACCGCCGAAATCGAGAGTGCCACGGCGGTTCACCTCCCAAATGACCGTCACGGTTCGAACGTCTGACAGCGGGTTGATACCCACCTTGCGTCACGGATCATAACTATCCGCGTGATCGCATGGATCGCACAAGGTCGGCTCACGGCAGCACAGGGGGGCGCATGCGTCCTACGCTCGGAGAATGACTTCCGAGCCCCTGCCCTTCCCCCGTCAGTATGCCCGCACTCAGCGCTTCTCCCTTGGTGCACCAAGGACGTTCACCGTGGCTCCAGACGGGGAACGCGTCATTTTTCTGCGGTCGCGAAACGGTACTGATCGGGCCAATGCGCTCTGGGTGCTCGACCTTCCGGAAGGCACCGAACGAGTGGTCGCCGACCCGGCCACCGTGCTCTCGGGGGCCCGGGAGCACCTGTCGGAGGCGGAACGGGCCCGCCGCGAGCGCAGCCGGGAGTCCGGCGCGGGCATCGTCGACTACGCGACGGACGCCGCCGCGGAGTTGGCGGCTTTCACCCTCTCCGGACGGCTGTTCGTAGGGGAACTCCGGGCCGGCACGGTACGCGAACTACCCGCGCCCGGCCCCGTACTGGACCCGCGCCCCTCGCCGGACGGTCGGCACGTGGCCTACGTGTCGGCCGGCGCGCTGCGAGTGACACGTGCTGACGGCGTGGACGTGGGCGACGGCGCGGCGCACGGGAGCACCTTGGTGGGGCCCGAGACGGACACCGTGACGTACGGGCTCGCCGAGTTCATCGCCGCCGAGGAGATGGGGCGCTCGCGGGGCTTCTGGTGGGCGCCCGCATCGGACCGGCTGCTGGTGGCACGGGCCGACGACGCCCCGGTGCACCGGTGGTGGATCTCCGATCCGGCGCACCCCGAACGCGCACCGCAGCGGGCCGCCTACCCCCGCGCCGGGACGCCCAACGCCGAGGTGGGGCTGTGGGTCGTGGGCCTGGACGGGTCCCGGGTGGAGGTGGTGTGGGACCGGGAGCGGTACCCGTACCTGGCCCGGGTGCACTGGTCGGCCGCCGGAGCCCCCCTACTGCTGGTGCAGACCCGGGACCAGCGGTCGCAGGCGTACCTGGCACTCGATCCGGACAACGGCAGCACGCGGATGGTGCACGCGGAGGACGGCGAACCTTGGCTGGAACTCTTCGTCGGAGCGCCCTGCTGGTCGCCGGACGGGCAGTTGGTGCGCCTCGTCGACGAGGGCGGCGCCCGGGTGCTCGCGGTGGGCGACCGGCCGCTCACCGGTCCGCAGTTGCACGTGCGAGCGATCCTGGACGTCTCGGACGACGACGTCCTGGTCGCGGCTTCGGCGGGGGCGGAGGCCGCCGCCCCGGAGATCGGTGAGGTGCACGTCTACCGCGTCAACGAGTGGGGCACCGAGCGGATCTCGCAGGAGGTCGGGGTGCACCGGGCGGCGCGGTCGGGGCCGGTGACCGTCCTGGTGTCGGCGGTGCCGGACGCGCCGGGTGCTCGGGTGCGGGTGTTGCGGGACGGTGCTCCCGTCGCCGAGGTGGCGTCGTACGCGGAGCGTCCGGTTCTCGCCCCGCGCGTGACGCTCACGGAGGGGGGCACGCGGCGCGTGCCGTGCGCCGTCCTGCTCCCGACCGATCCGTCTCCCCACGAGGGTCTACTGCCGGTCCTCCTCGATCCGTACGGCGGACCACACGGTCAAAGGGTCCAGGCGGCACACAACGCGTACCTGACCTCCCAGTGGTTCGCCGACCAGGGGTTCGCGGTGGTCGTCGCGGACGGCCGCGGCACGCCCGGCCGCTCCCCCGCCTGGGAGAAGGCGATCCACCAGGACCTGACGGCGACCCTGGACGACCAGATCGACGCACTGCACGGGCTCGCCGAGCGGTTCCCGCTGGACCTGTCCCGGGTGGCGATCCGGGGCTGGTCGTACGGCGGGTACCTGGCCGCGCTCGCGGTGCTGCGGCGGCCCGACGTGTTCCACGCGGCGGTGGCGGGCGCGCCCGTCACGGACTGGCGGCTGTACGACACGCACTACACCGAACGCTACCTCGGTGACCCGGCGAAGAGCCCGGAGGCGTACGAGGCCAACTCCCTCGTCACCGACGACGGACTGTCCGGCGCCGTGGAGCCGCACCGGCCGTTGATGCTCGTGCACGGATTCGCGGACGACAACGTGGTGGTGGGGCACAGCCTCCGGCTGTCCTCGGCGCTGCTCGCCGCGGGGCGCCCGCACGAGGTGTTGCCGCTGACCGGGGTGACGCACATGGCGGCGCAGGAGGACGTGGCCGAGAACCTGCTGCTGCTTCAGGTCGACTTCCTGCGGCGGGCCCTCGGGCTGGGTGGGCGCTGACCCGTCGGGTGGCCGGCCGGGGCTACGCGGTGTGCCTCCGGCCGGCCTACGGCACCCGCACGGCCGTACGTCCACGAGCGTGCCGCGCGCGTATATCGGGATCGTGGCGGGTGGGTTGCCGAGGTGTTAACGACCCTCCGTCGGCTCGGGGGGCGCGGATGGCCCCGGCGGCTCGGGGGTCGCAGGTGGCTCCGGGTGTTCGGGGGGCGCGGGGGTTTCCGGGGGGACCACCTGTTTCTCTTCGGCGAAGTGGCAGGCGGAGGCGTGCGCGGCTGGCCCCTCGACGTACCGGAACTCGGCGGGCACCGCCAGCAGCGGCACCTCCAGCGCGCACCTCTCCTGGGCCTTCCAGCAACGGGTGCGGAAGCGGCAGCCGGAGGGCGGGTTCGCCGGCGAGGGCACGTCCCCGGTGAGGATCACGCGTTCGCGGTGCTCGCGGGCCTCCGGATCGGGCACCGGCACGGCCGACAGCAGCGCCTGGGTGTACGGGTGGGTGGGGTGGTCGTAGATCTCGGTGCCGGTGCCCAGCTCGACGATCTTGCCGAGGTACATCACGCCGACGCGGTCGGAGATGTGCCGGACGATCGACAGGTCGTGCGCGATGAAGATGTAGGAGAGGTTGAACTCGTTCTGGAGCTTCTCCATCAGGTTGATGACCTGCGCCTGCACCGACACGTCCAGCGCCGAGACGGGCTCGTCGGCGATGATGATCTCCGGGTTGAGCGCGAGGCCGCGGGCGATGCCGATGCGCTGGCGCTGACCGCCGGAGAACTGGTGCGGGTACCGGTTGATGTACTCCGGGTTGAGACCCACCACGTCCAACAGGTCCTGCACCCGACGCCGACGATCACCCTTCGGCGCCACCTCGGGATGGATGTCGAACGGCTCCCCGATGATGTCACCCACCGTCATCCGCGGGTTCAACGAGGTGTACGGGTCCTGGAACACCATCTGGATGTTCCGCCGCACCGCCTTCAACGCCCGCCCGGACAGCTTGGTGATGTCCTGACCCTTGTACTTGATCACCCCGGCCGTGGGGCGTTCCAGGTGGACGAGGGTCTTGGCGACGGTGGACTTGCCGCAGCCGGACTCGCCCACGATGCCCAGCGTCTCGCCCTGGTACAGGTCGAAGTCCACCCCGTCCACGGCCTTCACCGCGCCGACCTGCTTCTTGAACAGGATGCCGCGGGTGAGCGGGAAGTGCTTGAACAGTCCGCGCACTTCGAGGATCGGCTCTCCCCGGGCCACGGGCGTCTCCAACGCGTCGACGCGCTCCTCGTCGGACGGGTCGGACGGGGTGGAGGGGGCCGGGACCGGGGCCTGGGCGTCAGCCATGGAGCGTCTCCCTCCAGAAGTGGCAGGCGCTGCGGCGCTCGTCGGACACCTCGGCCAGCGGCGGCACGTCGGTGCGGCACACGTCCTGGGCCATCGGGCAGCGCGGGTGGAAGGCGCAACCGGACGGGATGTGCGCGAGGTTCGGGGGCAGCCCCTTGATGGCGAAGAGCTCCCGGCCCTTCTGGTCCAGGCGCGGGATCGATTCGAGCAGTCCCTTGGTGTACGGATGGGCGGGGGCCTTGTAGATGTCGTGGACGGGGGCGGTCTCGACGATCCGGCCCGCGTACATCACCGCGATCTTGTCGGCGACGTCCGCGACCACGCCCAGGTCGTGGGTGATCAGGATCAGGCCCATGTTGAACTCGCGCTGGAGGTCGGCCAGCAGGTCCATCACCTGGGCCTGCACCGTCACGTCCAGCGCCGTCGTCGGCTCGTCCGCGATGATCAGGTCCGGCTCCAGGGCCAACGCCATCGCGATCATGATCCGCTGACGCATCCCGCCCGAGAACTGGTGCGGGTACTGGGTCACGCGTTCCGCGGCGGCCGGGATGCGGACCCGGTCCATCAGCTCGACGGCCTTGGCGCGGGCGGCCTTGCGGGAGAGTCCCCGGTGCACGCGGTACATCTCGCCGAGTTGGTCGCCCACCGTCAGGACCGGGTTCAGCGAGGACAGCGCGTCCTGGAAGATCATGGCCATGTCGGCGCCGCGGATCTTCCGGCGGGCGTCCTCCTTGAGCTTCAGCAGGTCCCGCCCCCGGAACAGGACCTCGCCGCCGGTGATCCGCCCGGGCGGGGTGTCGAGGATGCCCATGATCGCCTGGGCGGTCACCGACTTGCCGGAACCGGACTCGCCCAGCACGGCCAGCGTCTCGCCCGCGTCGACGGTGTAGCTGACGCCGTTGACGGCCCGGGCGACTCCGTCCCTGGTCCGGAACTCCACCCGTAGATCGCGTACGTCGAGCAGCATCGCGGCGGCCTCCTCAGCGCAGCTTGGGGTCGAGGGCGTCGCGGACCGCGTCGCCGAGGGTGATGAACGCGAGCACGGTGACGGCCAGCGCGCCGGAGGGCCACAGCAGTGCGTGCGGGGCGTTGCGGACGTAGGGGGAGGCGGCGGAGATGTCGATGCCCCAGGAGACGGTGGGCGGTTTCAGCCCGACGCCGAGGTAGGACAGGGTGGCCTCCAGGGCGATGTACGTGCCCAGCGCGATGGTCGCGACGACGATGACCGGGGCGATCGCGTTGGGGGCGATGTGGCGCAGCAGCATGCGGGTGTGGGAGGCGCCGAGGGCGCGGGCGGCCTGGACGTAGTCGTTCTGTTTGGCGGTGATGACCGAGCCGCGGGCGATCCGGGAGATCTGCGGCCAGCCCAGCAGGATCATGAAGCCGATGACGGGCCAGACGGTGTTGCTGGTCACCACGGACAGCAGGACCAGGCCGCCGAGGACGACGGGGATCGCGAAGAACACGTCGGTGAGCCGGGACAGCAGGGCGTCGGGTGTGCCGCCGAAGAACCCGGCGAGGCCGCCGAGGGTGGAGCCGAGCAGGGCGACCCCGAGCGTGGCGCAGACGCCGACGGTGACGGAGGTGCGGGCCCCGTAGACGGTCCGGGTGTAGACGTCGCAGCCTTGGCCGTTGAAGCCGAAGGGGTGGCCGGGCGAGGAGCCCTTCTGCGCGTCGGCCAGATTGCAGTTGAGGGGGTTGCCGGAGGCGATGGCGCCGGGCCACAGGGAGATGAAGACGAGGAAGAGGATGAACAGTGCGGAGAGCAGGAAGACCGGGTTGCGCCGGAGGTCGTGCCAGGCGTCGGACCACAGGGAGCGGGGTTTGGCGGCGGGTCCGGTGCCGAGGGGCCCGCCCGGGGTGCGCTCCAGCGTCTCGCCCTCCGCGGTGGCGAGGTCCATCGCCCCGCCCGCGCCGGTCGAGGCGATCGCGCCGTCGTCGGGCAGTTGCTCAGGCATAGCGGATCCTCGGGTCGAGTACGGCGTAGAGCAGGTCCACGACCAGGTTGGCCACCAGGAAGACGAGGACGAGGACGGTCACGAAGCCGACGACGGTCTGGGTGCTCTGGCGGAGGATGCCCTGGTAGAGCTGGTAGCCCACGCCGTGGATGTTGAAGATGCGCTCGGTGACGATGGCGCCGCCCATGAGGGCCCCGATGTCGGTGCCGATGAAGGTGACCACCGGGATGAGCGAGTTGCGCAGCAGGTGTCGGGTGACCACCCGGTGCCGGGGCAGCCCCTTGGCGACGGCGGTGCGGACGTAGTCGGCACGGCGGTTCTCCGCGATGGTGGTCCGGGTGAGCCGGGTGACGTACGCGAGGGACACCGAGGCGAGGACCAGGCCGGGCACGATCAGCTCGTCGAAGGGTGCCTCGGGGGAGACCGAGGGGCGGATCCAGCCCCACTCGACCCCGAGGAGCAGTTGGAGCAGCAGGCCCGTGACGAAGGTGGGGACGGAGATCACGATCAGGGTGAGCACCAGGACCCCGGTGTCGAAGGGGCGGCCCCGCTGGAGCCCGGTGAGCACCCCGAGGGTGATGCCGATGACGATCTCGAAGAGGATCGCGACGATCGTCAGCCGGATGGTCACCGGGAACGCCGACGCCATGAGTTCGGTGACGGGCTGTCCGTTGAAGGCGGTGCCGAAATCGCCGGTGAAGACGTTGCCCATGTAGGTGAGGTACTGCTGCACCACGGGCTTGTCGAGGCCGAACTCCTTCTTGAGCTGGGCGGCGGTCGCCGCATCGCAGGCGCGCTGTCCGCACAGGCCGGCGATGGGGTCGCCCATCACGTTGACCATCAGGAAGATCAGCAAGGTGGCGCCGATGAAGACGGGGATCATCTGCAGCAGACGCCGGATCACATAACGTCCCATGAACGGCTCCAGGGGTCGTGGTGTCCGGGGTGGGGTCCCGGCGCGCCGCGCGGGGCGGGCGGCGCCGGGACCGGTGGCCGGGCGCCGGCGTCAGCTGACCTCGATCTCGTTGTAGACGGGCACGCTGAACTGGTTCAGCTTCACCTGGGAGATTTGCTGGGAGTAGCCGGCGCTGCCGTTCTGGTACCAGAGCGGGATGGCGGCCATGTTGTCCCGGACGACCTCTTCGGCCTGTTGGAACAGGCCGACGGCCTTGGCCTGGTCCGTTTCGGCGTTGGCCTGGTCGACGAGCTTGTCGAAGTCGTCGTTGGACCACTTGCCGTCGTTGGAGGAGGCGTTGGTGTAGTACAGCGGCTGGAGGAAGTTCTGGATGAGCGGGTAGTCCATCTGCCAGCCGGCACGGAAGGGTCCGGACATCTTCCGGTCGGTGATCTGGTTGCGGAAGTCGGCGAAGGTCCCGATCGGGTTGCCGACGCAGGCGGTGCTGTTGCCGAGTGCGTTGTTGATGGAGTTGCACACGGCGTCCACCCACTCCTTGTGGGAGCCGGTGTCGGAGTTGTACGAGATCTTCACCTGTCCGCCGGGGAGGCCGCCGCCCTCTTCGACGAGCTTCTTGGCCGCCGCCGGGTCGTAGTCGCAGGAGTCACCGCAGAGCCCGTCCTGGAAGCCGCCGTCCTCGCCGAGCACGGGGGAGGTCCAGTCGGTGGCGGGGGTGCGGGTCTTGTGGAAGATCGTTTCGGTGATCTGCTTCCGGTCGATGGCCCGGGACAGGCCCTGGCGGACCTTCAGGACCTTCGCGTCGGACCACGCCGAGTCGTAGAAGGGGAACGCCAGGGTCTGGATGATCCCGGCCGGGGTGTTGATGTACCGGTCGCCGAGGTCGGCGCCGACGTTGCCCAACTGGGCTGCCGGGATGTCGTCCACCAGGTCGAGGTTCCCCGCGATCAGGTCGGTGTACGCGGTGTTGTTGTCGGTGTAGACCTTGAGATCGATGCCGCCGTTCTTCGCCTTGTCGGAGCCCGGGTAGTCGGCCCAGGTCCGCAGGGACATCTGCGAGCCGTTGGTGTAGGACTCGATGGCGTACGGGCCGTTGCCGACGGGCTTGCTGAGCCAGGCGGCGTGGTCGTCGAAGAACGCCCGGGGCAGGGGGGCGAAGGCGGCGTACCCGAGGGTGTCGGGGAACGTGGAGAACTTCTGGTTCAGTTTCACCGTGAACGTCTTGGGGTCGACGACCTTCAGCCCCGAGAGGGTGTCGGCACTCTGCTCGCCGGAGTCCGGGTGGACCTTGTCGTAGCCCTCGATGTACCCGAAGAAGTAGGCGTTCTTCTGGTTGTTCTTCAGGCTCGCGCCGTAGTTCCAGGCGTCCACGAAGGACTGGGACGTGACGTCCTCGCCGTTGCTGAACTTCCAGCCGTCCTTGACGGTGATGGTGAAGTTCTGCGAGTCGGAGGTGTCGATCTTCTCGGCGAGCATGTCCTCGGCGGCGCCCGTCTCGGCGTTGTAGCGCTTGAGGCCGCGGAAGATCATGTCGAGGACCTTGCCGCCCTGCACCTCGTTGGTGTTGGCGGGCTCCAGCGGGTTCTGCGGGTCCCCCCAGGAGGAACTCACGACCCCGGAGCCGTCGCCACCGCCACCGCTGTCGCCGCCGCCCCCGCAGGCCGTCGCCGTCACCCCCAGGACGACGGCGGTCGCCGCCGCGACCCATGGGGCGCGCCTGACTCCACGCATGGAGTGCCTCCTCATCAGGTTCGCTCTTCACTTAGGCCCAAATATCACCTCACTCCTGACATTCCGCATATTCAGCCACCCGGGTGGGTGTACCTACCGGGTGGGACGACTCGACCGTGCCGGGCCGGGGCCCACCCCCCGATGGGCCCCGGCGACGCACGGTCCTCCCGACGGAGCTACCGGGCCGCCCGGACGGTCTCGGTGACCTCCAGTCGAGTCTTGTCGAGGGCGACCAGGACGGTGACGCTCCGGCCCTGCACGTCCCGGCCCTCGTACAGCGCCTGAGGTGACCGCTTCGGGCCGGTCGCCTCGTCCTTGGTGGTCAGCCCGCACGCGGCCAGCACGTTGCGCAGGTCCTTGTGGTCTTGCTGCGCCACCCACTCGGTCGAGTAGTGGGCCTCGCGCTCCACGATGACAGCGGCGCCGTCAGTGTCCTTGCTGGTGCTCAGGGAGTGGTGACGGCTGGGGCCCGTACCGGCCTTCGTCTCGTCGCACTGCATCGTGAGCCACAGGTCGGACATGCTGCTCAGGTTGGGCGGCATCAGCGCGCTGGGCGGCGCCGTCTTCGAGGGCTCGGCCACGTCCACCTCCGACTTGGCGGAGGACGCCGCACCCTCGCTGGCCACCGGTACGGCTGCCGCCTGGACCTTCTGGACGTCCCCTCCCGGGGAGTAGTTCCAACCGGCCAGACCGACCGCGGCTGCCGCCAGCGCGCCGGTGGCGGTCAGCCGGCGGGTGCGGCGGCGGGCCGCCCGGGCCCGGACCTGTGCCGCCGCGGGCATCCGCAGCACGGCGTCTTCCAGCAGTTCTTCCACTCTGGTCATGTCACGACCACCCCCGTAGCACTCCACTCGTATCGCATCTCTATCTCCGCCTCCCTATCGCTCAGACGTTCGCCGAGGATCTTGCGGGCTCGGCTCAGTCGGGTGCGCACCGCGCCGTTGGACGCCCCGATCTCGTGCGCCACCTGCTCGACCGGGAGGTCCAGCAGGTGATGGAGCACGACGACCTGTCGCTGCTGCGGGGTCAACTGCCGCAGCGCGGTCATCAGGGCGACCCGGTCCGCGGTCGGTTCCGGGACGTCCCGCGGCGGACCGTGTCGGAAGTGGGCCAGTATCCGGCCGCGCTTGCGCCGCCAAGTGCTGATCGCCAGACGCAACGCGACCCGGCGCACCCACGGCAGGGGATCGCCACCGGCGAGCAGCTTCGACCAGCGCTGCCACGCCCTGACGTAGGCCTCCTGTACCGCGTCCTCCGCCTCCGCCAGGTCGCCCGTCACCGCGTACACCGTGGCGACCAGGCGCTTCACCGTGGCCGCGTAGAACACGTCGAAGTCGTCCGACACCGCTGAGGTCGTCGCCATCGTCACCCCCGTCCCTCTCCGTGGCCGGCCGTTCCCGCCGTCCTGCCTTAAGCACGCCCGGGGACCGCCGGACGTTACGCACGACTTCGTCCGCCCCGTGCCGGAGAACGCCGAAGCCCCCCGCTGAGGTCAGCGGGGGGCTTCGGCAAGGATGCGACCACCGTCCGGAGACGGTGGCCGTCCACCCGGGCTAGCCGGCGTGGACCACGTCCTTCTCCTCCGCGAAGTGGCACGCGGACTCGTGCGCGGCGAGGCTGTCCGTGCCCTGGAGCCGCTCGGGGATCGCCAGCAGGGGCACCTCCTCCGCACAACGGTCCTCGGCCTTCCAGCAACGGGTGCGGAAGCGGCAGCCGGAGGGCGGGTTCGCCGGCGAGGGCACGTCCCCGGTGAGGATGATCCGGTCCCGGTTCTGCCGGGCCTCCGGATCGGGCACCGGCACGGCCGACAGCAGCGCCTGGGTGTACGGGTGGGTCGGGTGCTCGTAGATCTCGGTGTCGGTACCGATCTCCGCGATCTTGCCGAGGTACATCACGCCGACGCGGTCGGAGATGTGCCGGACGATCGACAGGTCGTGCGCGATGAAGATGTAGGACAGGTTGAACTCGTCCTGGAGCTTCTCCATCAGGTTGATGACCTGCGCCTGCACCGACACGTCCAGCGCCGAGACGGGCTCGTCGCAGATGATGATCTCCGGGTTGAGCGCGAGGCCGCGGGCGATGCCGATGCGCTGGCGCTGACCGCCGGAGAACTGGTGCGGGTACCGGTTGATGTACTCCGGGTTGAGACCCACCACGTCCAACAGGTCCTGCACCCGACGCCGACGATCACCCTTCGGCGCCACCTCGGGATGGATGTCGAACGGCTCCCCGATGATGTCACCCACCGTCATCCGCGGGTTCAACGAGGTGTACGGATCCTGGAACACCATCTGGATGTTCCGCCGCACCGCCTTCAACGCCCGCCCGGACAGCTTGGTGATGTCCTGACCCTTGTAGAAGACCTCGCCCGCGGTGGCCCGCTCCAGACTCATCAGGAGCTTCGCCACGGTGGACTTGCCGCAGCCGGACTCGCCCACGATGCCCAGCGTCTCGCCCTGGTACAGGTCGAAGTCGACCCCGTCCACGGCCTTCACCGCGCCGACCTGCTTCTTGAACAGGATGCCCTGGGTGAGCGGGAAGTGCTTCTTCAGTCCGCGGACCTGGAGGATCGGCTCACCGCGCTCGACCGGGGCCTCGACGGCGGCGACCGCCTCGGCCTCGGACCGGGCGTCGACCACCTCGACGTCGGAGACGTTGGGCATGGCGGCGTCCTGCAGCTCGCCGGACTTCGAGAGCTTCGGGGAGTCAGCCATGGATCGTCTCCTTCCAGAAGTGACAGGCGCTGCGACGGCCGGGCAGCTCGCCGCCCTCGCGCTCCGTCACCGGGTGCAGCACGGGGATGTCCGTCCGGCAGACGTCCTGCGCCGCGGTGCACCGCGGGTTGAACGCGCAGCCGCTCGGCACGTGCAGCAGGTTGGGCGGCAGGCCCTTGATCGCGAAGAGCTCCTGGCCCTTCTGGTCCAGGCGCGGGATCGAGTCCAGCAGTCCCTTGGTGTACGGGTGCGCGGGGCGCTTGTACAACTCGTGGACGGGGGCGGTCTCGACGATCCGGCCCGCGTACATCACCGCGATCTTGTCGGCGACGTCCGCGACCACGCCCAGGTCGTGGGTAATCAGGATCAGGCCCATGTTGAACTCGCGCTGGAGCTCCGCGAGCAGGTCCATCACCTGGGCCTGCACCGTCACGTCCAGCGCCGTCGTCGGCTCGTCCGCGATGATCAGGTCCGGCTCCAGGGCCAACGCCATCGCGATCATGATCCGCTGACGCATGCCGCCCGAGAACTGGTGCGGGTAGTCGCTCACCCGGGACGAGGCGGCGGGGATCTTCACCCGGTCCATCAGTTCGATGGACTTGGCCTTGGCTTCCTTCTTGGAGGCGCCCTGGTGCACGCGGAACATCTCGCCGAGCTGGTAGCCGACGGACAGGACCGGGTTCAGCGAGGACAGCGCGTCCTGGAAGATCATGGCGATCTTCCGGCCGCGGATCTTCCGGCGCTCCTCGGCGGACATGGCGAGCATGTCCTGTCCGCGGAAACGGATCTCGCCCTGCGGGATCTTCGCCGGGGGCATGTCGAGGATGCCCATGATCGCCTGGGCGGTCACCGACTTGCCGGAACCGGACTCGCCCAGCACGGCCAGCGTCTCGCCCGCGTCGACGGTGTAGTTGACGCCGTTGACGGCCTTGACCACGCCGTCACGCGTGTGGAACTCGACGTGCAGGTCCCGCACGTCCAGCAGTGGCCCGCCCTGTTCGGCGGAGTCCCGGGGGCCCGGGACCGGTGCGGTCTTCTCGATGGTGGTCACGTACGCCTCCCTCAGCGTGTCTTCGGGTCGAGGGCGTTGCGGACGGCCTCACCGAGCATGATGAACGACAGCACCGTCAGGCTGAGCATGATCGACGGGAACAGCATGATGTGCTGCGCCACGCGGATCTGGTTGCCGCCCGCGGAGATGTCCGTGCCCCAGGAGACGCCGCTCAGGCCGAGGCCCAGGTACGACAGCGTCGCCTCCGCCGAGATGTACACACCCAGCGAGATGGTCGCCACGACGATGACCGGGGCGACGGCGTTGGGCAGGATGTGACGGAAGAGGATCCGCCGGGTGCCCGCGCCGAGCGCCTTGGCCGCCTGGACGTAGTCGGCCTGCTTGATGGTGATCACCGAACCGCGCATCACGCGCGCGGTCTGGGTCCACCCCAGGAACGCCAGGGCGCCGATGACGATCAGGACGGTGCGGTCCGTGAACGAGTTCAGGACGACCATCGCGCCGAGCAGGAACGGGATGCCGAAGAAGACGTCCGTCAGGCGCGACAGGATCGAGTCGATGACCCCGCCGAAGTAACCCGCGAGCATGCCCACGAGGCCACCGAAGAGGGTCACCACCGTGGCGGTGCCGAGTCCGACGAGCACCGAGGCACGGGTGCCGTGGATCATCCGGGCATAGACGCTGCGGCCCTGAGCGTCATAACCGAGCCACTCCGGTGAGAAGACCTTGCCCAGCTGGGGCTTCTGGAGGAAGTGGTTCTGCAGATCGCCCACCGTGGGGTTGGCACTGGTGAACCAGCCCGGGAACGCGGTGATCGTCAGCAGGATCAGGATCATCACCGAGGAGACGATGAAGATCGGACGGCGGCGCAGGTCCTGCCAGGCGTCGCCCCAGAGGCTGCGCGCCTTCTCCGACTTCGCCTTGGGCTCCGGAGCCGGGTCCACCGAGGGCACGGCGTCCTGGACGGCGGTGTCGGCCGCGGTCTTGGTCAGGTCAGGCATAGCGAATCCTCGGGTCCAGGACCGCGTAGAGCAGGTCGACGATCAGGCTGGCGGCGAGGTAGACGAGGACCAGGACGGTCACCAGACCGACCAGGGTCGTGCCCTCGCGGCGCTGGATCGACTCGAAGATCGTGCCGCCCACGCCCTGGATGTTGAAGAGGCCCTCGGTGACGACCGCGCCGCCCATCAGGGCACCGATGTCGGTGCCGAGGAAGGTGACCACGGGGATCAGCGAGTTGCGCATCAGATGCACGCCGACGACCCGCCGCTTGGGCAGGCCCTTGGCGACGGCGGTGCGGATGTAGTCCGCGCGCAGGTTCTCCGCGATGGACGTACGGGTGAGCCGTCCCACGTAGGCGAGGGACATCGCGGCCAGCACGATCGCCGGCATCAACAGCTCGCTGAGCTTCGTGGAGTCCGTGACGTTGGGCTCTAGCCAGCCCAGCTCGAACGCGAACACGGTCTTGAAGATGAAGCCGAGCACGAACACCGGAACGGAGATCAGCAGCATCGTGAACAGCAGGATCACGGTGTCGGTGAGCTTGCCGGCCTTCATGCCGGCGGCGATGCCGAGTCCGATGCCGACGATGACCTCGATGACGAACGCGACGGCGGCCAACCGGACCGTCACCGGGAACGCCTCGCTCAGGACGTCGGTGACCGGTCGGCCACTGGCGATCTGCGTGCCGAAGTCGGCGTGAAGGATCATGTCCTTCATGTAGTTGAAGTACTGGACCATGATCGGCTGGTCCAGACCGTACTCACGTCTCAGCGCGGCGATCGTCGCCTCGCTGCCGCCCTTGTCGCCGAACAGCCCGCGCACGGGGTCACCGGGCAGGGCGTAGACCATGAGGAAGATCAGCAGGGTCGTCCCGATGAAAACCGGGATCATCTGGAGCAGTCGTCGTGCGACATATCGCCCCATCGTGCCTCCATGTCAGTCACAGCGGCAGCCGTACGGGCCCCGCCCCCGCGAACCTGCTGGAGTTCGCGGGAGAAGGGCCCCCCGGCCGCGCATCCGTCCCCGGCGGGGCCGGCCCTTGGTGGGCCGGCCCCGGGGGTCACGGGCTGTTTGCGGTTACTTCGTCACCTGGACGTCCGTCAGAATGGGGTCGCCCTTCTGGTTGTACTTGACGTTGCTGACGTTCTCCGAGTAACCAGCGTTGACCTTGTAGTACCAGAGCGGGATGCTCGGCATGTACTCCACGAGCTTCTTCTCGATCTCCTGGTACAGCTTCGTGGACTCCTCCAGCGTCTTGGCGCTGTCGGCTTCCTTGATGAGCTTGTCGATCTCCTTGTTGGAGAAGCCGCTCTGGTTGCCGTCCGCACCCGTGGCGTAGAGGTCACGGATGAAGTTGGAGTTCATCGGGAAGTCCAGGTTCCAGCCACTGCGGTACAGCGACTTGACCTGCTCGGCGGCGCGCGCCTGGAGGTCGGCCTGGAAGTCGGCCTTGGAGTCCCCGGTGCAGGCGACGCCCGTCGCCTTGGTGATCGAGCCGCAGACGGCCTCGACCCACTCCTTGTGACCGCCGTCCGCGTTGAACTGGATGGAGATCTTGTTGCCCGGGACGCCGCCGCCCTCTTCGATGAGGGCCTTGGCCTTCTTCGGGTCGTAGGTCGTGACCTCGCCGGCGGCGTTCTCCTGGAAGCCGAGCACGCCCTGGGCGACCCAACCGGTGGCCGGCTCACGGGTCTTCTGGAGCACCGTGTTGGTGATCGTCTCGCGGTCGATCGCCATCGACAGGCCCTTGATGACCTTGGGGTCGATGTCCTTGAACTGCTTGGTGTAGAACGCCGGGGCGATCGTCTGGATGGCGGAGTTCGCCGAGTCGACCGCGCGGTCACCGAGGTCCTGCTTGTAGACCGGCAGGTCCTTCGGGGCGATCTGACGCAGGACGTCGACGTTGCCCGACTTCAGGTCCTCGTAGGCCGTTTCCAGGTTGGTGTAGTTCTTGAAGATCACACCACCGTTCTTGGCCTTGTCCGGACCCTGGTACGCGTCGTTGCGGGCGACCTCGATCTGCTTCTTGTGCTGCCAGCTGACGAACTTGTACGGACCGTTGCCGACCGGCTTCTGGCCCGCGGCGGCCGGGTCCGCGTAGAAGGACTCGGGGAGCGGCGAGAAGACCTCGTAGCCCAGCTTGTACACGTAGTACGGGAGCGGGGTGGAGAGCTCGATGGTGAAGGAGGTCTCGTCGACGACCTTCAGGCCGGACAGCTCGGTCGCCTTCGAGGTGGAGACCTTGTCGTAGCCCTTGATGTCCGAGAACCAAGCGCTGTTCTTCTGCTTGTTCTTCGGGTTCGCGGCCCAGTTCCACGCCTTGACGTAGGACTCGGCGGTGACCGCGGTGCCGTCGTGGAACTTCCAGCCCGGCTTGAGCTTGACCGTGTAGGTCGTGTTGTCCTTGGTCTCCACCGACTGGGCGTTGACCATCTCGATGGTGCCCTTGGTGTCGTAGCCCACCAGCTGCGAGAACAGGGCCCTGGTCACCAGGCTGCCGTTGGACTCCATGGTGTTGGCCGGCTGGAGCGGGTTCTCCGGCTCGCCGAGTTCCACGGAGAACTTGGCGTTGGCGTTGGCGGGGCCCTTCTTGCCGCCGTCGCCCTTGCCACTGTCGCTCTCGCCGCCGCCACAGGCGGTAGCACCCAGCGCCACAACCGCTGCTATGGCGACCCACTTGGCGCTCTTGGCACCGCGCATGGGTTTCCTCCTCATGAGTCCACTTGTTTCACTGCGAAAGGGGGCACGTGTGATCACGCCGACACCCCTGACGGCGAAGATCGAGTGCCCCAGTGTGCTCGTGAGTCGGCGCTCCCCACAGCGCATGACCCATTGACCCGAGCTCTACGCGGTCAACTATTAGCCATGGGGTCCGGCCCGACCACACCCTTTTGGTCTCGGTTAGATCACACCTGTCATCTACTTCTCCCAAAATCCGGACAAACCGATCCGATATAGATGGTCGCGAAACGGACGTGTTACATATCTATCGGTCAACACTGTCCGCATTTCGGACAACTTCGGGAGGAAAGCCAGTTGCGCAGGTGGGCCTGAGGTGAGATAAGCAACACTCGCCCGCGGTCGGGCGGAGCGGCTCGCAGGCAGAGGTGGGGTCCCCGCGCGTAGAACGGTACCCCGGCGGCACCGCGCTAACACTCCCGGACCCACCCCGTACGAGGGATTCGCTCGCACACGGGAACAACTCCGCACCCCCGCAACCGCGTTGAGTGACCGCATGCTGACCCGCCGGTCAGTCGAGACGACGATCACGCTCCGTAGTGCACCATGCACCTGACACGCCCACGGCCGGGCGGGGGTGCGGGAACGCCGAAGGCCCCCCGTGGACGCGGGGGGCCTTCGGAAGGTGCGGGAGAGGCCGTGGATCAGCCGTGCTTGGCCCGGCTGGCCGCACGGGCCCGCTCACGGGCGTCCAGGTTCACCTTGCGGATGCGCACCGCCTCGGGGGTCACCTCGACGCACTCGTCGTCGCGGCAGAACTCCAACGACTGCTCCAGCGAGAGCTTGCGCGGCGGGATGATCGACTCCGACACGTCGGCCGTGGACGACCGCATGTTGGTGAGCTTCTTCTCCTTGGTGATGTTGACGTCCATGTCGTCGGCGCGGGAGTTCTCGCCGACGATCATGCCCTCGTACACCTCGGTGCCCGGCTCGATGAACAGGACGCCGCGCTCCTGGAGGTTGGTCATCGCGAAGGCGGTGACCGCACCGGAGCGGTCGGCGACCAGCGAGCCGTTGTTACGGGTCTTCAGCTCGCCGAACCACGGCTCGTGGCCCTCGTGGATGGAGTGGGCGATGCCGGTGCCGCGGGTGTTGGTCAGGAACTCCGTACGGAACCCGATCAGACCGCGGGACGGGACGATGAACTCCATGCGGACCCAGCCGGAGCCGTGGTTCGACATGTTGTCCATCCGGCCCTTGCGGGTGCCCATGAGCTGCGTGACCGCTCCCATGTGCTCCTCGGGCACGTCGATCGTGATGCGCTCGATCGGCTCGTGGACCTTGCCGTCGACGTCCTTCGTGACGACCTGCGGCTTGCCGATCGTCAGCTCGAAGCCCTCCCGGCGCATGGTCTCCACCAGGATCGCCAGCGCCAGCTCACCGCGGCCCTGCACCTCCCAGGCGTCCGGGCGCTCGGTCGGCAGCACGCGCAGGCTGACGTTACCGACCAGCTCGCGCTCCAGGCGGTCCTTGACCAGCCGGGCGGTGACCTTGCGGTCCTTGACCACGGAGGTGGAGGCGCCCTTGCCGGTCGCGCCCCGGCCCACCAGCGGCGAGGTGTTCGTACCGATCGTCATCGAGATGGCGGGCTCGTCCACCGTGATCAGCGGGAGCGCCACCGGGTTCTCCGGGTCGGCGAGGGTCTCACCGATCATGATGTCCGGGATGCCCGCGACCGCGCAGATGTCGCCGGGACCCGCCACCTCGGCGGGCTTGCGGGTCAGCGCCTCGGTCATCATCAGCTCGCTGATGCGGACGTTGGACACCGAACCGTCGCGCTTGATCCACGCGACCGTCTGGCCCTTGCGCAGCTCGCCCTGCTCGACGCGGAGCAGCGCGATGCGGCCGAGGAAGTTGTCGGCGTCCAGGTTGGTGACGTGGGCCTGGAGCGGGCCGTCCTTCTCGTACGAGGGGGCCGGGATGGTGTCCAGGATCGTCGAGAAGAACGGCTCCAGGCTGTCGCTGTCCGCGGGGACCGTGCCGTTCTCCGGCTTGGTCAGCGAGGCGATGCCGTCCCGGGCGCAGGCGTAGACGATCGGGAACTCGATCTGCTCCTCGTCCGCGTCGAGGTCCAGGAAGAGGTCGTACGTCTCGTTGACGACCTCGTCGATCCGGGAGTCCGGGCGGTCGGTCTTGTTGATGCAGAGGATCACCGGCAGCCGGGCGCTCAGTGCCTTGCGCAGCACGAAGCGGGTCTGCGGCAGGGGACCCTCGGAAGCGTCGACCAGGAGGACGACGCCGTCGACCATGGAGAGGCCGCGCTCGACCTCACCGCCGAAGTCGGCGTGGCCGGGGGTGTCGATGATGTTGATCGTGATCGGCTCGCCGCCGTCCTTGGGGTGATACTTCACCGCCGTGTTCTTGGCGAGGATCGTGATGCCCTTCTCACGCTCCAGGTCGTTCGAGTCCATGACCCGGTCGTCGACCTGCTGGTGGGCCGCGAAGGCGCCCGCCTGCTTGAGCATGGCGTCGACAAGGGTGGTCTTGCCGTGGTCGACGTGGGCGACGATGGCGACGTTGCGGATGTCGTGACGTGTTGCGGTCACAGCCATAGTGCGGCGCTTCTCCCAGGGTGAGTGGACGGCTACTCGTACGACTTGCTGTACGACGCCTGCCGGGCTGGACACGCCACGGCCTCACCCCATCGTACGTGGCCCCGCGGGGGGTGGCCGCCGCGGTGCGTGGGGGACGGGGCCACCCACCCCGCGGGGCGGGGAGGCGGATCTGGGGGTAATCCGCTGGTCCGGGGGCGATTCCGGGAGCATTCCGGGGCCAATGGGTGGTCCGACAGTGCAGTGCTGATGCGCGGAGCGGCAAGAGATTTGAGGATCATCTGAGGATTCGGGTGCGGTCGGCCGGGGCCGGGCCGCGGGCTCAGGGCTTTCGGACCACGGCCTTCGTGAAGCCGATCTCCTCGTAGCGGGGGGTCTCGAAGCCGAAGGCACCCGCATTGGCCAGGTTCTTGCGGGCGGCCACCAGCTCGGGGCGCTGGTAGAGGGGGATGGAGCCCGCCGCGGCCCAGATCCGGGCGTCCGTCTGCCGGACCAGCTCGCGGGCCTCCTTCTCGTTCAGCTCACCGGCCGCCTGGTCGAACAGCTGGTCGATGTGGTCGGTCCCCACCCGGGTGTAGTTCTGCTCGACGTTCAGGGACCCGTCGGCCGCCGGGACCGGCTTGGCGTAGATCGGCCGGGCGTCGGTGGCCGGGTACGCGGTGGCCGGCCAGGAGTACAGGGCCAGGTCGTAACCGCCGGAGGCCACGTGGTCCCGGAAGTAGCTGTCGTCGGCGACCTTCGTGGTCTCCGTGCGGATGCCGATCCGCTCCAGCATCCGCGAGATCCGCTCCCCCACCGCCCGCAGCGCCTCCGAGCCCGGCCCGGACGGCAGCACGAACCGCAGGGCCAGTGGCTTCCCGTCCTTGGCGAGCGGCCCCGACGCCGCACCCGCGGCCGAGGTGGGGTCGGGCGCCGGGGTGTTCGGCGCGGCGGTGCCCTTGGGTGCGTACGCCCCCGGGGCGCCGCCCTGCCCGACCCGCTGTCGGCCGGCCTGTTCGCCGCCGTCCTCAGCCGCCGTGGCGAACCGGGCGGCCTGGCGCTTGACCGCCAACTGCTGGAGCGCGGCGGTGCTGGACGCGGGGGCGAGGACCGCGTCCGCGGACGCGGTGCCGTCGGCGGGGGCGCGGTCACCGGGCTTGGGGTCGTCCCGGCCCACGATGTACACCCCCTCGCCGTCGGCGTCCCGGAGCGTGCCTTCGCCCGCGGCGTCGGGCTTCTTGGCGTCGCCCTCCGTCCGCTCCCCGCCGTCCTTGGCGTCCTTGGCGTCCTTGGTGTCCTTGGTGTCCTTGACCGTGCCGCCGGGCACCCAGCCCGCGTCGGCGAGCAGGGCGCGGGCCTCGGCGGTGTCCTGTTCCCCCAGCGCACCGCTGTTGTCGGCGTACGCGGCCTGCCCGGCGAGCGCCAGATGACTGCCGACCGGTTCCGCGGGCAGCCCGAGCGGCTGGAGGACGACGGAGGCCAGTTCCTCCCGGTCGAGGGCGCGGGCCACCGCCCGCCGCACCCGCTCGTCGGCGAGGGGCCCGGTGGAACCGTTGAGGGCGAGTTGGGTGTACGCGGGCTCCAGCGACTTGCGGACGGCGAAGTTGCGCAGCCCCGCCTGTTCGTCCGCGTAGTTCTCGATGGCCTTGCGGGTCTTGGCGCGGGCGAGCTGCTCCGCCTCGGCCGCCTCCTCGTCGTCACCGTGCGCGATGGCCCAGGAACGCAGGGCCTGGCCCGGGCTCGTGGCGGCGCCCGGGCCGTGGGCGAGCGGGCCCGACGCGCCCTTGTCGCGTGCGGCGAGGCCGATGCGGCGGGCGTCGCCGGGGCCGATCTCGGCGAGGTCCACCTTGCCGTCGGCGAGGGCGGCGGCCCGCTTCTCGCGCGGTACGGCCTTCAGGACGATCTCGTCGAGCTTCGCGGGCCGGCCCCACCAACGGGCGCTGCGGCGCAGCGTGATCTCGCCGCCCTTCTCGTCGACGCGCTCCACGGCGAACGGTCCCGCCGACACCTTCAGCTTGCCGCGGGCGCCGTCGTTGAAGCCGTCCGGCGTCCCCATGACGTCCTTCGGGTACAGCGGGGAGAACAGCGAGCGCCAGTCGGCGTACCGCTTGGCGAAGGTGACCCGCACCTCCAGGTTGTTCGCGCCGCGCTCGATCCGCTCGATGCGCTCGTACCCGGCGTTGCGGGCGGTCCAGTACGCGGTGTCCTTGCCGGACAGGGCGCGCCACTGGGCGAGGAAGTCGTCGGCGCCGATCTCCCGGCCGTCGCTCCACACGGCCTGCTGGTTGAGCTTGTAGAGGACCACCTGCTTGGGCGCGGTGGAGACGACCTTCGCGGACTCCAGGTAGTCCGGGTTGTACGCGGGGCGGCCCCGGGCGTCGAGCCGGAACATCGACGGGAGGGTCGCCTGCGCCACCCGGCCGGTGGCGGGGCCGGCGTCGGCCTGGAAGGTGTTCAAGGTCTCCGGGAAGGCGTCGACCGCCCAGGTGAGGGTGCCTCCGTCGGCGACCTCGGTGCGGGCGGCGAGGGCGATGTCCTGGGCCGCGGCGGGGGTGGAGTCGCGGTCGTCGCCCGATCCGCAGGCGGTGAGGACCGGGAGCGTGAGGGCGCCCGCCATCAGGAAGGCGACCGAGCGCATGACCGTGCGCAGTCTGAGGCCGTCGTGGGACATCCGTGTACCTCCGGGGTCGCCCGTCCCCCGGAGGTACGGGGCCTCCCGGCGGGGGTCGGTGTGATCACGTGTGGTGATATTTGGAGCTGATCAGATCTATGGCCCCACGGAACCCGACCCGTAACGGCCCTCGACCGCGACACGTCGGGGGACGCGTGAAGCTCACTCAGGCGGCGGAACGATTCGCCTGCGGCGGGCTGTCGGTAGGGACCCCTAGCCCGGTCGGCGCCCCGAGAACCCCCCGGGGGGGGGCGGCCAGAGGCTCAGTGCGGGCCCGTTCGCGCAGTTCCCCGCGCCCCTTTGGTGCGACCCGCCGGGCGTGCGCTGCTCCGTGCCGTGCGCGGTGGTCTCGCGCAGTTCCCCGCGCCCCTTCAGTACGACCCACCGGACGTGCGCTGTCCCGTGCCGTGCGCGGTGGTCTCGCACAGTTCCCCGCGCCCCTTCGGTACGACCCACCGGACGTGCGCTGTGTCCGCGCCCCCGTCCGTCGTGGCTCGTGCCTCGCACGTCGAGCGGGACGCACCGGTTCAGGGGCGCGGGGAACTGCGCGAAGTCACCGCACACCGCACCGAGCAGCGCACGTCGAGCACATCGCACCCACCTCAGGGGCGCGGACCTGCGGTGGGGCGACACCATCACCCCCCGGGTGACCGGAAGCAATCCAGTCAGTGGACGGCCGACCGGACCGCGCCCGGGTCGACCGGCGGACCGGGCGCCACCTGCGCACGTGAGACCCCTCTCACCCCACGCCCACCACCACTACCGGACAGTGTCAAGAAAGCGCGGCCGGCGTCTTCCCAAGTCGCGATGTGACACGGAACACTCTCAGCGCATGAACATTGCCGCCCGCCATCGCGGAAATGAGGGCAAATCATGTCTGTCCACGACGACTTGACGGCTGTGCAGCGCTGCATCGACGACCTGACCCGAACCGTCGGACGGCTGGCGGAGCACGTCGGGCGGGACGGACTGGAGATCCGACGGGTCCGTACCGACGCCGCTCACCTCAGGGAGAGCATCGACCTCCTGAGGGAGGTCCACACGGCGGACGGTGGACCCGGCACCAAGGGCGGTACGCACCGGCGACCGACCGCCGCCCCGCACCGACCGGCCCCCGGGCCGGACGTCGTACGGATTCCCGACACCCCGTACGACAGCACCCTGTGGACGGACGCGGACGACGAGGGACTCGGCGCTCTGCACCGTCACGGCCCCTGAGTCGCTCGCGGCCCGGGGACCCCGCCCCGAGCCCGAGTCCCGACCCGAGTGGAGTCCTCGTTGGCCACTGGCACGGAACCCCCCATCCCCCGCGGCGGTGTCAGAACACGCACCCGCGCCGCCATCGACGCCCCGCACCTGCGCACCGACCGCTGGTGGCTGGCCCCCGCCGGCACCGCGGCCGGGCTGCTGGCCTTCATCGTCTACTCGACGTGGCGGGCGTTCGCGAACACCGACTACTACGCGGCCCCGTACGTCTCCCCCTTCTACTCCCCCTGCCTCGCCGAGAACTGCGCCCCGATGCGCGGCGGCCCCAACTGGGAGGTCCTCGGCGGCTGGTGGGGCCTGTCCCCCGCGCTGATCGTCCTGGTCTTCCCGCTGGGCTTCCGCCTCACCTGCTACTACTACCGCAAGGCGTACTACCGGGGCTTCTGGGCCTCGCCGCCCGCCTGCGCGGTGGCCGAACCGCACAAGAAGTACAGCGGTGAGACCCGGTTCCCACTGGTCCTCCAGAACCTCCACCGGTACTTCTTCTACGCGGCGCTCCTCGTCGCCGTCGTCCTCACCTACGACACCGCCCTGACGTTCCGGGACGCGGACTACGCCTGGGGGCACATGGGCCTGGGCACCCTCGTCTTCCTGGTGAACATCGTGCTGATCTGGGCGTACACCCTGTCCTGCCACTCGTGCCGGCACATCGTGGGCGGACGGCTCAAACACTTCTCCAAACATCCCGTCCGCTACCGGCTGTGGGGGTGGGTCGGCAAGCTCAACGCCCGTCACATGCAGCTCGCGTGGGCGTCCCTGGTGAGCGTGGGGCTCGCCGACTTCTACGTGTACCTCCTGGCGAGCGGTGCACTCGACGATCCGAGGTTGTTCTGATGCTTCAGGTGGAACGGCAGCAGTGGGATGTTGTCGTGGTGGGCGCCGGTGGCGCCGGACTGCGCGCGGCGATCGAGGCGCGGGAACAGGGCCTGCGGACGGCGGTGATCTGCAAGTCGCTGTTCGGCAAGGCGCACACGGTGATGGCCGAGGGCGGCATCGCGGCGGCGATGGGCAACGTCAACTCGGGCGACGGCTGGAAGGTCCACTTCCGCGACACCATGCGCGGCGGCAAGTTCCTCAACCAGTGGCGGATGGCGGAGCTGCACGCCCAGGAGGCACCCGACCGGGTGTGGGAACTGGAGACCTGGGGCGCCCTCTTCGACCGCACCCACGACGGCCGCATATCGCAGCGCAACTTCGGCGGCCACGAGTACCCGCGCCTCGCCCACGTCGGCGACCGCACCGGTCTGGAGCTGATCCGCACGCTCCAGCAGAAGGTGGTCTCCCTCCAGCAGGCCGCGGCGACCGAGTCCGGCGACCACGAGTGCTGCCTCAAGGTGTTCCAGGAGTACACGGTCACCCGCATCCTGAAGGCTCCGGACGGGCGGGTGGCCGGCGTCTTCTGCTACGAACGCGAGACGGGTCGTTTCGTCGTCATCGAGGCCCCCGCGGTGGTCCTGGCGACCGGGGGCATCGGCAAGTCCTTCAAGGTGACGTCCAACTCGTGGGAGTACACGGGCGACGGGCACGCGCTGGCGCTGATGGCCGGGGCGCCCCTGGTGAACATGGAGTTCGTGCAGTTCCACCCGACGGGCATGGTCTGGCCGCCCTCGGTGAAGGGCATCCTCGTCACCGAGTCGGTGCGCGGGGACGGCGGCGTCCTGCGCAACTCCGAGGGCCGGCGCTTCATGTTCGACTACGTGCCCGACGTCTTCAAGGAGAAGTACGCGGAGACGGAGGAGGAGGGCGACCGCTGGTACGAGGACCCCGACCACAACCGTCGCCCACCGGAACTGCTCCCCCGCGACGAGGTGGCCCGGGCGATCAACTCCGAGGTGAAGGCCGGCCGCGGCTCCCCGCACGGCGGAGTGTTCCTCGACGTCTCCACCCGCATGCCGGCGGAGGTCATCCGGCGCCGCCTCCCGTCGATGTACCACCAGTTCAAAGAGCTGGCGGACGTCGACATCACGGCCGAGCCGATGGAGGTCGGGCCCACCTGCCACTACGTCATGGGCGGCGTCTCCGTGGAATCCGACACGGCGGCGGCCCGCGGGGTGCCCGGACTGTTCGCGGCGGGCGAGGTCGCGGGCGGCATGCACGGCTCCAACCGGCTCGGCGGCAACTCCCTCTCCGACCTGCTGGTCTTCGGCCGCCGGGCGGGACTGCACGCGGCCCGGTACGCGGCCCGGCTGACGGACGAACGCCCGGTCGCCGCCGACGCACAGGTCCAGGAGGCGGTGGCCGAAGCGCTCCGGCCGTTCGGCGAGGAGGACACCGAGGCGGCGGACTCATCAGGCACGTCGGACGCGTCGGTGCCGCCGGAGAACCCGTACACGCTGCACCAGGAACTCCAGCAGACGATGAACGACCTGGTGGGCATCATCCGCCGGGAGGCGGAGATGACCCGGGCGCTGGAGCGGCTGGAGGACCTGCGGGTACGGGCGCGCCGGGTGACCGTCGAGGGGCACCGACAGTTCAACCCGGGCTGGCACCTCGCGCTCGACCTGCGGAACATGCTGCTGGTCAGCGAGTGCGTGGCGCGGGCCGCACGGGAACGCACCGAGAGCCGGGGCGGCCACACCCGGGAGGACCGCCCGGGCATGGACCGCTCCTGGCGCAACGTCAACCTGCTGTGCTCGCTCACCGGGCCCCTGAGCGCCGGACGGGACCCCCGCGAGGCACAGATCGACCTCACCCGTGTCGAGACCGACCCCATCCGCTCCGATCTGCTGGCCCTCTTCGACAAGGAGGAGCTGGTCAAGTACCTCGCCGAAGAGGAGCTGTACGAGTGACGACCTCCGCATCCACCAGCTACGAGGCACACTTCCGGGTCTGGCGCGGGGACTCCGGCGGCGGCGACCTGGGCGACTTCCGGGTCGAGGTGAACGAGGGCGAGGTGGTCCTCGACATCATCCACCGCCTCCAGGCCACCCAGGCGCCCGACCTCGCGGTCCGCTGGAACTGCAAGGCCGGCAAGTGCGGTTCGTGCAGCGCCGAGATCAACGGGCGTCCGCGGTTGCTGTGCATGACCCGGATGTCGGTCTTCGACCGCGACGAAACCATCACGGTGACCCCGTTGCGGGCGTTCCCGGTGGTCCGGGACCTCGTCACGGACGTGGGCTTCAACTACACCAAGGCCCGCGAGATCCCGTCCTTCGTGCCGCCCCCGGATCTGGCGCCCGGCGAGTACCGCATGCAGCAGGAGGACGTGGACCGGTCGCAGGAGTTCCGCAAGTGCATCGAGTGCTTCCTGTGCCAGGACACCTGTCACGTGGTCCGGGACCACGAGGAGAACAAGGCGGCGTTCGCCGGTCCGCGGTTCCTGATGCGCGTCGCCGAACTCGACATGCATCCGCTGGACGCCGCGGCCGACGCCGGTCTCGACCGCAAGGCCACCGCGCAGGACGAGCACGGGCTCGGGTACTGCAACATCACCAAGTGCTGTACGGAGGTCTGTCCGGAGGGCATCCACATCACCGACAACGCGTTGATCCCCCTCAAGGAGCGGGCCGCCGACCGCAAGTACGACCCGCTGGTCTGGCTCGGCAACAAGATCCGCCGCCGCGGCGAGTAGCCCGTACGGGGCGTACGTCCGTACGGGGCGGTTGCGCGGTACGGGGTCCGGCCCGTCGCGGTGGTGTACGTCAACCTCCGCGGCGGGCCCGGACGGCGTCGGTGTAGGTGTCGCTGGTCAGGGCGTCCGCCGCGATGCCCAACTCGGCCAGTACGGCGCGGATGTCGATCAGCGCGGCGGACACGTCCGCCTCGTCGACCAACGTCTCGACCTCCAGGTACGTGCCGTCCAGCTCGGGCACCCGGACCAGGGTCGCGAGCATGCGCCGCCCGTACGCCTCGAAGGCGTGGTTGCGGCAACGCTTCTCGAAGGCGATGCGTTCGACGTGACCGAGGGACCGGAGGATGGCGTGCGCCGCTGCGGCGTCCGCGACCTCGGTCTCGTACTCCGGTTTGGAACCCGACTCCGTGTCCACGGCGGCGCCCTTGTACGTCAGGAGGGTCCGCGTCCCGTGCGCA
Organism: Streptomyces sp. NPDC127068; assembly: GCF_042724695.1. NCBI lineage: Bacteria > Bacillati > Actinomycetota > Actinomycetes > Kitasatosporales > Streptomycetaceae > Streptomyces > Streptomyces sp. NPDC127068. The sequence goes on along the minus strand of NZ_JBHXEN010000050.1, from coordinate 34,488 downwards.
CCGTGCACGGTGCGCAACCGCAACTCCTGGTCGGCCCGGTCCAGCGAGCCGTCCGGCCGGTCGTAGTAGGTGTCCCGGTACACCTCGACCCGAGCGGGGGCACGCGCGTCCAGCCGCCGCCCGATCAACTCCGGCTCGCCCACGTACGCCTTCAACTCCGCCTCGATCACTGCCGTCCTCCGACCCCCGTCGACGGCTGCCCGTCCCCGGCGGACCCGCCAGATGTTCGGCCTTCCTCGGTGTCCCCGGCACGTGCCGCTCCGCGTACATTGCGAGTGTCAGCAACGCAAGGGGAGTCAGTATGCCCAAGCACACCGACACTTCCGGCGTTCGTACGTCACGGATCTTCGACCCTTCGGGTCCGCACGCGACCACCCGTTCGGATGACGACAACATCGACTTGATGCCGCTGCGTCAAGCCATCGCACCACCCGTCACCTTCACGGGACGCATCGAGGTGGGCCACGGCCCGTCAGGGGACGAACCCGACCTGGAGCGGCTGCGATCAGCGGCGCACGGAACCGGTGCGGCCTACCACCGGGACGACTACGCCCACGTGGCCGCCGCGCTGCCCCTCCTCGTGCGCTCGGCCCACGCCGCAGTCGAGTTCCACGGCGGCGGGCGCCAGCACGACGCGGCCCTGCGCGTCCGGTCCAACGTGTTCCAGATGGCGGGCCGTTACCTCACCCAGGTGCGTGCCTACGACCTCGCGCACACCGCGCTGCGGGACGCCATCGAGGACGCGTTGCGCGTCGACGACTCCGCGGGCGTCGCGGCAGCCGTCTACCAGCAGGGATGGCTGTTGATGCGGCAGGGCCGGCTGGACGAGGCGGAACAGGTGAGCGTGGCCACCGCCGAAGCCATCGAGCCCCGCATGTCCCGGGCCACCCGCTCGGCGCTGGGTGCGTGGGGCAAGCTGCTGGTGCACGCGAGCGCCGCGGCGGCCCGGAACAACCGGCCCCGGGAGGCGCGGGACATCCTCCGGTTGGCGGGTGCGGCCGGGACCGCGTTGGGTGACCGGCAGGCCGTCGAGGTGTCGAGTTGGGGACGTTTCGACCGGCGGACGGTCGCCTTCCAGGCGATCGAGAACCAGCTCGTGGCCCAGCGCCCCGAACGGGTTCTCGGCCTGGCGGCCCGGGTGGGGCCACCGACGGACACGAAGGGCCGGACCTTCATGCGCAGGCACCTCCTGGACGTGGCGCAGGCGCACGTGATGCTCCGGCAGTACGACGACGCGTCCGACGTCCTGTGGTCACTGCTCGACGCGACCCCGGAGTGGCTGCGCCACCAGCGCATGGCCTCGGACACCTTCGGTGACGTGACGCGCGGCACCAGACGGCGCCACCTTTCGCAACGTCAAAGGGACTTGGCCGCCTTCTTCGGGACCCAGTAAAGGACACGGAACGTGGTCCCCGTGCCGCTGCGGGCGGCGACGAGTGCCACGGAACGTGACTGTCGGCCACGGGGGCGTGCGCCTTAGCTTCACGGTATGGATGCCAGTGCCGCCATCGACCACCTCAGTCCCGTCACCCACGGCCCCGCCGCCTCGAACGGAACGATCTCCCCGATACCGCCGAACGCGACCCCGGCCCTCCGGTACGGTGCCAGCACCCGGACGCGCAGGGTCCGGGGTGAACACGAACGTCCACGGGGGCGAGATGCTTCGACGGCGAGCCGATACACGCCTTTTGGTTGATTTGCCGGACCTTCTACTTCTCATGAAAAACAGCTCCCCCGGCCAGTAAAAGCCCAGGTCGCGACCTGTCGTCCCCGCGCGTGCGGGGTTGGTCCCGCCGTCCACGCGTCCTGGGCGGTCCACGTGGTGTCGTCCCCGCGCGTGCGGGGTTGGTCCCTGAGGAGGGCTCGTCGTCGTGCGGATCCCCAAGTCGTCCCCGCGCGTGCGGGGTTGGTCCCCGCTTGTCGACAGCCGCGCCTATCTCAGAGAGCGTCGTCCCCGCGCGTGCGGGGTTGGTCCCAGACCGCGGGCCCTGGGCGCAGCACTGTAGGGGTCGTCCCCGCGCGTGCGGGGTTGGTCCCGTCCTCGAACATCGTGACCGGCACGCTCAGGCTGTCGTCCCCGCGCGTGCGGGGTTGGTCCCTTCGTAATCGAGTTCGTGTACACCAAGGGAATGTCGTCCCCGCGCGTGCGGGGTTGGTCCCTCCGGGGACAGGAGGACGGGTTGAGTACCGTGGTCGTCCCCGCGCGTGCGGGGTTGGTCCTTCCCGGCCGCTTTGTAAATTCGGTAGCCCTCTGTCGTCCCCGCGCGTGCGGGGTTGGTCCCGTGATGGAGTCGGCGTCGCGCCCTGCGAGTGCGTCGTCCCCGCGCGTGCGGGGTTGGTCCCTGCAACTGCCGCGTGGACTACTCACGAGAGGGGTCGTCCCCGCGCGTGCGGGGTTGGTCCCCACTGCTGCTGCGCCCTGCTCGCCCTGGTCTGGTCGTCCCCGCGCGTGCGGGGGTGGCCCCGGCCTCGCGCTGATCCTTGCCCTCAGCCACCAGTCGTCCCCGCGCGTGCGGGGGTAGCCCCAACCGCGGCGGTACCTGCGTCCGCGCCGGTCAGCGATCCCCGCTCCGCGGGGCCCCAAGCGCACCCCGCCCCCGGGGCACCGCCCCGGGCCCACCTTGCCCGCACCCCGCCCCGCGACCTACTGTGAATGCGCTTTCATCAGCGCAGGCACCCCCGTGCCGGCGCACCCACCAGGGGATTCGTACGGACAGGCAGGCGGTCAGTCGGGTGAGCACAGCCCCCACGGTGTACGACGTCGCGGAGCGCTCCGGAGTGTCGATCGCGACGGTGTCGCGGGTGTACCGCAACCCCGACTCCGTACGGCAGCAGACGCGCGACCGCGTACTCGCCGCCGCGCGGGAACTCGGCTACGTGCCGAGCGGGAACGCCCGGGGCCTGGCCAGCCGCTCCACGGGCGTGCTCGGCCTCTGCTTCCCGGACTACTCGGACCCCGACGCCGAGCACGAGGCGGGCGAGTCCGACGACGATGACGCCGCGATGCTCTACTCGGACCAGATCATCCGGGGCATGGAACGTGCCGCCCGCCGCCACGGGTACGCCCTGCTCATCGCCGCCTCGCTGACCGGCGGCCCGGAGAGCCTGGTGGCGAAGGTCGCGGGCCGGGTGGACGGCTTCGCGGTGCTGGCCCGGACGGTACCGACCGAGGACCTGGAGGTCATCTCGCGACGGCTGCCCGTGGTGATGTTGGCGGGCCCGCGCGAGTCGGAGCAGCTGGACCACCTCGACCACATCGAGGCGGCCAACGAGGACGGCGAGCGCGCGCTGACCCGGCACCTGATCGTGGACCACGGGCTGCGGCGGCTGGCGTTCATCGGGAGCGCCGAGGACTCCCCCGACGTGGCGGCCCGTTTCCGCGGGTACCGGGCGGCCTGCGAGGAGGCCGGCGTCCCGGTGCGGGACGAACCCGATCTGCGGGCTCCGATGATGACCCGCGCGGAGGGCGCCCGCGCAGCCGACGCCTTGCTCGACCGCGCGCAAGCGGACGGTGAACCGCCGCCGCGGGGCATGTTGTTCGCCAACGACCAGATGGCGGTGGGCGCGCTGCACGCGCTGGAGCGCCGGGGCGTGCGGGTGCCGGAGGACGTCGCGGTGACCGGGTTCGACGGCATTCCGCTCAGCCGCCTGGTGCGCCCCGCGCTGACCACCGTCCGTCAGCCGATGCGGCAGATGGGCGAGGCGGCCGTGGAACTGCTGGTGCGCAGGTTGGGCGGCGACGGGAGCGAACGGGTGCCCGGCGTGCCGGAGGTGGCCCCGGGCGTGCCCGTTTCGCTGATGCTGCCGGTGACGGTGGCCCGGCGCGCGAGCTGCGGCTGCTGACGTACGACGGGGGTCAGGCCCCCAGCCAGTGGGCGAAGAACCGCCGCCGGGCCGCGTCCAGCCCCGCGTACTCGGCCCGCGTCCCCTCGTGCGCGAAGTGCCCGGCCGTCAGGACGTACGACTCGCGCGGCCCGGCCACCGCGTTGTGCACGGCGAACTGTTCGACCCGGCGGCACCGCCGGGTCGAACAGAGCGGGTGCGACCAGGGTCGGGGTGCGCAGCCGGGTCGCCGCCGTCGCCGCGTCGAAGTGGGCGAGGACGTCGGTGGCCTCCGGGTGCCGGGCGTGGTGGGCGCGCACCGCCTCGCCGCTGCCCGTGCACGGCATCGTGAGCCGTAGCGGGTGGTGCCCGAAGGTGGGCACCGTGAGCTGGGCGGCGCCGAAGCGTTCGTCGGAGGGCAGTGCCAGCGCGCCGATGCCGCCGCCGAAGCTCTCGCCCGCGTACCCGAGTCGGGGCGCCCCGGGCGCGGCGAGTTCGGGGACGAGTCGGAGCAGCGCGGAGGCGGCGCACCACAGGTCGTCCACGCAGCCGCCGATGACGTAGGTGTCGCGCGAGCCGATCCCGTGCAGGACGTGCGCATCGGCGGTGTCGGGCACGTCGGGCTGGAGTCCCCGGGCGGGGAGTCCGCGGGCGCAGGGCAGGATCGCGGCGGACCCGGGCAGCGGGAGCGGTAGGGCGGGTGCCGGGGTGTCCCGGCCCCCGTAACCGTGTCCGATCACGAACCCGTACCGGGCGGGCAGCCCGTCGGCGGGGAGCGCCAGCCAGCCGCCGGTGCGGACGCCCCCGGTGGAGGCGTACGTGAGCGGGTGGAGCCGTACGCCGTCCCGTTCGTCCTCGGCCGGGCCGACGACGGGTTCGGGGTCGACGGCGCGGGCCGCCGCGTACCGGGAGCGCCAGAACGCGTCGAAGCCGGCGGGCTCCGGCGGCGGGGTCACGGCGAGCAGCCTGGCCGGGTCGTACCCGTACGCCGGGTCGAAGGGGAACGGGTGCGGCAGGTCCGGCGCCCGCTCCGGCACGGCGGCGGGCGCCGAGCGGGAGGGAGCAGGCGGTACGGACGGTAGGGGCGGTACGGGCATGGTCGGAGCCTAGGGCCGCGTCCGCGCCCGTCTCAGTCCCGCGGGCGTCCGACCCGCGCGTACCCACCCACCGCGTGCACGATCAGCAGGACGAAGGCGAGCAACGCGGCGAGCGTGCGTGCGTAGTTGAAGAGTTCCCAGCGGGCGAGGACTTCCGCGTGGTCGGCGGGGGCCGAGGTCGCCGCCCACTGTTTGATCCGGCCGTTGATCGGGACGTTGCCGAACCGCGTGATCAGGAAGGACGCCAGGGCCAGCGCGGCGGCCGTGCCCGCGAGCGCCCGGGCCCGGCCCTGGGTGAGGACCGCCAGGAGCAGGGAGCTCAGTGCGGACGTCACCATCGCGGACTGCACGGTGATGCCGTTCATCCGCATCAGCTTCGCGTGGAAGTCCAGCCGCATGTCCAGGGGTACGGCGTCGAAGGTGGGCGCGAGGTTGAGCGCCCCGTAGGCGAACGCGCCGGTGAGCAGTCCGGTGGCGAGGAGGGCGAAGCCCTGCACGAACGGCACCCGGCGGTGTGCGGTGGTCAGGAGGTGCACGGCGCTCCGAGTGCGTAGCCGGCTTCCTCGACGGCTGTGCGCACGTCTTCGGTGGGCAGGGGGTCGTCGCTGGTCAGGGTGACGGTGCCGGCCTGGAGGTCGACGGTCACGTGGAGCACGCCGGCGACCCGGTCCAGTTCTTCGGTGAGCGTCCCGGCACAGTGCCCGCACACCATGCCGGCGACCGGGTACGTGGTGGTGCGGGTCATCGGTCCGCCTCCCCCGGGACGCCGGCATCCGGCAGGGCGCGGGTGAGTTGGTGGGCCCGGCGCATCCGGCCGTCAGCAGCGAAGTCCCCGAAGAAGTGGACCTCCGTGGAGAGGAGTCGCCCCTTGCGCATCCGGGCGTGCACGGTGAACCGGGCGGCCACCCGCGGCCCGTCGGCGATCGCCTCGTGGATCTCGTAGTGGCAGGCGACGGCGTTCTTGCGGACCGGACGCAGGTGTGCGACGAGCCGGTCCCGGTCGAGTCGGATGCCGTCGCTGAGCTGCACGATGTCGGGGGTGAAGTGGCGGTCGACGGGCTCCTCCGGGCCTCCGTCACCGGTCAGGACGGCCTCGGTCAAGGAGGCGAAGAAGTCGGCGAGGAAACGTTCGGGGGCGGTGGTGAGGATGTCGGGCGAGGGCAAGGGCGACGAGGGCAAGGGCATGGCGAGGCTCCTTCGGGCGTGACCCCGGGTACGATGTCTTACACATCTGTAAGATATGCAGGGCTCGTCAATTCTGACAAGGTTGTAAGAGTTCATGTCTTCCTCGACCCCCCGACCACGCCGGGCCGACGCCGAGCGCAGCCGAGCGGCCATCCTCGACGCGGCGGTCACCCTCTTCGCCACCGAGCCGGACGCCGGACTGCGCAAGATCGCCGAGATGGCGGGCGTGACCCGACAGACCGTCTACGCGCACTACCCCTCACGGGAAGCACTGTTGGACGCGGTGACCGAACGGGTCACGGGCCGGGCGGTGGCCGCGATGGACGCCGCCGGACTGGAGGAGGGCCCGGCGGTCGACGCGCTGCTACGACTCCAGGACATCGGGTGGGAGTTCTTCGAGGGCAACCCCACCGTCGGCCGAGCGACCGACCGACCCACGCGCCCCGCACGACCGGACGCGGACGAAGCGCTGCACGAACCGGTGGACGCCCGGCTGCGGCAACTGATCGAACGGGGGCAGGCCGCCGGGGAGTTCGACCCCGCACCCCCGGCCCACTGGCTGGCGGCGGTCGTCAAGGCACTGGGTCACGCGGCCGGGGGCGAGGTCACCGCGGGGCGGATGACCGTCGACGAAGCCGCCGCCGCGCACCGCACGGCCACCCTGCGGGCGCTCGGAGTCACGCACGACCCGGCGCCCCGCACCGCCGGGACGCCCCGGACCCCCGAGGGACCCGGGGACCGCACCCCCCGGACCCCCTGACCGGGCACCCCCGCCCCAGCAGCCCGCCCCACCCCGCCACGGTCCCGACCGGGCGGGGTGAAAGCGTTGTGCGCCACATTCCCTTTCCGTGCGCAAACATCCGATCTAGCGTGCAAGGTGCCGCAACTCATACATATCCCCCCACCCCCGAGCCGTGAGCCCCCACCCCATGCGACAGACCTCGCACGACACTCCGCACCCGCTCTCCGCACGCCCCCCCCCACCCGGCGGGTCCCTGCCGACGCACGCCCGGGGGCGGACGACCCGCGGGCGCCGTTACCGGAGTGTGATGTAAAGCCCCCTTGCACATCCCGGAACGCCTGGCGCAGAGTGATGTATGCGCTTACAGACAGCGCATACATCACGGGCGGGCGTCCTGGGTACCCGAAGACGATCAGGGGTCTTCGGGCGCGAGGAGTCAGGGACGCCAGCAAGGCCCGGGAAGCTCAAGGAGGAGCCGTCCATGCACCGCGCCGCCAGAACCGCCACGGTCGCCATCGCCCTCGCGACGGCGTTCGGAATAACCGCCTGCGGGACGTCGGGCGGTGAAAGCGTCGCCGCCGACGCGAAGCAGACGCTCACCGTGTGGGCCATGGGCGCCGAGGGCGAGAAGCTCGGCGACGTCGCCAAGGAGTACACCGAGGCGAACCCGAACGTGACCGTCAAGGTGACCCCCGTCGGCTGGGACGTCGCCCACCAGAAGCTCGTCGCCGCGGCTGCCGCGGGCAACCTCCCGGACATCGCGCAGATGGGCGGGACCTACATGGGCGAGTTCGCCGCGATCGACGCCCTGGAACCCGTCGACACCGAGATGTTCGACCGGAAGGACTTCTTCCCGGCCGGCTGGGACCAGGGGGTCGTGGACGGCAAGGCGTACGGCGTGCCGTGGTACGTCGACACCCGCGTCCTCTACTACCGCACCGACCTCGCGAAGCAGGCCGGCATCGACGAGGCACCCGCCACCTGGGCGGAGCTCCGGTCGGCCGCCGCCGCGTACCAGGACGAGGCCGGGACGAAGTGGGGGCTGTCGATCCAGCCCAGCGGCCTGGACACGGTGCAGAGCTTCTACCCGTTCCTGTACTCGGCGGGCGGCGAGATCGTCGGCGAGGACGGCAAGGCGGCCATCGGCAGCCCGGCCGCGGTGAAGGCGTTCGAGGAGTACGGGGCGTACTTCGACGAGGGCCTGGCCAAGAAGAGCGTCCAGCCCGGCTACGACGTGACCAAGGACTTCAACACCGGCGACGTGCCGATGTTCTTCTCCGGCCCGTGGATCATGTCGATGCTCAAGACCCAGTACCCGGACCTGGACGGCAAGTGGGCCGTCGCCCCCGTCCCCACCGGCGAGCAGTCGGTGTCCATGGCCGGCGGCTCCAGCCTGGTGATCTCCAAGGACAGCGACAACAAGCCGGCCGCCAAGGAGTTCATCAAGCACCTCACGGACACCAAGGGCCAGGAGGACTGGTTCGAGCGGACCAGTGACCTGCCGGCCGCCACCGCCGCCTGGGAGTCGGGCGCCCTGGCCGAGGACCCGAACCTCCAGGTCTTCCGCAAGCAGATGGAGACCGCGAAGACCTCGCCGCCGCTCGCCGAGTGGTCCGAGATCACCTCGAAGGTCGACACCGCCATCGAGTCCGTGACCCAGGGCAAGGCCTCCGCCGAGGACGCCGCGAAGAAGGCGCAGTCCGAGGTCGAAAGCCTCGTGGAGTAGACACGATGAGCACCACGACCGGACCCGCCGCCTCCGGCGCGGCCAGGGCGAAGGCCGGGCCGGGCAGCAGTCCCGGCCCGGGCGGGGCGACACCCGGCAGCGGGGCCGACGGCCGGGGCCGCGGGCGCCGCACGCCGCGGCTGGGCACGCAGAACCTCGCCGGGTGGCTGTTCTCCACCCCGTTCCTCGTGTTGTTCGCGGTCTTCATGGCCTTCCCGATCCTCGCGACGCTCGTCATGAGCTTCACGGACTTCGGGTTGCGCAACGTGACCGATCCGTGGGAGGCCGAGTTCATCGGCTTCGAGAACTACACGAAGCTCTTCAGCGACGAGAAGTTCCTCACCGCCCTCTTCAACACGGCCTACTTCGTCGTCATCGGGGTTCCCCTCACCATCGGACTCGGTCTGCTGGTCGCGGTGCTCCTCAACAACGGCATCGACCGGGCGCGCACCTTCTTCCGCGTCGGTTTCTACGCCCCCGTGGTCACCTCGATCGTCGCCGTCGCCGTGGTGTGGCGGTTCGTCCTCGACCCGGCGGACGGGCTGATCGCCGGTCTCGCCGCCGAGGTCGGGCTCACCGCGCCGGACTTCCTCGGTGACGAGAAGCTCGCGATGCCGTCGCTGATCCTGATGGCGGTGTGGCGGAACATGGGCACGGTCATGGTGCTGTTCATCGCCGGGCTCCAGGCCATCCCCACCGAGGTGCGGGAGGCCGCGAAGCTCGACGGCGCCGGTACCTGGGGCGAGTTCCGCCGCATCACCGTGCCGTTGCTGCGGCCGACCCTGCTGTACGCGACCGTGATCACCACGATCGGTTACCTCAACGTGTTCGAGGAGCCGTTCGTGATGACCCAGGGCGGTCCCTCGGACAGCACGCTCACCGTCTCGCTGCACATGTACCGCGAGGGCTTCAACTTCTTCCACATGGGCTATGCGAGCGCGATGGCGTACGTCCTCTTCGTGGTGATCATGGGCATCACCGTGCTCCAGCTCCGACTGCTGAAGGACAACACGGCATGAGCGCCACGAAGTCCACCCCGACCGTCGCCCCGCCCGCCCCGACCGGCGCCGCGCCGCCGCGGTCGAACGGTCCGCGACTGCGCCGGGTCCTGGTGTACACACTGGTCTCGCTGGGTCTGCTGATCATGTCGGCGCCGTTCCTGTGGATGGCACTGTCGGCCTTCAAGACCAACGAGGAACTCAGCGCCTCACCGCCCGTGTGGCTGCCCACCGAGTGGACGCTCGCGCACTTCGAGCGACTGCTGGACCGGCTGGACCTCCCGCGCTACTTCCTCAACTCGGTGATCGTGGCGACCCTCGTCACCGTCTCCAACCTGCTCTTCTGCTCGATGCTCGGCTACGCGCTCGCCAAGCTCAGGTTCGCCGGCCGCAACAAGCTCTTCGGGCTGGTGCTCGGTGCGCTGATGGTGCCCGGCAACCTGATGCTGCTGCCGCTGTTCGTGCTGATGAGCAAGTTGCAGCTGATCGACTCGTACGCCGGTCTGGTGCTGCCGTTCGCGGCGGGCGCCTTCGGGGTCTTCCTGATGCGGCAGTTCATGCAGTCGATCCCGGACGAACTGCTGGAAGCGGCGCGGATGGACGGCGCCGGCGAGTGGTACATCTTCTGGCGGATCGTGATGCCGCTGGTCAAGCCCGCCCTCGCCACGCTGACGATCTTCACCTTCCTGGGGTCCTGGAACAACTTCGTGTGGCCGTTGATCGCCACCAACGACCCCGACAAGTACACGCTCCCGGTGGCCCTGGCGACCTTCGCCACCGACCCCAACCAGTCGGCCGGCTCCAACGGCATGCTGATGGCCGGTTCCTTCCTGATCGTGCTGCCGGTGCTGCTCGTCTTCGCAGTGCTCCAGCGCCACTTCACCCAGGGCATCGCCACCGCCGGCATGAAGTAGCCCCGCCCGCCCCCCTTCTCGTTTCCGATTCGCTCCCCCCGCACGCCGGGCCGCTCCCCCACCCCCCGGGCCGGACCGCGCCCGCACCCACCAGAGAGACAGGACGATGACGCACGCCCCGACACGGTTCCCCGACGGCTTCCTCTGGGGGGCCTCCACCGCCGCCCACCAGATCGAGGGCAACAACACCAACAGCGACTGGTGGCGCAAGGAGCACAGCGGCACCTCCCACATCCAGGCACCGAGCCTGGACGCGGCCGACAGCTACCATCGCTGGCCCGAGGACATGGACCTGCTCGCGGAGCTCGGCTTCACCGACTACCGGTTCAGCATCGAGTGGGCCCGCATCGAGCCGGCCCGCGGCCACTTCTCGCACGCCGAGATCGCCCACTACCGCCGCATGGTCGAGGGCGCCCGGGCCCGTGGTCTGCGCCCGATGGTGACCCTGCACCACTTCACCGTCCCGCAGTGGTTCGAGGACCTGGGCGGCTGGACCGCCGACGAGGCCGTCGACCTGTTCACCCGGTACGTCGAGGCCACCGCCCCGGTCATCGCCGAGGGCGTGGACCACGTCTGCACCATCAACGAGCCGAACATGATCGCCGTGATGGCCGGGGCCGCCAAGGCCGGGGACATCGGCTTCCCGCCGGCCGGGCTGCCGACGCCCGACGAGGACACCACCCGCGCGATCATCGCCGTCCACCACGCCGCGTCGAAGGCCGTCAAGGCCGTCAACCCGGACATCCAGGTGGGCTGGACCATCGCCAACCAGGTCTACCAGGCGCTTCCCGGCGCCGAAGAGGTCACCGCCGCCTACCGGCACCCGCGCGAGGACGTGTTCATCGAGGCCGCCCGCGGCGACGACTGGATCGGCGTCCAGTCCTACACCCGGACCAGGATCGGCGTCGACGGCCCGATCCCGGCGCCCGAGGACGTCGAGCGCACCCTGACCAGCTGGGAGTACTACCCGGCGGCCGTCGGTTACGCCCTGCGGCACACCGCGGACGTGGTGGGCGACGTCCCGCTGATCGTCACCGAGAACGGCATCGCCACCGATGACGACGACCGCCGCATCGCCTACACCAAGGGCGCGTTGGAGGAGGTCGAAGCGGCGCTGCGGGACGGGCTCGACATCCGCGGCTACCTGCACTGGAGCGCACTCGACAACTACGAGTGGGGCTCCTTCGCGCCCACCTTCGGGCTGATCTCCTACGACCCGGTGACCTTCGAGCGGACCGCCAAGCCCTCCGCCGTCTGGCTCGGCGGGCTCGGCCGCACCCGGGAACTCCCCACCGGGGAGTGAGCCGCGGGCGCGGGGCGGCCCCCTCCGCCGCCCCGCGCCCCACCGAACGACGCCGTCGGTCCGTCGCAGCCCCGCCGGGCCGACGGCGTCCCCCCGGTCCCCCACCACCCGCCCGGCCCTCCGCACGACTCCACACCTCCCGACACCAGGAGCTGGAACCGCATGGACCGCATCCGCATGCACCGTCGATCGTTCCTCACCACCGCCGGAGCCGGGGCCGCCGCCCTGACCCTGGCCGCCGCACCGACCCGGGCTGCCGCCGCGCACCGCTCCCCGTCCCGCGCACCCGCCGCCGACGCGCCCCTGCTGCACCGGTGGTTCCGCGACACCTACCGCTCCCTCGACGCGATGACCACGGACTTCGGGCTCACCGCCGACAAGACGGACCTCAGCCGGCCCGGCCGCCCGGTCCCCTCCCGCCAGACCTCGCCCACCAACATCGGCTGCGGTCTGTGGTCCACGGTGGCCGCCGCCGGACTCGGGGTGATCAGCCGGGGCACCATGCGCCGCGACCTCGCCCGTACCGTCGCCGCCGTCGAGAAGCTGGAACGGCACCACGGCTTCTGGCTCAACTGGTACGACGCGTACGACGGTTCGACGTTGACGCAGTGGCCGGAGACCGGTGCGGCCGTCCGTCCGTTCCTCTCCTCCGTGGACAACGCCTGGCTGGTCGCCGGGCTGCGGATCGCCGCCGACGCCGACCCCTCGCTGCGCCGCCGCATCGCCCGCGTCCTCGCCACCGCCGACTGGTCGTTCTTCTACACCCCGTACGACGCGGCCGACCCGGCGCAGCGTCCGGGCCAGTTGCGCGGCGGCGTCTGGACCGACACCGACGAGCCCACCGGCCACCACTACGGCGCCCTGAACACCGAGCCCCGGATGGCGAGTTACCTCGGCATCGCGGACGGTTCGCTGCCCGCGCAGCACTACTGGTGCATGTACCGGACGATGCTGCCCGAGTGGGAGCAGGAGCAGACGCCGGGCGGCTCGTACGTCACCGTGGACGGCGTCCGGGTGTGGAACGGCCACTACTCCTACCGGGGTCGCAAGCTGGTGCCCAGCTGGGGCGGCTCGATGTTCGAGGCGCTGATGGTGCCGCTGTTCGTCCCCGAGTCGGCGTGGTCACCGCACGCCTGGGGCCGCTCCCACGAGCACTACGTGCGCGGCCAGATCGAACACGGACTGGTCGAGGAGGAGTACGGGTACTGGGGCTTCTCCCCGTCCAACGTGCCCGACGGCGGTTACCGCGAGTACGGCGTGGATGCGATGGGCATGCAGACCGAGGGGTACCTGTCGCACGGGGTGGTCACCCCGCACGCCTCGTTCCTCGCCCTGCCCCAGGCGCGCGGCGAGGCCGTCGCCAACCTCCGCGCGCTCGCCCGGGACTTCGGCGCCTACGACGACGGGTACGGGTTCCGGGACTCCGTGGACGTCCGCAGCGGGCGGGTCAGCGACTTCGTCCTCGCCCTGGACCAGGGCATGATCGCCGCCGCGCTCGCCCAGGAGCTGCGGCCCGGGCTGCTCCAACGCCCGTTCCGCACGGGCGGGTTCGCCTCCCGGGTCAGGCCGCTGCTGGCCCGGGAGCGGTTCAGCATCTGAGCGCCGGCTGCGCGGGCTCAGCCGTCGCCGCGCCCGTTCTCCAGGTGCACGATCCGCAGCCCGACGGCGTCCAGCGCGCGTTTGGTGCGGCCGTAGAGACCGATCGACAGGTCCGTCGGCTCCGCCACCTCCCGGGGCGCGACGTAGGTGAGGACGTCCGGGTGGTGGCCGGTGACCACCCAGCCCTCGACGGCGTCCGGCGTGATGACGCCGAAGTCCCCCGCGGCCGAGCCCGCGCCCACCGGACCGAACTGAGCGAGGAGGTCGGCGGCCCGGCCGGCGGGGTCACCGGACGCGGTCGCGAGGACCACGCAGGTGCCGTGCTCGAACAGGGCCCAGGTCTTGTGGGGGTCGGCGAGGAGGGTGCGCCAGGTGGTGATCAGTGTCGGGGTGGTCATGGCGTCCAGGATGGCCGCCCCCACTGACAGCGCGGGGCCCCGGCAGCCCGCCCGCGGTGCCGCGGGCGGGCCGATCGCGGTCGCGGCGCCGGGTTCGGGGTCATATGTTCAAGGATGTGACGTCGCCCAGGAGTCGGCCCCCGCGGGGTCCGGGCAGGTGGGAGGGCGCGCCGGGGTGGCCGGCGCACCCTCGACGGACCGTGCGGCGGGCCGGGCCCGTGAGCGCGCGCGGGGGGCCGGTGGCCCTGCTCGCGCTGGCGGTGCTGGTCGGGCTGGGGCTCGTGCTCGGTGCCGCCGGGGTCACCCGCGCGGACGATCCCGTACCGCTGTCCCGCACCGGGCAGATCACCGACACGGTCGGCGCCCTCGGTGACCGCCGCGACGAGGTCGCCGCCGCCCTGGAACGCCTGGACCGCGATCAGGGCCTCCAGCTGTACCTGGTGTACGTGCGCGACTTCTCCGGGCGGACGCCCCAGAGCTGGGCGGACGCGACCGCGGACCGCGGCGGCCTCGGGCTGGACGACCTGCTGCTCGCCGTCGCCACGCACGACCGCCAGTACGCGTACTCGGTGGACCAGGACGTCCGGCTGACCGATGCGCAGCTCGCTGGGGTCGCCCGGACGGCGATCGAGCCGGCGCTCCGGGCGAACGACTGGGCGGGCGCCGGGATCGGCGCCGCCGACGGGATGGACGCGGTGCTGTCGGGGCGGCCCGTCCCCGTGCCGTCGCTGACGCCCGGCGACCCCGATCCGGGCAGCCTGGTCGGTCCGGACGTCGGCACCGGGGACTTCGTGCTCCCGGTGGTCGCGGTGGGCGCGGCCGGCGCGCTCGCGGTGTACGCGGTCGCCCGCAAGCGGCGGCGTGCGAAGACGGTGCGACAGGGCCCCGAGTGGGGGGCCAGGGCCCCGGGCGCGCCGGGTCCCGTCCCGCTGCCCGAGTGGGACGGGCGGGCCCGGCGGCTGCTGGTGACGACCGACGACGCGGTGCGCACCAGTGCGGAGGAGCTGGGCTTCGCCACGGCGCAGTTCGGCGAGGAGGCCACCCGGCCGTTCACCGAGGCGTTGGAGTACGCCCGTACGGAGCTGACGGCCGCGTTCCGGCTGCGCCAGCAGCTCGACGACGCGTTCCCGGAGGACGACGCCACCCGACGGCGCATGCTGGACGAGATCGTCGCGCGCTGCACGGAGGCGAACCGGCGGCTGGACGCGGAGTCGGCGGCGTTCGACCGACTGCGGGCCCTGGAGCAGTCGGCGCCCGCGGCGCTGGAGCACGCCGACGGGGTGTATCAGCAGGTCAGCAGCCGGACGGAAGGCGCGCAGGAGACCCTGGACCGGCTCGGCACCGCGTACGCACCGGCCGCTTCGGTGCCGGTGGCGGGCCATGTGGAGCAGGCGAAGGACCGGTTGGTGTTCGCGGCGGCGGGCCTGGCGGGTGCCCGCGAGGCGGTGGCCGCCGGGGACAACGGTCGGGCCGCCGTCCGGTTGCGGGCCGCCGAGGGGGCCCTGGACCAGGCGGGGACCTTCGTGGCGGCGGTGGAGCGGCTGGCCGAGGAGATCGCGGCGGCCGACCGGGCCGTGCCGGGTGCCCTGACGGAGACGGAGACGGACCTCGCCGAGGCGCGCGGCATGCTCGACGGCACGGTGGCGGGCGAGCCCACGGCGGACCTCAGGGGCCGGGTCGCCCGCGCCGAGGCGGTGCTGCACGACGTGGGGGCGGAGCGGGCGGCGGGCCCCTACGACCCGATCGGCGCACTGCGGAGGTTGGAGGAGGCCGACGGGGCGCTCGACGCGGCGTTGACGGGGGCGCGGGAGCGGGAGGCGACACAGGTGCGCGCCCGGTCACTGCTCGGGCAGGCACTGCTGACGGGTCGCAGCGCGGTCGGCGCGGCGGCGGACTACGTCACCACGCACCGGGGTGCGGTGGGCAGCCAGGCGCGGACCCGGCTCGCGGAGGCGGAGCGTCATCTGGCGCGGGCGCAGGGGGCGACGGGCGACCCGGCGGGCGCGCTCGCCGACGCCCAGCGGGCGGACGCGTTGGCCCGGGAGGCCCGGCAGTTGGCGGAGCAGGACGTGCGGGCGCGCGGCGCCCCGTACGGCGGGCGCCCCGGTGGCGGTGGGGGGACGGGCGGCGCGGTGCTCGGCGGGATCATCCTCGGCCAGGTGCTGGGCGGTCTCGGCCGGGCCGCGGGCGGTCGTTCCGGTGGTCCGGGCGGTTTCGGCGGGGCGGGGCGGGGCGGTTTCGGTCCGGGGAGCTTCGGCGGCGGTGCCACCCGGGGCCGCAGGGGCGGGGGTGGACGGTTCTGACAGCGGTTGCGGCACCGGCCGCGGAACTTCGCGACGACACCAGGTCCCGGCTCCACCACGGCGCCCTCACCCGAAAGGCCCTCCGATGAGCAAGCAGACCGTCCTCGGCCGCGTCACCCAGTTGGCCCGGGCGAACATCCACGCCCTCCTCGACCAGGCCGAGGACCCGCAGAAGATGATCGACCAGTTGATCCGTGACTACACCGCCCACATCGGGGAGGCGGAGGAGGCCGTGTCGGTGACGATCGGCAATCTGCGGATGCTGGAGCAGGACCACCGGGAGGACGTCGACGCCGCGGCCGAGTGGGGGCGCAAGGCGCTCGCCGCCAGTCGCAAGGCCGACCAGTTGCGGACGGCGGGCGACGCCCCGGAGGCGGACACCTTCGACAACCTGGCCCGGGTGGCGCTGGAGCGGCAGTTGCAGGCGGAGCGGGAGGCGAAGGACGCGGAGCCGGTGATCGCCGCGCAGAACGAGGTGGTCGGCAAGTTGACGTCGGGCCTGGACCAGATGAAGCGGAAGCTGTCGGAGCTCCAGTCCCGGCGCGACCAGTTGGTGGCCCGGTCGCGTACCGCGCAGGCGCAGAACCAGATGTTGGACGCGGCGAAGAACGTCGACGTGCTCGATCCGACGAGTGACCTGGGCCGCTTCGAGGAGAAGGTCCGTCGGGAGGAGGCGCGGGCGCTCGGCAGGCAGGAGTTGGCGGCCTCGTCGCTGGACGCGCAGTTCGAGCGGCTGGACGCGTTGGGCGACACCGCGGAGGTGGAGGCCCGGCTCACCGCCCTGAAGTCCGGGGGCTGACGGGTCGGAGGTGCGCCACGGCTGCGTCCCGGCCGCTCAGAACATGCTCATCAGTGCTTCCGCCACGTCGATCTGGCCGCCCTCGCCGTCGGGGAGGGGCAGTTCGAACCAGACGGTCTTGCCCCGGTGGGTCCTGCGCGATCCCCAGCCGGCGCTGAGCAGGCCGACGAGTTGGAGCCCCCGGCCGCCCTCGTCGGTGGCGCGGGCGCGGCGGCGCCGGGGTTGGACCAGTCCGGCGTCCCAGACCTCGCAGACGAGGGTGCGGTCGAGCAGCAGCCGGAGTCTGATCTCGCCCTCGCCGTAGCGCAGGGCGTTGGTGACGAGTTCGCTGACGAGGAGTTCGGTGGTGTCGACCAGCGCTTCGAGGTCCCAGGACTCCAGCTGGGCGCGGGCGTACTCACGGGCGCGGCCCACGCTCTGCGGTTCGCGGGGCAGCGACCAGTCGCCCACGGACTCGGCGGGCAGCCCTTGGACCCGGGCCAGGACGAGGGCGATGTCGTCCTCGCCGTGGTGGGTGTCGAGGGCGCCGAGGACGTGGTCGCAGACGTCCTCCAGCGGGCGGTCCGGTGCGGTGAGGGCGCCGACGAGGGCGTGCAGCCCCTCGTCGAGGGGGTGGTCGCGGGACTCGACGAGGCCGTCGGTGTACAGGGTGAGCAGGGCTCCTTCGGCGAGTTCGACCTCGACCTCCTCGAAGGGTTCGCCGCCGACGCCGAGCGGCATGCCGGGCGGCACGTCGAGCATCAGGGCGGATTCGCCGGGTTCCAGGATGACCGGCGGCAGGTGGCCCGCGTTGGCGAAGGTGACCCGGCGGGTGACGGCGTCGTAGACGGCGTAGACGCAGGTGGCGAGGTAGACCTCGGAGAGGTCGGCGTCGCGGGAGGTGCGGGCGGCCCGGGTGGCCTGTTGCACGCCGCCGGGGGTGCCGAGGCCGCGGGCGACCTCGTCCAGGGCGGAGAGCACTTCGGCGGGTTCGAGGTCGAGCAGGGCCAGGGTGCGGACGGCGGTCCGCAGCTCGCCCATGGCGACGGCGGCGCGCAGACCGCGGCCCATGACGTCGCCGACGACCAGGGCGGTGCGGTGCCCGGGGAGTTCGATGACGTCGAACCAGTCGCCGCCGACCTCGGTGGCGGCGTTGCTGGGGAGGTAGCGGCAGGCGATGTCGAGTCCGGCGGCCACCGGGTTGTCGGGCGGGAGCAGGGAGCGCTGGAGGATCAGCGCGCGCTGGTGTTCGCGCCGGTAGAGCCGGGCGTTGTCCATGGACACGGCGGTGCGGGCGGCGAGTTCACCGGCGAGCGCGCGGTCCCGCTCGCTGAACGGCTCGCTGCCCTTGGTACGGGTGAACTGGACGAGCCCGACGACCGTGTCGTGGGCGACCATCGGCACCGCGAGGGTGGAGCGGATGAGCCCCCCGGGCACGCCGTCGATGAGGCGGGGGCGTCCGGTGCGCAGGGCGTCGGCGAACGGGGAGGAGAAGTCGAAGTGGTGGGTCGCGCCGACCTTGACCGGGGCCCGTCCGTCGGTGAAGGGGGCGTCGGCGACCGCGCTGGCGTAGGCGACCCGGCGCAGGTCGCCGCTGCCGCCGCCGGAGTCGGGGACGCTCCACTGTCCGGGGGCGGCGCCGTCCCCGTCCAGGAGCCCCTGGTAGAGGTCGACGGCGGCGAGGTCGCAGAAGCCGGGGACGGTGACGTCGAGGAGTTCCCGTGCGGTGGCCTCGATGTCGAGGGAGTTGCCGATCCGGGCGCCGGCCTCGTTGAGGAGGGCCAGGTTGCGGCGGGACTGGGCGGCCTCGCGGGCGGCGGCGTGGCGGCGGGTGACGTCGGTGCCCAGTCCGGCGACCCCGATGGGGCGTCCGCTGCCGCTGTGCACCCGGTAGAGGTTGATGGACCAGTGGCGGCGGTCGCTGGAACCGGGGGCGGGTCCGACGATCTGCATGTCCGTGACGGCTTCGCCGGTCTCCAGGACGCGGCGCAGGGCGGCGGAGATCCGGTCGGCTTCCTGGCGGGGCAGGTAGTCGTGGACGGTGCGACCCCGGTGGTCCTCGGCCCGCCCGCCGAACACGGAGGCGAACTGTCGGTTGGCGTGCTGCACGCGTAGCTCGGCGCCGAACAACACGAACCCGAAGGGGGATTGGCCGAAAATCGCCTGCGAGGCGGCGATGTCGGTCTCGATGCGGCGCAGGGCGCGGACGTCGACGACGATGCAGACGGCGGCGCGTTCGCCCTTCGCGTTCTCGGTGGGCATGACGTAGAGCTCGGCGATGCCGACGCTCCCGGGGTCGCCGTGGTCGCCCGTGAAGCGGGCGCCGCGGCCCGGTGCGGCCCCCCGTGCGTCCGGGTTCCCGCCGCGCTGCCCGGTGGCGGCGACGCCCCGCACACCGTCGTGGCCGGGCTGCGCGTAACGCCCCGGGCGGGGGTGCGGCCGGGCGGCCGAGCCCTCGGCGGGCGGTGTCCGGAAGGGCACCGCGCCGGTCCACTCCCGGCCGTCGAGGATCTCCGCGAGGGTGCGCTGGCCTCGGGCGCGCAGTTCCGGCGGGACGAACGCCTCGATGGGGTCCTTGCCGACGGCGACCGAAGCGGGCACCCCGAAGAGCTGTTCGGCGCGGGTGCTCCACTGTTCGATCAGCCCGTCCGGGCCGATCGAGAAGGAGGCCACCTTGAGGTAGTCGTAGATGGACCCGGGTGGCGTGCCCTGCCACATCGCGTCGCCGCGCGTCTCACCCATCGCACCCTCCGACGAATGACCGGGCACAGTGGCCTGCGCTGGTATCTCGCTCACGCGAACCGTCCCCTCCAGCTCACCGCACCCGGTACCGGTCACCGGTGGCGGCTGCCCGCAGTATCCAGCACAACGGCCCCGCGCAACACGGTGTTCACGATCACAGCTCGGTCCCGACACTTTCCGGACCGGTGGTGACCGGTCCGCGCCCTCTCTCCCTTCTAACCAGGCAGGGCCAACTCGAACCACACCGTCTTTCCCGACCTGCCCGGACGCATGCCCCAACGGCTGGATGTGGAGGCGACGAGGCGCAGTCCCCGGCCACCTTCCTCGTCGACGTCGGCGTGGTGCTCGGGGGGCGGTTCGGGCAGCGGGTGGGGCAGCGGGTCGGAGACCTCCACCAGGAGGGCGCCGGGCGGGCGCGGGGGCCGTACGAGCCGGACGCCGATGGGGCCGGAGGCGTACCGCAGGGAGTTGGTCACCAGCTCGCTGACGAGCAGGGCGGTCAGATCGCCGAGGGATTCCAGCCCCCAGTCGCCGAGTTGTCCGCGGACCCTGGCCCGGGCGTCCCGCACGGCTCCCGGGTCGGCGGGGAACGTCCACTCCACGCGGTCGCCTTCACTCCGGTCACCCGGATCGCCCCGGTCCCGGTCGGTGTCGATCACGCCGCATCACTTCCCTGGCCACCCGCGCGACCGCGTCCGGATTCATGTGCTTAGTGGGCACATACCCGATATGCGCCGACCTCTATCCCGTGCGGGGCGCACAGAAGGTCGAGGAGCGCGAACAGCGCCCGTGCAGGGCGCACAAAGGTGGACTCGTGCTCCGTCTGCGCACCCCACAGCACCCCTGGGACCTGAGGGAACGCTGCATCGGACACCGATCCGGGCTCCCGACGGCGGGCACCGGAGCGGAAAGGCAAAAATCCCGTCAAGACGCCCGCACGGACGTGGGGTCAGCGGGGAATCCGGCGAACCGGAGCACTTCCCGTACGGCAGGAACGTCCTGATCCAGCCAGTCGACGGACCAGACCTCGCCCGGGCCCAGCCAGCGGACCTCGTCATGGTCCTGGAGCGGGCGGGGTTCACCGTCGAGGAGGTGCGCCCGCCACACCTGGAGCACGTAGCCGGGTTTGAGCGGCCACTCGCCCGGCACCCGGGTCAGTTCCCCGACCTCGACGCCGAGTTCCTCGCGCAGTTCACGGACGAGGGCGTCGGTCGGCGGCTCCCCCGGCTCGACCTTGCCGCCCGGTAGCTCCCACCGCCCCGCCAGTTCGGCCGGGGCGCTGCGCCGCGCCGCCAACAGCCGTTCCCCCGCGTACAGGGCCCCCGCGACGACCACCACTCGTTCCTCCACGCCCCGGAGCCTATCCGCGGGCGCGGGCCGCGCCGCGACGCACGGGGCAGCGGACGGGCCGCGCCCTGGGAGGGCGTTCCACCGAGGTATCGGTACCGGCATCACGCTGGGCGGGGTGCCGGGGTGACGACGCACCAGGGTTGCTGGACGCCGGGGTCACCGGGCGCCGGGGTTACGGGGTGCTGCTCGGGCCGACCTGTTCCACCCAGTAGAGGTGGTGGTGCCCCGGGGCGCCGAGGCTGTCGGCGATCCGTTCCGCCTCCGCGCGCGTGGCGTACCGGCCCACGCGGTAGCGGTTGCCGTTGTCGTCCTCCCGTATGACGAGCCAGGGCAAGGTGGCCGTGCCTTCGGTCATCGCGCCCCTCCCCTTTCTCCCCGTGGCTCGATCCGTGCCGTGTCCACCAAGGAAACCGCAATCTGCATATGCCCGAGCCTACGCCCGACCTTCACGCACCGGATATGCCTTTGCACAAAGAGGTAGGCAACAAGCCATGGACAAGGGGGCACGGCTCCGTCCGCGCGCCCCCCTTGCCGGATGCCGAACGCCCTGCACACCCGGCAGCCGCCGCTTCCCTGCCACCGCCCTCCCACAACACCGCGCCGCCCGTCCGCACAAAACCCCCCACCCCTCACGCGTCAGCGAACAACTCCCCGCACCCCACCGCGGGCCGCGCCCCGGCAGAACGGCCAGATTCCACCCACTCCCGCGACCGGACCCCGGGCACGACCGGGCCCGGCCGGGGCGCTACCGAACGGGCAGGTGGTAGGCCACCCTGTACCGATCGGCGGGAACGACCAGGTCGGCCGTCTCCACGGGCAGCCCGGAGGCGTAGAACGTCCGCCGTATGACGATCACGACGTGACCCGGCACCCCGCCCAGCGCCAGCAGTTCGTCCGCCAGCCCCGGTCGGGCGCCGACCTCCTCCGTGACGTTGTCCACGACGACGTCGATCGCGGCCATCCGCCGCACCACTCCCGTACCCCGCAGCGGCCCTTCCTCGGGCAGCATCACGGGGGTCCGACCGGTCAGGGCGAGCGGTTCCCAGGAGGTGGACAGCATCATCGCGTCACAGCCGTCCCGGTACACGTACCGCGTGCGCATCACCCGGTCCCCGACGTCGATGCGCAGCCGTTCGGCCACGTCCGGGTCGGCGTCCGTCTGTTCGCTGCGGGACTCCCAGGCGCCGCGCACCGAGCAGTCCGCCTGCTCCTGCTTGAACGGGGTGGGGCCCTCGGAGGGGCGGTACCCGGAGCGGGCGATGCGACGCGGCACGGAGCGCTCGCGGACGTACGTACCGGAACCGGAGCGGCCCTCGACCAGGCCTTCCGCCATCAGGACCTTGCGGGCCTCCAGGGCGACGGTGTCGGAGACGCCGTACTCCTCACGGATCTTGGCCTGCGAGGGGAGGCGGGTGTGCGGGGGCAACGAGCCGTCGGTGATCTTCCTGCGCAGATCGCCCGCGACCCGCAGATACGCCGGCTGGTCACCGAATGTCACTGGCCCCTCCCAACGGGTTGACGCACAGCAACAGATTCGCAACTGTGGGTGGCGCCGTGCAACCAAGGGCCAGAGAATCACCCGAAGTGATGACATGCCTTTACCCAGGTCATTTCCCCGGGTATAGCGCCGCGAGCCGCCGGCCGTGAGCCGTTCGGCCGCGGATCACACGGCCGCCCCGACCCCGGGACCCGCGTCCCCCTTGTCCCGCTTACCCCCCTGGTCTCCCTGATCTCCCTTGTCTCCCTCGGCCCCTCCGTCGCCCGGTTCCTCGGGATCGCTCACGAGGTGGGGCGGCGGGGTCGTCCCCAGGCCGAGCGCCTCCCGGGACGGCACCGCGCCGGCGGGCTCGACCAGGTCCATGCCCTTGTCGTAGTGGAGGTAGAAGGTGTCCGCGTCGGTGGCGCGGGCCGCTCGGTCCCATTCCTTGCGCGCCGCTTCGAGGTCCTTGACCAGCGCGGCGACGGCCGGCGCGCTCCGCTGCGGCCAGCTGCGGTCACGGAGCAGGTCGGTCTGCGCGACCAGGGCCTCGGACATCTCGGCGGCCCACTCCCGGTGGCCCGGCAGGTCGTCCTCGACGTAGGCGGCCTCGGGGATCGCCTCCAGGGCGTCCTCCAGGTGCCGCGCCGCCTGGAGGTAGACGAGTTGGTCGCCGGTCTGCATGGCGGCGTCGTTGCGCAGGGACCCGGTGAGCCGGGTCTTGCCGTCCGAACTGCCGAACATGCAGGTGACCTCGCGGTCGCCGAGCTTCCAACTCTCGGGGGTGGGCGTGAAGTAGTACACGTCGACGTCGGGGGGATGCGCCCACAGGTCCATCGCGTAGACGGAGCGCAGGTCGTAGCACTTGACGTCGGCCTCGGCGGAGATCGCCTTGTCACCGGGGTAGGCGCCGTCCGCGCCGCTCACCCGGTAGCTGCCGAACGCCTCGCCGTCGTGCTTCTCGGCGCAGGACACCTCGTCGACGTCGTAGGTGACCCCTTCGAGCCCGCCTTCCGGGGTGGTGAAGCAGTCGCCCTTGTCCACCGCGAAGACGGGGTACGCCGCGTCCCGCACCCCCGCCCGGACGTCGTCCCAGCCGCCGCCGAGCAGGACCAGCAGGTGCAGCAGCAGGCCGAAGCAGGACAGGGCGATCCCCCACACGGCCATCCCCTTGCCGCGTTCACCGGTGCGGCGCATGCGGGAGAGCGCGACGACCCCGAGGACGAGCCCGACCGCGGGCAGGAAGCACAGGATGCCGAAGACCAGCGCCGTGATCGCGAGCCCGCTCACCGGGGGACGCGGCGGCGGGCCGCCCCAACCGCCCGGCCCGCCCGGCCACTGCGGGTACGGCGGGCCCGGCACGCCCGGACCGCCCGGACCGCCCGGAGCCCCGGGAACGCCGACCGGCGGACCGTAGGGGCCGCCGGGGTACCCCACCGGGCCCTGTGGCTGACCAGGCGGGCCACCCGCGACGGGCGGCGCGAAGGGATTGCCGCCCGGCTCCCCGGAGCGCGGCGGCCAAGGCTGTTGCGGGGTGCCCGGGCCGGGCGGCGGGGGTATGGACACGGGTGCGGTGCTCCTGGGTTCGGGCCGGGGCGGCCGGTCACCCGGGGGCGACGGCGGTGCATGGCCCACGCATCGTATGCGGCGGTGCGGCAGGGGCGGCAGTCGGTATGCGGGGTGACGTGCCTCGTCCCCGTGCGCGGCGCGGGCCGCGGGTCACGGGGACGAGGTGGGTGTCCGGTCAGCGGGCGGGCCCGCTCAGCACACCGGATTCACGCGTGGTGGGCGTCAGAACTGGAGCGCCCAGGAGTCGATCTTCCCCACGTCCTGGGCCGCGTTGTCACTGACCCGCAGCTTCCAGGTGCCGTTGGCCGTCTCGGCGGAGGCGTTCACGCTGTACGTGGTGTTGATGTTGTCCGTCGAGCCGCCCTCCCCGTAGCCCTTCAGGGTGTACGCGGTGCCGTCGGGGGCGATCAGCTGGACCTGGAGGTCACCGATGTACGTGTGCTGGATGGCGACCTCGACGCCGAGCGCGGCGGGGGCGTTGCCGGAGACGCCGGTGACCGTGATCGGCGACTCGGCCGTCGCGTTGTCGGCGATGGCGTGGTCGTCGAGGTTCTCGAAGCGGTCGCCCGGCGGGTTGGTGGTGCCGCCGCCCACGTTCAGCAGGCGGTTGGGCGAGCCGGTGCCCGGGTTGCCGACCACCCCGTTGGTGGCGGCGGAGACCAGCCCGGCGGACACCTGCGCGGGGGTCGCCGTCGGGTTCGCCTGGAGGTACAGCGCGGCGGCGCCGGCCACGTGCGGGCTGGCCATCGAGGTGCCCGAGATGGTGTTGGTCGCCGAGTCGCCGGTGTTCCAGGTGGAGGTGATGGAGGTGCCCGGCGCGAAGATGTCCAGCACCGAACCGAAGTTGGAGAACGAGGAGCGGGCGTCGGTGTTCGTGGTGGAGCCGACGGTGATGGCCTCGCTGACCCGCGCCGGGGAGTAGTTCGAGGCGTTGGCGTTGGAGTTGCCCGCCGCGACGGCGAAGGTGACGCCGGAGGCGATGGCGTTGCGGACGGCGGCGTCGAGGGTGGCGTCCGCACCCCCGCCGAGGCTCAGGTTGGCGACGGCCGGCTTGACCGCGTTGTTGGCCACCCAGTCGATCCCGGCGACGACCTGCGCGGTGGTGCCGGAACCCGAGTTGTTGAGGACCCGCACACCGACGATGTTGGCCTTCTTGGCGACGCCGTGGGCGGTGCCCGCGACGGTCCCGGCGACGTGCGTGCCGTGGCCGTGGCCGTCCTGGGCGACGTTGTCGTTGTCGATGGCGTCGTAGCCGTTGGCCGCCCGCCCGCCGAAGTCGCTGTGCGAGATGCGCACCCCGGTGTCGACGACGTACACGGTGACGCCCTGGCCGGCGCCGTCCGGGTACGTGTACTTGCTGTCCAGCGGCAGGTTGCGCTGGTCGATCCGGTCCAGGCCCCAGGACGGCGGGTTGACCTGGGTGGCGGTGGTGGTGAAGGTCCGGTTCTGCGCGACGCTGGCCACGGCCGGGTCGGCGGCGAACTTCTTCGCCTGCGCCTCGGAGAGCGTGACCGCGTACCCGTTGAGGGCCTTGGTGTAGGTGCGCTGGATCTTCGCCCCGTACTCCTTGGCGAGCGCCTTGCCGGCCGCCGAACCGGCGCGGGCCTCGCTGCTGCGCAGGGTCACGATGTAGCTGTTGTCGATCGTGCCGGGAGCACCGGCGTTCAGGATACGGCCCTCCTTGGGGTCGGGCGCGGCCGTGGCCGGGAGCGCGGTGACGGCGCCGAGGGCGAGGGCGGCCGTGACGGCGGCTCCCAGGGTGCCGAGCACTCTGCGTCGCACGGGGTTCGTGGTGCGGTGCCCGGCATCACGTTGCAGTGCCATCCGAGGGTTCCTCCTCATCGATGGAGCGCTGGTGGGGGGTGGTGCGTCGTGCGGTACCGCTCGGGTGCCGTCCCGCCCGGGGTGCACGCGGGAGGCGGTCGACGGACGTCCGTAGGGAGCGACGCCCGCCAAGCGACAGGGTCATGTCAACCACGTCGCCCGAGGAATGATTGAACGACCCAGAGGAATCCACAAGGGCTGTGCGCGGATGTAACACTGAGGCCACGCACCCTTCATGACGTGAACTCATCCACCGTCGTGCCCCACCCGTCACACCACCCCCGGCCTGCGCACCCACACCACACACGGCCCGGCGTGCCCGCACCCGACCGCCCCCGTCACTGCACCTCACCGCCCCCCGCGACGGCCCCCCGCCACCGCGCGCGGCTTCGCGCCACCGCGCTGCGGCGCACCCCGCCCGAACGTGGGACACCCCGGCGCGCACACCCGACCGCGTCCACGAACCGGGCCAAGGTCGGACGATGGACACCCCGACCACCGCTTCCACCGATGCCCCCGTCGCCACACCCTTTGCCGGGCCTCCTGGCCGGCCCCCCGCGCGCCGCCGTCGGCGCAGCACACCGCGCCTCGCCACCACCCTGCTCGCCGCCGCCCTGCTGCTCCCCCTGGCACCGGCGGCGAGCGGAGCCGGCACCCCGGCCACCCCCGGCGCGGGCCCCGGTACGGGCCCCGGTACGGGCCCCGGGGAGCGGGACTGCGCCCTCGACTCCCCCGACTGGACGCCCGCCGCCACCGCGGTCCCCGCGCCCACCGACGCGTACCACCCGCACCTCGGCAACGGCTACTTGGGCGTCCGCGTCCCGCCCGCCGGCAGCGGCTACGCGGAGCCGGGCGGCGCGACCGGCTGGCCGCTGTACACCCCGCGCTACGACGGCGCGTTCGTCTCCGGCCTCTACGCCCGGGGCCCGGCGAGCACCGGGGGCCGGGACGCCGTCGTCGCCCTCCCCACCTGGACGGGACTGGAGGTGACGGCAGGTCAGCACACCTACGGGACGGCCACCTCCGGGACCACCGACTACCGGCAGGCGCTCTCGCTGCGCTGCGGCTTCCTGCGCACCTCCCTCACCTGGACCGCTCCGGACGGCCGCCGCACCGACCTGGTGTACGACGTCCTCACCGACCGCACCTCCCCGCACGTCGGAGCCGTCCGACTGCGCATCACCCCGCACTGGGACGGCACGGCACGGATCACCGACCGCATCGACGGACGGGGCGCCCGCCGGATCGCCCCGTCCGTCGATGCGGTCGGGGGCGCCCTCGCCCCGGACACGATGGCCGTCGCCTTCCGCACGGAGGAGCACGAGGCACGCGAGGCAGCGGGGGCGAAGGGGCGCGAACCCACCGAGGGGGCGCTCGTCTCCACCCTCCGCGCACCCGGGCGCTCGCGCTCCGCCACCCCGCCCCGGGACCTCACCGCGAGCCAGTCCACCACCCTGGACGTCCGCGCCGGCCGGACCTACGAGATCACCAAGTACGTGGGGGTGGACACCGGACTCACCTCCCGTTCACCGCGCGAAAGCGCCCGCGCGCACTCCGCGCGCGCGGCCGAACGGGGCTGGGACGCCCTGTTCGCCGCGCACACCGCCGCCTGGCGCGCCCTGTGGGCCGCGGACGTCGAGACACCGGCCGACGCACAGGTGCAACGGTGGCTGCGCTCGACCCAGTACGGACTGCTCACCGCGCTGCGCCCCGGCGCCCGCAACAGCGTGGCGCCGACCGGCCTGAGCAGCGACGACTACGCCGGCATGGTCTTCTGGGACGCCGAGACCTGGATGTACCCCGGGCTGTTGGCCACCCGCCCCGCACTCGCCCGACCCGTCGTCGACTACCGCGACCGCACCCGCCCGGCCGCCGCCGCCAACGCCGTACGGACCTGGGTCAAGGGCCTGTTCTACCCGTGGACCAGCGCCCGCGACGGCGATCTGTGGGCCGAGTGCCAGAGTTGGAACCCGCCCCACTGCCTGACCCAGAACCACCTCCAGGGGGACATCGCACTCGCCGTGTGGCAGTACCACCTCGCGACCGGGGACCGCGCCTGGCTGCGAGCGCACGGCTGGCCGCTGCTGCGCGGCACCGCCGAGTACTGGGCCTCCCGGACGACCGCGAACCCCGACGGCACGTACTCCGTCAACGAGGTGGCGGGGCCCGACGAGTACAGCAACGGCGTCGACGACGGCGCCTACACCAACGCCGTCGCGGCCACCGCCCTGCGGTACGCGGTGGACGCCGCCCGCGAGGTGGGCGACGAGGCGCCCGCCCTCTGGACGCGGATCGCCGACGGGCTGCGCATCCCGTACGACGCGCGGCGGAAGGTGTTCCTCCAGTACGACGGGTACACCGGGTCGCGGATCAAGCAGGCCGACACGGTGCTGCTCGTCTACCCGCTGGAGTGGCCCATGCCCCGCGGCGCGGCGGCGGCCACCCTCGACTACTACGTGGCCCGCACCGACCCCGACGGTCCCGCGATGACGGACTCCGTCTACGCGATCGCCGCCGCCACGACCGACGAACCCGGCTGCGCCGCGTACACCTTCCTGGAACGGGCCTCGCGCCCCTTCTTCCGGGGGCCGTTCGCCCTGTTCTCCGAGGCCCGCGGGGACAAGGCGGGCGCCGACGACCCGCTGTCCGGCTCCCCCGCACAGGACTTCCTCACCGGCAAGGGCGGCTTCCTCCAGGTGTTCACCCACGGTCTGACCGGGATGCGCCTGCGCCCGGACGCCGTGCACCTCGATCCGACGCTGCCCCCGCAACTCGTCGACGGGGACCGCGGGGTGACCCTGCGCGGGCTGCGCTGGCGCGGCCGGGAGTACGACGTGGTGATCGGCCCGCGCGAGACCACGGTGCGCCTGCGCTCCGGCGCCCCGCTGCCCGTGGACTCCCCTCGGGGCCGGCTCACCGTCACTCGGGACGCGCCCGCCGTCCTGACGACCCGTCGCCCCGATCTGACGCCCACCTCCGACCTGGCCCGCTGCCGTCCCGTGACGGCCACGGACGAGGAGCCCGGTGCGTACGCGGTGGCGGCCGTCGACGGCAATGCGGCCACCGCGTGGCGGCCCGGGGTCGCCGGGGCGTCCCTCACCGTGGACCTGGGCCGGGAACGCCCCGTGAGTGCGGTGACCGTCCGGGCCACCGAGGCCCACCGGACGGAGCTGTCCGCGGACGGACGGCACTGGGAGCCGTTCGCCCCGGGCGGGGCGGCGCGGTGGGTGCGGGTGACGCTGACCGGTGGGTCGGCGGACGCGGCGGTGACCGAGGTGGTGGTCGAGTAGCCGGTACGGCTCAGCCCTCGGGGGGCGTGGTGTCCCCGTGGGCCTCCAGCAGCTTGCGCAGCGCGGTGGCCAACTGCTCCCGCTCGCCCGCCTCCAGCGGTTCCAGGAGGCGGGCGTAGTTGTCGAGGTGCGCGCCGAGCACCCGGTCGGTGAGGCGTCGCCCCCGGTCGGTGAGGCGGATGTGGACGGTCCGCCGGTCGCAGCCGTCCCGGACCCGTTCGACCAGGCCCTTGGCCTCCATCCGGTCGAGCCGGTTGGTGATGGCGCCGGAGGTCACCAGGGACACCTTCAGGAAGGCGCCGGCGGTGAGCGTGAAGGGCGGCCCCGCGCGACGCAGCGACGCCATCACGTCGAACTCGCCCACCTCCAGGTCGTGTTCGACGAAGAAGGCTTTCAGCTCCCGGTCCAGTACGCGGTTGAGGCGCTGGATGCGCATCAGGACCTCCAGCGGACCGTAGGCCGCCGTGAGATCGGGCCGCTCCCGCTCCCACTGCCCCACGACCCCGTCGACCCAGTCCGCCATGCCGCGTCCCTCCTCGCACGCAGGCGTTCCGCCCACGTTCCTGCCCTGCCCGTACTGCTGTGCCGCGTTCCTGCCATGCACGCGCTCCTGCCATGCACGTGTCGCTGCTGTGCCCGTGAGCATGTCAGCACGAAGGGCTTGACGCCGTCGACTCGGGCGAGGTTTTATCTCAACGTTAAGATTATCAATCTTGACCTAATGAGGGGTGGACCCATGCCCGAACACTCCACTCGTCCCGCACGGGACGCGGACGGACGCGACACCGCGGCAGCGGCCCGCCCGAGAGCGACCGACCGGGGCGCGGTGCCCGTGCTGTGGCTGGTGCTGCTCGCCACCCCCACCGCGGCGGGCGCCAACACCGTCGTCCTCACGCTCCCCGACGTCGCCGCCGCCTTCGACGCGACCGTGCCCACCGCGGCCTGGCTGGTCACCGTCTTCGCCGTGGCCATGGCGGTGGGCACCCCCCTGGTGGCAGGGCTGCTCAGACGGCGCGGGCTGCGCGCCGCACTCCGACTGAGCGCCGCGCTCCTCGCCGGCGGCACCCTGCTGATCGCGGTGGCCCCCTGGTTACCCCTGGTGCTGGCGGGTCGCGCCGCCCAGGGCGCGGGCGGAGCCGGACTGGTCACCGTGGCGATGAGCCTCGCCGGCACCACCCGTCGCATGGGCGTCCTGACCGCCGGATTCGGCTCGCTCGGCGCGGCCGGCCCCCTCGTCGGCGCCCAACTGTCCGATGCGGTGTCCTGGCGACTGGCCCTCGCGGTGTCCGCCGTCACCCTGCTCGCCGTACCCGCCGTGGCACGCTACGCCCGCCCCGCGCCCCGCGCCGAAGGCCCCTTCGACGCCCGGGGCGCCGCGCTGTTGGCCGTACTGGCGTCGGCGCTGGCCCTGATCCCGGCCCTCCCCGCGCCCGCCCTCCTCGCAGCGGGCGCTTCGGCGGTGCTCCTGGCGGTGCACGTCCGGCGCCGCCCCGACGGCTTCGTCCCGCTGAGCGTGCTGCGCAGCCGTACGTTCACCCTGTCCTGCGCGCTGATCGCGGTGTTCTCCACCCAGTACTTCGTGCTGCTGTTCGCGGTGCCCCGACTGATGGCGGACCGCGCCGGCTGGTCCACCCAGGCGATCGGCACGGGACAGCTCGTCGCCCTGGTCACCGGCTCGGCGCTGTCCTGGCTGCTGGCCGCGGCGGCCCACCGGCTGAGCCGCACGGCGATCCGGACGTTCCTGCTCGCCGTGACGGCCACCGCCCTGACGACGGCCGCGCTCGCCCGATCGCCGTGGCCACTGCTGGTGGTCGCCGGCGCGTCCGTCTTCACCGCGACGGCGGGCAACGCGAACCTCTCGGTCCACGCGGCGGGCGCGGCCCCGGAACCCCTGCGCCCCACGGCGATCGGACTGTTCACCCTGACGTACCAGCTGGGCGGCGCGATCGGCCCGGGCATCGCCACGGCACTGGTACTGAGCTGAGGCGGAGTGCCGCGGGGCGGGCGGCGGGCGCGTCCGGGCGCCACGATGGAGCCATGACGCGCACCACGGTCGTGAACCTGAAGGGCCACCGCGGGGACCCCGCCTACGACGACGTCGTGTACGTGGGACGCGCGATGCACCGCGGCGGCTGGCACCTGGCCGGGTCGCCCCTGGCCAGCCCGTACCGTCCGGGTCCGGACGGGAGCCGCGAGGAGGTCCTGACCCGGTACCGCGAGCACCTCCTGTCCCGCCCCGACCTCCTCGCCCTCCTGCCCGGGCTGCGCGGTCACCGCCTGGGCTGCTGGTGCGTACCGCTGCCCTGCCACGCCCAGGTGATCGCCGAACTGGCCGACGCCCCGGAACGCCCGCCGCCGCGGCAGCCGTAGCACCGGCGAGGGCACCACCCGCACGAGCCGAGCGGCTACCGTGGACGCATGACCGCACTGCCCGACTGGATGCGCCCGCCGCGCGCGGAAGGCTGGTTCGCGGAGGACTTGGACCGCCTCCCCGAGGCACCCCGCCACACCGAGCTGATCGACGGAGCGCTCGTCTTCATGATGTCCCCCCAGCGGTGGTGGCACGGCCACCTCGTCACCATGCTCACCGTCGCCCTCATGGAGCAGACACCCGCCGGCGTCAGAGTCAGCCGCGAGATGACCGTCAAGCTCGATCCGCGCAACCGGCCGGAACCCGACCTGTTGGTGACGATGGCCGACTTCGACGGCGACCGCACCTGGTTCGCACCGGACGAAGTGCTGCTGGTCGTGGAAGTCGTCTCTCCCGAGTCCGCCCATCGCGATCGCACAGTAAAGCTCCGCAAGTACGCGGAGGCCGGCATCCCGCACTACTGGTGCATCGAGGACGAGGACGGGGCACCAGTCGTCCACGTCTACGAGCTCGACGAACCCACCGGTGCCTACGCGCCCGCCGGCATCTTCCGGGGCACCCTCCAACGCCCGGTGCCCTTCGAGGTCGACCTGGACCTCGACAAGCTCACGCCACCGCGCCGCGCCTGAAGGGAAGGCCCGACAGGAGACCGGGACCTCAGTAGCCCGGCATGTTCGGGACGGCCTTCTCCGCGAGTTCGATGAGCGCCTCCACCTTCGAGAGGTCGGCCGCGACCTCCTCCGGCATCACGGCGGGGGCCTCCGAAGACCGGTACTCAACTTCGTTGCGTCGGCGGCCCGGACCAGTTCGGCCTCGGCGGCCTGCTGGGAAGGGGGTACGCGTGCATCCACGTCAGAACATCCAGCACGGTGCGACTTCACCCGGCGCGCAGCAAAGGATCATCGCGCACTCCAGCCGTTGTGTACACATGGGACACTCAGTACACTTGAGCGCATGACGCAGCCACTGCCCGTAGAGTCCATCCGTGACGTGCGCGCCCATCTGGCCGAGGTCGTGGAGCGCGCCGACCGCGACGACGTACCCACGGTGATCACTCGCCGAGGCAGGGAAGTGGCCGCCGTGGTCTCCATCGAAGTGCTGCGCAAGTACCAGGAGTGGGAAGAGCGCGAGATCAACCGGATCATCGACGAGCGCATGGCCAACCCGGCACCCGGCATCCCGATCGAGGACATCATGAGGGAGACGCTGGCGCGCAGTGAGTGAGTACCGAACCGTCTTCCGCCCCGAGGCGCAGGCCGAGCTTCGGAAGATCCCGCGCGAGATGGCACTGCGCATCCTGGCCAAGCTGACCGAGCTGGAAAGCGATCCGCTCGGCTACAACACCACGGCACTCGTGTCCCAGCCAGATCGCCGACGCCTACGGGTTGGCGACTACCGCGTCGTCTACACGATCGACAACGGGGAACTGGTGGTCTGGGTCGTTCATGTGGGGCACCGGTCCACCGTCTACGACACCTGACCACCGCTGACCACACGTCAGAACATCCAGCACCCATCCGGCACGGGGACGACGAAGGGGTCGGGCTCGACAGAGCCCGACCCCTTCTGACGTGTGCGTTTGGCTCAACAGCTCACATGCAGCAAGTGCACGACTACACGTTGAACCGGAACTCCACCACGTCCCCGTCCTGCATGACGTACTCCTTGCCCTCCATGCGGGCCTTGCCCTTCGCGCGGGCCTCGGCGACCGAGCCGGTCTCGACCAGGTCGGCGAAGGAGATGACCTCCGCCTTGATGAAGCCCTTCTGGAAGTCCGTGTGGATGACCCCGGCCGCCTCGGGGGCCGTCGCGCCCTTCTTGATGGTCCAGGCGCGGGCCTCCTTCGGGCCGGCCGTCAGGTAGGTCTGGAGGCCGAGGGTGTCGAAGCCGACGCGGGCGAGGGTCGCGAGGCCCGGCTCCTCCTGTCCGACGGACTGGAGCAGTTCGAGGGCCTCCTCGTCGTCCAGCTCCGCGAGGTCCGCCTCCAGCTTCGCGTTGAGGAAGATCGCCTCGCCGGGCGCCACCAGGGCGCGCTGCTCGTCCTTGAACGCCTCGTCCGTCAGCTCGTCCTCGTCCACGTTGAAGACGTAGAGGAACGGCTTGCTGGTGAGCAGGTGGAGGTCGTGCAGCGGCTCGGCGGCCTCGGTGCCCTGGGCGATGCCCGCGGCGAACAGCGTCTGGCCCGACTCCAGGATCTCCTTCGCGGCCTCGACGGCCTTGACCTTCGGCTGGATGTCCTTCTTGATCCGCGACTCCTTCTGGAGGCGGGGCAGGACCTTCTCGATGGTCTGGAGGTCGGCGAGGATCAGTTCGGTGTTGATCGTCTCGATGTCGGACTTCGGCGAGACCTTGCCGTCGACGTGGACGACGTTCTCGTCCTTGAACGCCCGGATGACCTGGCAGATCGCGTCGGACTCGCGGATGTTCGCGAGGAACTTGTTGCCCAGGCCCTCGCCCTCGCTGGCGCCCCGGACGATGCCCGCGATGTCGACGAAGTCGACGGTCGCCGGGAGCTGTCGCTGCGAGGAGAAGACCTCCGCGAGCTTCCCGAGCCGGGGGTCGGGGACGCCGACCACGCCGACGTTCGGCTCGATCGTGGCGAACGGGTAGTTGGCCGCGAGCACGTCGTTCTTGGTCAGGGCGTTGAACAGGGTCGACTTGCCGACATTGGGCAGACCGACGATTCCGATCGTGAGCGACACGTTGCGACTTCCCGTACGAGAGGCTGGGTGGAGGCCCTGGTCTCCTGGTCCCCGGTGGGGTACCCGGGGCACGGGCCGATCCCACAGTCTACGGGGTGCCCGCCCCAGTCCGGCGGGGAGCGACGGTGTGCTCGCCGGCCGGCGCCGGGCACCGCTCAGACGGTGCGGCGACGGGGGCCGGGGGCCCGCTGCGGTGCGGGCTGTGCGGGGTGCGGGGGTCGCGCGGCCGAGGGGGAGCGCCGGGCCCGCGGGGGTGCGGCACCGGCCGCGCGCTCGGCCGGCCGCGCGGGGCGCCCGG
>NZ_JBHXEN010000049.1:0-70756 GCF_042724695.1 Streptomyces sp. NPDC127068 | reverse complement strand
CTCGGAGATGTGTATAAGAGACAGGCGGCGGGGCCGCCGGGGCGCCGGGTGCGGGGGTCGGCTGCGCGGAGCCCTGCGGTACGGGGGCGGGCTCGGCGGGGGGCGCGGTCGGAGCGTGCGGCGCCGGGGCGTGCGGCGCCGGGCCGGGCGGGGCCTCGGGGGCGAGGTCGGGGGCGGGCTGCGGCGGGGCTGGCTGCGGGGGGGCGTACGGGGCGGGCTGCACGGGTGGGGGCGCGGGTGCGGCAACCCCACCCGCCCCACCTGCCCAGCCGGCACCGCCCGCGCCTACGGCGCCGCCCACGCCCATGGCACCGCCGAGGCCGGCGGCGCCGTTGCGCTCCAGCCGTTCGAGCCGGGCCATGACGGAGCGCTCGTCGTCGTAGGCGGCGGGCAGCAGCACGCGGGCGCAGATCAGTTCGAGCTGGAGCCGGGGCGAGGTGGCCCCGCGCATCTCGGTGAGGCCCTCGTTGACGAGGTCGGCGGCCCGGCTCAACTCGGCGCCGCCGAAGACTCCGGCCTGGGCGGTCATCCGCTCGATGACATCGGCGGGGGCGTCGATGAGGCCCTTCTCGCTGGCGTCGGGAACGGCGGACAGGATGACCAGGTCGCGGAGGCGCTCCAGCAGGTCGGCGACGAAGCGGCGGGGGTCGTTGCCGCCCTCGATGACCCGGTCGACGACCTCGAAGGCCGCGGCGCCGTCCCCCGCGGCGAAGGCGTCCACGACGGAGTCGAGCAGCGAACCGTCCGTGTACCCGAGGAGCGAGGTGGCCATCGCGTACGTGACGCCCTGCTCGTCGGCTCCGGCGAGCAGCTGGTCCATGACGGACATGGAGTCACGGACGGAGCCCGCCCCGGAACGGACGACGAGGGGGAGCACCCCGTCGGCGACGGGGATGTTCTCGCGGCCGCACACCTCGCCGAGGTAGTCCCGCAGGGTGCCGGGCGGCACCAGGCGGAACGGGTAGTGGTGGGTGCGCGAGCGGATCGTGCCGATGACCTTCTCGGGCTCGGTGGTCGCGAAGATGAACTTGAGGTGCTCCGGCGGCTCCTCGACGACCTTCAGCAGGGCGTTGAAGCCGGCCGGCGTGACCATGTGGGCCTCGTCGATGATGTAGATCTTGTAGCGGCTGCTGGCGGGCCCGAAGAACGCCTTCTCCCGCAGGTCACGGGCGTCGTCCACACCACCGTGGGAAGCAGCGTCGATCTCGATCACGTCGATGGAGCCGGGGCCGTTGCGGGCGAGGTCGCGACAGGACTGGCACTCACCGCAGGGGGTGGGTGTGGGGCCCTGCTCGCAGTTCAGACAGCGGGCGAGGATGCGCGCACTGGTGGTCTTGCCGCACCCGCGCGGACCGCTGAACAGGTACGCGTGGTTGACCCGGTTGTTCCGCAGGGCCTGCTGCAGGGGCGCAGTGACATGCTCCTGCCCAATGACCTCGGCGAACGACTCCGGGCGATAGCGGCGGTACAGCGCGAGAGACGACACACCTACGAGGTTATAGGCGCCCACCGACAACCCGGACCGGAAGCCCGTCGCGCCCGCCCCACGCAAACGCCCCCCACGCACCCGCCAGAGCCGACCTACCCTTGCTGCCTTCCGGCCCTGGGGGAGTTCAGTCAGATAGCGCCACGTGAGGGGCTGCGCACAGAGTACCCGATCCGGGGGGCGCCGAACGAGTTCGCGAGCACGGCTCGGCGTCATGTAATGTCTCCAGCGGAGGATTCGCCTAGTGGCCTAGGGCGCACGCTTGGAAAGCGTGTTGGGGGCAACCCCTCACGAGTTCGAATCTCGTATCCTCCGCCAGTGCCTCACCGGGCACTAACGTCGAAGGCCCCGCTGCGAGCAGCGGGGCCTTCGACGTTTCTCAGATCTGCACGACGTGCACGTCCTGGGCGTCCAATGCCTTCAAATAGGCGCTGAGGTCGGCTGGATCGCTGGTGAAGACCACAGCGCTGCCGTGTCGGGCAGCAGTCAAGGCCACCAGCGCATCCACCGCGTCCGGGCGCTTCTTCGGGGGCAGTTCTGCCACGCCGAGGGAGCTTCCGATGCGCTGCCATTCGGTGATGTCGGGACCGGTGGCACACCGGATGCAGACCGTCTGCCCCGCGGTGGTGCGACGCATGGCCGGGGCCGAGCTCCGGGCCTGCGGAACCGTGCACTCCTTCATGACCCCGGCGAGGGCGTGCACCACGGCAGGGTTGGGCCGCCAGACCTGAGCCAGCACCGGCCCGAGCACGAGCGCTCGATGCGGCGCGCCCTGGAGGCCCGCGTGCAGACGGACCGCCTTCGCCTTGCGATCGGCGAGCGCGATCAACATGCCGGTGTCGTACACCGGCACCCTCGTCGTCACGCGGCGTCACCGGAGCGGGCGGCGGGACCATCAGGGCCGTAGACCAGGCCCAGGGCCTCCTGCACTTCTCTCCGCTCCTGCTCCGTGAGGTCGCCGTCGTCCACCTCCGCGAGGGGCGGTAGCGCGGCGGCCTCCGACTCGGCTGCCGCAATCACCGCATCGAGTCGGGCGAACTGCGCTTCGGCCGCTTCCACCTCGGCCATCTGCCGGGTCGCCGCGTTGACGAGATAGGCGGAGACGTCCATGCCGGCCCGTTCCGCATGGGCACGAATGCGCTCGGCGTGAGCGCTCTCCAGACTGATGCTGATCCTTGTCTTTGCCACACCAGAAGTGTATGACGCGTATTACGGGCTGCCAAGGCGATTCCCTGAACACGGGTGGGAGGCAGATTTCGCTAGGACCCGGGGTGCGGGGCCGACGTCGGGTCCGGGTGCGTCGGACGGGTCTGCGCTGCGGGGCCGCGCATCGCCATCGTCGCGGTGAACGTGCGGAACGCCGTCCGGTGGAAGTGATGACGGAGGTTGGCGGGCGAGCCGAAGCCCGACCGGGACGCGATCTGTTCGATCGGGTGTCGGTGGGCTCCAGGAGCAGTTGCGCGTGGTGGAGCCGTGCGCGGAGCAGGTACTGGAGCGAGGGGGGGAGGCCCGTCCGGGCCTGGAAGTGGCGGGTGAGGCTGCTGACGCTGAGGCCCGCGTGCGCCGCCAGGTCGTCCAGGGTGAGCGGGCGGTGGAGGTTGGCCTCCGCCCAGGCGCGGGTCGGCCCGACGTCGGTCCGGTGCGCGATCTCGCGCTCCAGTTCCTCCTGGTCGTCGGTGACCTTCTCGTACAGGGGCATGATCAACCGCCGGGCGGTCGCGGCGGCCGTGTGCACCCCGTGGTCCCGTTCCACGAGGTCGACGCAGAGGTCGAGCCCGCCGAAGACCGCGCCCGAGGTGATGAACGGCCCGTCCTCGACCGAGGGGGAACCGACGGGAACGACGTCGACGCGGGGGTGGAGCGCGGCCAGTTCCGTGACGTGCGGCCAGGACGTGGTGGCCCGGCGACCCATCCGAAGGTGCAGGGGGCCTTCCTGCGGGAGTTGGTGGGACGCGAGTACCTGGCGGTCGGCACCACGATCCACAGCGGCGCGTACCGGGTGATGGTCGACGGGACCGGGCAGTACGGGGTGTTCTCCACCGGCCCCGCCGCGCCCGGCAGCAACGAGCACACCCGCGACGAGGTCCTTCGTCGTACCGGGGAAGCGCCCCAACGAGCCGCTGCCCGTCTCGCTGGGGCGCGCCTTCGACGCGCTCGGGCACCTGCACCGCGTACGGGCCTCGGTACCGGTGGACCAGCCGGCGGACCGGGCGGGTCAGGTCACCGGCCCTGCCGCCGGGGCCGGTTCCTCCGGTGCCTGCGGCAGGGTGCGGAGCCGGCTGACGGGGGACAGGACGAGCGCGATCAGCACGGCGGCGGAGCCGATCGCCGCCACCGTCAACGCGTCGCGGGCGCCGATCCGGCCGGCGAGCAGGCCCGCGGTCAGGCCGCCGAGTGCGCCGCCGCCGAACAGCAGGGTGCGGAAGACCGCCGTCATCCGGCCCATCATCGACTGCGGGGTGCTGGCCTGGCGCAGGCTGACGATGACGACTCCGGCGACGCCGAGTCCGAGGTAGGTGGTGAAGAAGGAGAGGACGAACATCCCCACCATCACCGGCCGGGGTCCGGTGGCCAGGACGATCAGCAGCGGGCCGACGAGGAGGGCCGACTGGGCGACCAGGTAGACGAGGCCGAGCCGGAAGCGCCGGATGACCTTCCCGGAGAGCGCCGCACCGATCAGTCCGCCCACGGAGGCGGTGGCGAAGACGGCGCCGATGGTCGTCGAACTCAGCTGCAGGTCGCGCGTTCCGTACAGCAGGAACATCGTCCACACGGTGACCATGGAGAAGTTGCAGCAGAACCCGATCAGGGCCAGCGACCGCAGGACCGGGTTCTTCAGCACCCAGCGCAGGCCGTCGCGGAGTTCGGTCGGCAGGTGCCGTCGTGCGGCGGTCGGTCGCGGCTTGGGCTCGGGCGTGCGGATGAGCAGCAGCGAGACCAGGGACACCAGGTAGGAGAACGCGTCGACGATCAGCGCCACGGGCGCGGTCAGGGCGCCGACCAGGACACCGGCGAGCCCGGGCCCCGCCACGTCGGCCGCCGAGGAACTCATCCCCATCTTGGCGCCGGCTTCGACGTACCGTTCGGGGTCGCGCACGAGCGTGGGTACGTACGACATCCAGCTGACGTCGAACAGCACCGAGGCGACGCCGACGGCGCAGGCGATCACCAGCAGCGTGGCCAGGCTGAGGGAGTCCGTCCAGTACAGGACGGGTACGAGGGCCAGCAGGACCATCCGGACGAGGTTGGCGCCGAGCATGATGCGCCGCCGCCGGGCCCGGTCCACCCACACCCCGAAGACCAGGGCGAGGCCGAGGTACGGGACGAGCTGGAGGAAGCGCAGGACGCCGACCTGCTCGTCGGTGGCGTTGAAGGCGAGGATCGCGGTCAGCGGCAGGGCGAGGTTCGTGACCTGGGCGCCGAGCAGCGAGAGCGTCTCGCCGAGCCAGAACTTGAGGAAGTCGCCGTTGCGCCAGAGGCTTTCCGGGCGGGTCCAGGAAGGCTCGGCGGCGCGCGTGGGCGTGGCGGTCACCGTCGTCCCCGGGCG
Organism: Streptomyces sp. NPDC127068; assembly: GCF_042724695.1. Classification (NCBI taxonomy): domain Bacteria; kingdom Bacillati; phylum Actinomycetota; class Actinomycetes; order Kitasatosporales; family Streptomycetaceae; genus Streptomyces; species Streptomyces sp. NPDC127068. Next base: position 65,723 of record NZ_JBHXEN010000049.1, on the reverse strand, counting down.
GCGAGGTCCGCGACCGCGTCGGCGACGTGGTCGACCTCCTCCTCGGTGTTGTAGTAGTGCGGTGACAGCCGCAGGCACCATTCGATGCCCTTGGTCCCGAAGTCGAACTGCGCGAACTCCCGGTAGCTGAGGGCCGAGTTGATGCCGCGGGCGTCCATGGCCGCCTTGAACGGCACCGGTTGCCAGCCCGCCACGCCGAAGGTGACGAGCGCGGCGAGGCGGGGGCCGCGGTCGAGCAGGCGCACCCCGGGGAGGAGTTCGAGCCGGGCGCGCAGCCGGGCGGCGAGCGCCGGCGCGCGCTGCTCGACGGCTTCGATGCCGACCTCGCGGGCGTAGCGCGTGGCGGCGGCGCTGCCGAGGACCGTGGCGTAGGGGAACTCCCACTCCTCGAACCGGGCCGCCGTTCCCACGGGCTCGTACTCGCCCGGTGCGGTCCAGCGGGCGCCGTGCATGTCGATGAACAGCGGCTCGTGACCGGCGCGCAGGACGCGGTCGGAGACGTAGAGGAATCCGGAGCCGCGCGGGCCGCGGAGGAACTTGCGGCAGGTGGCGGTGAGGAAGTCGCAGCCGATCTCTTCGACGTCGATGACGAGCTGTCCCACCGACTGGCAGGCGTCGACCAGGTAGAGCAGGTCCCACTCGCGGCAGTGGCGGCCGATTTCGGCGATCGGTGAGATCAGGCCGGAGTTGGTGGGGACATGGGTGGCGGACACCAGGCGCGGGCGGTGGGTCCGCATCAGCGCGGCCATCGCCGCCACGTCGACCCCGCCCTCGGGTGCGTCCGGTGCGTGGACGATGCGCACGCCGAACCGCTTGCGCAAGGACAGGAAGGCGATCTGGTTGGAGACGAAGTCGTCGCGGGTGGTGAGGATGACGTCGTCGGCTTCGAACGGGATCGACGACAGGGCGTTGGCGTAGGCGTGGGTGGCGCTGCCGGCGAAGGAGATGTTGTCGGGGGTGGTGTTGATGAGGGCGGCTATCTCCCGGTAGAAACCGCGGACTTCGGCGGACCGGGTGGCCGACGCCTCGTAACCGCCCATCTGCGCTTCGAGGTTCAGATGGTCGACCATCGCTTCGAGGACCGGGGTGGCGAGGAGGCCGCAGCCCGCGTTGTTGAAGTGGATGACCTGTCGGCACCCCGGGGTTTCGGCCCGTAGTGCGGTGACGTCCAGCTGAAGTGCTTCCCGGGTAGAGCCAGAAGCACTATTTGTGTCTCTCATGAATTACGGTAGCACTTCCAAGTGGGGGTCGACAGTCTTCGCGCGCCACCCTCCAGAGAGATACGGGGTGCTCTATGGAGAGTATGGTTGCTTATATGGCAACCAAGAAGGTGACCGTGACGATCCCTGAGGAACTCCTCGACGAGATCCGCTCTGAGGCGGCGGAGAGGGGCCTGTCCGCCTACGTCTCCGAGGCGCTGCGCTTCAAACGCGACCGGGACCGGTTGCGGGAGCTTGCGGACTGGCTGCAAGAGGAACACGGCCCGGTGACCGAGGACGAGCGCACCACGGCACTCGCGGAGCTGGAGGACCTCGATGCCGAGCACCAACGCCGCGCCTCCGAGCGCCACGACGCCGAGGAAGCTGCGTGAAGAAGCGGACCGGTGAGCAGCGTCCACGACCACTGCGCGTCTTCGTACTCGACTGCGAGGCCCTGTCCCTGGCCGTGCGCGGCGACCGGAAGATGATCGCCTGGATCGGCCTCGCGGCCCGGGGTGAGGCCGAGGTGGTGACGTCCCCGATGACCCTGGTCGAGGCTTACGACGGCAGGACCACGGAACAGCGCTGGGACTGGGTCCTCTCCCGGCTCACCGTCGCCGAAATCGGCAAGGAGGAGGCGCGCCAGGCCCGGCGGCTCCTGGCCGACGCGAAGCTGCACGGTCACAAACACGCGATCGATTCGGTACTCGCCGTCATCGCCCGGCAGCAGAAAGGGCAGGTCACCGTCTTCACCTCGGACGTGGATGACCTGGAGCGGCTGGTCCCGGAAACGATCGTCGTCAAGAAGGTCTGACCGGAGGCGTCGAGGACCTCCCGCCGCTCCGGGTCAGTGGACCAGGAGGAGTCCGCAGCTGTAGGCGCGGGCGTGGCCGACGCCTCGGGTGAGGGCGGTCACGAACACCTGTGGATCGGTGACGGTGAGACTCCCCTTGATCTCCGCGCGGGCGAGTTGGAGGCCCTTGTGCGGGCCGGGGCTGGAGACGCGGGGGAGCATGCGGACGGCCAGTTGCTCGGCGGGGGCGTCGGCGCCCAGCCGGGTCAGGCCGTCGGGCGCGACGGCGGCTTCGCCGGGTGGTTGGAGGCGCCGGACGAACCACGCCTTCACATGGTCCGGCCGGGTGTGCGCGACCCGCTTGCCGCGGGTCTTCTCGGGTGACCCCGGAGCGGGGGGACGGCTGTGCACGGGGTTGACCACGGTGCGGAAGTCTGCCCGGTCCCCCACGGCGAAGGTGCGGTCCAACGTCAGGATCTCGGGCTCCGCGACCAGGGCCGCCCTCGGGATTCGGCTCCAGTCACCGGGCAGTTGGGACTGGACGACGAGCGAGAGCCGGGCCTCGCGGAGATTCAGCGTCCAGGTCGACAGGACGCCCATCTGGGCGCGGGCGTCGCGGCTGCCGTCGTCGACCCAGCCCCGGAAGCCGCTCATCACGGTCCGGTGCATGTCCTGCGCGTCGATCAGCGACTTGGCGGCGTAGGGATGCCTGGCGTCCAGGGTCAGCAGGGTCTGCGTGGCGACGAACCTGGCGGCCGTGGCGGGGGGCGCGGTCACGGGATGATGTCCCAATCGGGTGCGGACGGGTCGATGGTGATGCGGGCCCCGGTCTCCCAGCGCGCGGCGTGCTTCGGGCCCATGGCGGGGAAACCCACCGGCTGGTCCATGATCGGGCCCGCCCCCGGTACCGGACGCGCGCTCTCGATCCAGGCCCACGGCCGGGCGGCACCCGTGCGCGGTGCCTCGTCGGCGGCGCGGGGGAGCAGCGCCACCCGTGCGAAGACCTCGGCGAGCGTGCCGGGGTGCACTCCCAGGGCCAACTGCCCTGAGGGCGGGCAGGACTTCCGTCCGAGCCACAGCAGGCGCTTCGGGTGCTCCAGGGCGTGGGCGATCCGGTTCAACCACCCGGCGTCGGAGTGTTGGAGGCCCACCAGGAACGTCGCGTCGGCGAGGTACCAGCGCTCGGTGACCATCGCGTTCCGGCGCACCTCGGCGGAGACGAGCGTGCCGGCGACCGGGTCGGACGCGATCCGCTTCGGCGCCCCGTACCAGTCGTCCAGCTCGTGGTGGCCGAAGGTTTCCCCCGTCGACGTGTCCACCCTCGACGCCGCCGCCGCGGCGCGCCGGTGGTCGGTGACGAGGTCGCGGGGGCGCAGCGGATACCGGCCGGCGCCGACGGTGTGGTAGTCGCGCACCGGTTTGCCGGGGTGGTCGGCGCGCACGCCGAAGAACAGCGGGGCGAGTTCGCCGAGGGGGTCGTGGCCGGGGTCCTCCGGCGGGGCTTCGCGCGGCAGGCCGAGCGCGGCGGCGCACAGCCCGATGACGCCCGATTTGGTGGGCCGGCTGTGGGTGTCGCGCTGCCAGAACCGGCCGGTCACGCCCCAGGACTGGAGCGGGGCGGCGAGCCGGATGAGCAGCACGTGGTTCACTGCGCCAGCTCCTCGATCGCCGTCACGGACGTCACGTCGACCCTGCCCGCTGCGACGTGCTCCTGGAGGACGGCGTCGATCTGCGGGTCGTAGGTGAGGACCCGGGCCGTCCTCAGGTCGGGGCGGCGGGCGCTGACGAAGGCGTGGTGGTCCAGCAGTCTGCGGACCGCCGCGGGACCGGCGGGCCCTTCACCGACCGTGCCGGTGGGGCTCTCCTCGCTCCTCCTGACGGGGCCCTCGTCGATGGGGCGTTGGAAGGCGGCGGCGTAGTTGTAGGGGCGGACGCCCTCGAAGGCGAGGACCAGGGCGGGCAGCGAGCCGGTGGAGGCCGTCGAGTTCTTCTTCGCCTCGGGGAACGCCTCCACGAAGGCGTTGACGAACTCCTTCTCGGCGTCCGACGCGGCGCCGGCCGCCTCGGTCTCCGTCATGCCGGCCGCACGGAGGTTGCTGAGCAACTGGACGCGGTCCAGCACGGCGTGCCGGTAGAAGGTGCCGGAGATCAGCGACTGGTAGCCGGTCATGCCCGCTCCGGCGTCGTCCGCGGAGTCGAGGAAGTCCAGCGCGTTGCGTTTGCGGTGCAGCTTCGCGTCGTCCGCCGCCGCGTAGAAGTCGTCGACCTGCTCCGCCTCCTGGACGGTGAAGGCGTGACTGCTCTGCACGGCCCCGTCCACGTTCGGCGAGTCCGCGATCTCCGCCAGGAAGCGACCGTAGAGCGCGATGTCGATGGCGTCGCGCGGCGCGATGGCGAACAGCACGGCGTCGCGGTGCTGCTTCGGCAGCGCAGGCAGCGCTGCCTCGGCGGTGCCACCGGCCTCCTCCGGGGTCGGGTCCGGTTCGCTCGTCCGGGCGCCCCGCCGGGCGGTCTTCTTCCCGCTCTCGGCCTGGACCCGGAGGTAGTCGTCCCGCCAGGCCCGCAGTTCCTCGGCGTGTTCGTGGATGCGGGTCGCGATCCGGGTGCCGGCGTCGGACGGCGCGAAGAGGAGCACCTTGGTCAGATTGGCCACGGTCTTCTTGGCCGGGTCGCCGAACTTCAGGCCGGTGGCCTCGATGACCGCACGGGCGGTGACCACGGCCTCGTCCTTGTCCCAGCCGTGCTCGTCCGCCAGGGACTTGGCGGTGATGAGCGCCCACTCACGGGTGCGCAGTCCGGTGCTCCGTCCGGCCAGCGCCCCCACTCCGGCGTTGGCGCGGTCCCGGGCGTGCACCCGTTCGGCGCGGCGCCGGGCCTGGCTACTGATCATGTGACGTTCGACGCCGCCGTAGACCAGGCTCTTCGGTGAGCCGTTCTCGTCCCGTACCGGGAGCACGGCGACGAGCGTCTCCAGCACGTGCAGGGAGAGGAACTGACTTCGCGGGGCGACCTCGGTCACGTGCTCGCATCCTTCTGCGTCGACTGCGTGTGCGTTCCGTCGCGTTCGCCGCCCGCGCTTCGGCGGGCCGTCGCGCCACGGGTCCGGGCGGGCGGTTGGTGGAACTCCACCGTCCACTCGTAGGCGATCCGCGCCTTGCGGTCGTGCCACCGGAGCAGGTCGTCGGTGAGCCTGGTCCAGGAGGGCGGCGGCTGATCACAGGCCCGCAGCCGGGTGATCGTGTGCTGGAGGTGGCGCCAGGGCACCCGGCGGCTCGCGACCACGCGGGACAGCAGGCGTTGCGCACCGGGGTTGTCGGGGCCGCGCCCCGCACCGTCCCCGATCCTGCGCGCCGCGGCGCCGAGGCTCCCCTTCCCGAGCAGGGGCGCGGAGGCACCCTGGTGGTAGAGGCTGAAGAGGAACGCGACCTTCTCGTAGGTCTCGCGCTGTTCCCTCGTCGGGGCGTACCAGCCGGCACGGACGTGGGAGTCGGTGGGCTTGGTGCGCCGCAGTTCGGCGAGCATCCCGTACTCGCGGTTGCGCACGAGGCTCATCAGCCAGGCCGTGAGCTGTTCGCCGGCCCGTCCGTCCGGGGCGGGGTGCTTGCGTTCCGACATCTCTACCTCTCCTCCCGGAGTTCGGCGGGGGCCTTCGCATCGGCCAGGTCCGCCCGGAAGCGGTGCTCGGCGCGGGCCCGGGCGAGCAGCCCCTTGCTGTCGTGCGGCAAGGCGTCCAGCCGGTGCCGGAGGAAGTCCGCGGCGCTGGAGCGGAGGTCGCCGGCGTAGTCGCGCAGGACGGTCGGCACGTCACTCCCGCGGGCCGTCTCGTCGAGCAGGAGCAGGAACGGGCCCTTCGCCGCGGGCCAGAACTCCCGCCGGGCGTCGAACCGGGCCATCTGAGCGGCCCGGTCGGCGGGTTTCGGGTTGGGGTAGGCGACCTTCCAGGCCGCGTACGCGGACCGTTCCAGGGCCCGGGCCAGGTAGTCGGCGATGGCCGAGCCGCGACGGGACGCCTCGCAGAGCGCCTCCCCCTGGCTCGGGGCGTACGGGAAGTGGCCCTCCGTCCAGGTGGCCGCCACGGTCTTGTTGGCGATGAGCCCGACGGCCCACAACATGCAGGGCGGACCGTCCCCGTCGTCCGGGAAGCGGAGGTGCCGCAGCCGTCCGAACAGGCCCGTCGTCTCCTGGGTGGCCGCGCTGTAGAGGGCGTGCGCCTCGCGCCACAGGGCCCGGGTGGGCGAGGGCCAGAGCGGCTTGCGGTGACCGTTCAGCGTCTTCTTGTAGAGGACGGCGTCCTCCAGGTCGCGCTCGGGGTCGAGGGCGAGGAGTTCACCGGCTCCGATCAACACCCGGTCGACGTGGACGGGTTCGCCGGGCGCCGCCGGCACGGGGCGCAGCAGCACCGAGCGCCCGAGGTAGCTGTGCAGGTCGGCCGGTCCGGACGTGGCCCGGCCCACCGGCTTCGTACGGAACCCCCGGCGGGGGTTCTCCTTCGACGTCCACGACCGGTTGAAGTGCCCCGTCCTTCCGCCGGCGGCGGGGTAGAGGTTCAGCCGGAGGGTGTCGCCGAGGGTACGGCCCTGGACCACGACCCGGATGCGTCCCTGGAGGCGTCCCGCGGCGAGGTTGGTCAGGGTGGCGCCGAGTGACTTGCCGGAGACCCGGGCCCGGCCCGCGAGTCCGTAGACGTGCTGGGCCAGCAGGGCCCGGAAGGCAGCGGCGGCGGGCAGCGGCTCGGGGTGTTCGAGGTGGTGGTGGTCGAAGAACTGGCAGTAGTCGCCCGCCCGTTCGAGGACGAGTTGCGCCGGCCCGGTGCCCTTTTCGTCGAGCTGGTGTGCCAATTGGCTGTTCTGCCCGAGCGGGCGCTCCGGATGGAACAGGTCCCAGTCGTCGGCAGGTTCGCTGGTCAGCCATTCCGTGACGTCGTCCAGCGGGTGTTCCTCGGCGACCCAGACCCTCCACTCCTCGGGTGACGAAGGGAGGGTCTGGGAGGCGAAGCAGATCGCCAGCAGGTACTCGATGAGGGCGACCCCCTCGCCCGGGGTCGCACAGGCTAGGGTGCTCAACTCCTGCGCCCGGCCCAGGACTTCCACCAGTGACAGGTCTGCGACCTCGCCTTCGAGGGAGACGACGGGCACGCAAGGCTGGTGCCGGGGGTCCCAGGAGGGACGTCGTCGCTCACTCGGAGCAGACACTGCACGCAAGATCCGGCTACCACTCTCATCGGCGACCACATACGGTGACCGATGAGACGGTAGCAGTGAGCAGAGGCGCGTGCAGCGACTTGGCTTGATCGCCACCCCACCCCCAAGAGTGCCTGGCGCAGCGGCAGTTCGCTGCCGCTCGGGGGCCATGTCCGCGCGCCGCTCACCTCGGCGGGCGGCGCCTGAGCAGGATGGTCAACGTGGCCCGGGCGTCCCGGCGGCGCTCCGGGGTGCGGGCCAGGACCGAGGTGAGCGCGACGGTGGCGAGGACCGCGGTGTAGGTCGTGGCCCCGGCGGCGGCCAGGGTCGCGGCATCGAGGAGGGCGGGGAGTACGGGCACGGGTCGTCCTTCCGGTGACTGCCCGGGGCGTTCTGCTGCCGGGCGGTGATGCCACTGTGGCGGGACGTGGACGACCCTCCCTAGCACCCCGTTGAGGCAACACATCGACCCAGGTCAAGGCGGGTTTCGAGTAGCTGTGGCATATGCCAATGGAGGTGTGGGAGTGACGTTTGCGAAGCCCGCGCGCGCCGAGTTCGGTCGGATGCTGACGGCGCTACGGAAACGGGACAAGAAGAAGGCGCGGAACGACGACTTCACCGCGTGCGCGGATGCGGCGGGCGTGTCCGTGGAGACGGTCAGGCGCTGGTTCGGGGGCGAGACGGCCCCCCGGCGGGACAACTCCGTGAACGCCGAGCGGCTGGTGGTGTTCCTGAGGCGAGCAGTCGGTGAGCCGGCGGAGTTCGACGAGACGTGGCGGCAGGCCCTCCGGGCGGCGCAGTGGGAGGGCGAGGACCAGCGCGGCACCGCGGAGGGACGCGGTGCACGACGCCGGATGATGGCTCGCTACGGGGCCGAGGACCACACGGGACGTGCCCTGCGCGACCGCAAGGACGAACTCGCGGCGATGAAAAACTTCTTCGACACCACGGACGAGGCGCCCACCTACCTTTGGTGGCAGGCCCCGCCACGGGCCGGCGCCTCGGTCCTGCTGACCCGGTTCCTGCTGGAGCCGCCCAAGAACGCCGATGTGGTGGGCTACTTCATCTCCCGGAGCGGGGAAGGGAACCAGTCCCGCCACTTCGTGGGCTCGATGGTGCGCCAGTTGATGCACCTGCTGAAGCGGAAGGTGCCGCGCACACCGGAGGACGTTCCGCCCGCGACGCTCCAGAGGTACTTCCAAGCCGCGGCCCGCCGCTCGGCCAGACACGGACGGAGGCTCCTGGTCGTGGTGGACGGGCTGGACCAGGACCCCGTCTGGCACGGCGGGGCGTCGGCGTCAGAGGCGGTCGGGCCCAGCATCGCCGCCCTCCTCCCCCACGCTTCGCCGCACCGGCCGTTGGGGGACGACCGGCCCAGCGGGAAGCGCACCCTCCGCGTCATCGTGTCGAGCCGTCCGGCCGTCGAGCCACCCGTCGACGTCCCGTCCGACCATCCCCTGCGCGGAGCGGCCGTCGTGCGCGCGCTCGCCCCCTCCCCGCACGCCAGGGACACCGCAGCAGTCGCACGGGAAGAACTGGCCCTCCTGCGCGCGACCGAACTGGGACGCACCGTCGTCGGACTGCTCGCCACCGCGGGGACGGGCCTATCCGCCTCGGACCTGGCGGAGCTGACGGGCGTCGAGCGCTCCGAGGTCGAGCAACTGCTGACCGGGGACGCGGGCCGCTGTCTCGTCCCGGACGACCTGGACGTGGGGAGTCGTGCCCTCGGGGGCGCCGAGTGGGTGCGCGTGGCGCGCGAGGAGAGCGGTCAGGCGTTGCTCGCGCGGTGCGCCGGGCTGCTGCACCGCTGGGCGGACTCCTGGCGGGCACGGGCCTGGCCACCGTCCGCGCCCCGCTACCTGCTGTCGCACCATCCGCGGCTGCTGCGCGGCGACCCGGAACGCGTCGAACGGTACGTATTCGATCCGCACCGACACCTGCGGATGGTGGCGGAGGGACTGGCCGACGAGGCGCTCGCACAGCTGGACCTCGCGACGGACGGGAGTGACGACCTCGGGGTGTCCGCACGGGTCTCGTTCGCCCGGGCCGTGCTCACCCAGCGGGCCCGCCCCGTACCGAGGGAGTTCCCCCGGCTGTTCGCGCTCGCCGGGGACGTCGACCGCGCCCGCGCCCTGGCCCGGTCATCGGTACCGGAGGCGGCCAGGGCGGTGCGACTGGCCCACGTGGCCGCGGTACTGCCCGCCCGTGGGAAGGCGGCGGACGTGGCGCGCGAGGCGGCGGAGCTGGCGGAACGGGCCGTGGCGGACGTACCGCACATCGCGGAGTCGGACGCCGACCTGGAGGCGTTGGCAGAAGCGGGCCTCGTGCTCCGCGCCTGCGGTCAACGCCAGTTCGGCGACGCCGTGCTGCGGGCCGTGCTGTCCTGCGAAGCCGTGGGGTGGGGGCACCGGGTGCGGGCCGCGAAGGCCCTGGGCGACCCGCGGGACGTCAGTTGGCTGGTCGGAGTGGCGAAGTACGCGGAGTCGCTGAGCGTGATGGGGCCCCATGAACGCGCCGAGGCCATGGAGATCTGGGGGGAACTGGCCGCGGAGGTCCCGGACAGTGACAAGGTGATCCGGGCACTCGTCGCGGACTTCTGTGACCTGAAACCCGTACGGGACCAAGTGGGCCTGGGCGCTGCCGCGATCCGGCAGCGGATCGAGGTCTACTGTGCCGGCCTCACTCCCGCGTCGGACGTGACGCACGTCGACCTGCTCGCGCTCGGCGCGGCTGCGCTGGCGTCGACCCGGCGGGCGAGGGCCGAGGAGCTGGCTCTGTCTGCGGAGCGCGCGCTGCGCGCAGCCCTCGCCGACCCCGGCGCCCTCTCCCCCGCCGACCGCGCCCACCTGGACCTCGAACTGTCCACCACGCTGGCCCGCGTCGTACACGCCCTGTACAAGGTGAGGCAGACGACGAAGGCCGCCGGGCTTTTGGACGCGGTCCCGGAGGAGCTGCGCTTGGACGTGCTCGGTGAGGACGTCCGGGAGCAGGCCCGCACCGTGACGCGCGAACGGACCGACGCCGCGGCCACCGAAGGGGCCGGCACCCCGGAGGTGAACGAGTTCCAGGCCGTCGAGGACGCGTTGGCGGTCCATCCGCTGCGCGGCCGTCGGTTGCTGACGGCGGCCTTCGACCGCTGGGAGGGGCGAGCGGCCTCGGTCGACAGCCGGGAGTGGGGGCTTCCGCTGGCCCAGGCGCTCGCCGCGACCGGTCATGCCGAGGCGGCGGCACGGCTGGTGGGCCGCTCGGGGGAAGCTGCCGAGCGGGCGGGCTCCCTGGCCCTCGTGTCGATGGGCTGCGCGGCGGGGCAGTACCGCGCCGAGGCCGTGCAGTACGCGCAGGAAGCCGCCCGGGCAGCCGCCGACCTGTCCGATCCTGCCGTACGCGGCCTCGTCGCCCAGGCGTGCGCGCATGCCGGCCTCGTCGGGCCCGCGGTGCAGTGGGCCGGCGGGGACGGCACGACGGGTCGGGAGCGTCAGCAGGGCGAGCGGGCGCGGGCCGCCGTGGCCGTGGGCCTCGCCGTGCACGACCCCGAGGTCGCCGCGGGGATCGTTGAGGAACAGCTCGCGGGGATGGGCAGGGCGGCCCGCCTACCGGGTCGGGAACGGCATCTGCCCCGGGTGCTGGGGCTGCTGCTCGCCCTGCCCGATCCGCGGCGGCCCGGTGCCCGTCTGCTCGCGGCGCTCCGGGTCCTGTGTGCCCGCGCCGACGAGGACGTCCTCGGCTGGGACCTGCACGCCGTCCTGCTGCACGCACTGCTCGACGGCGGCCGGGTCGACCCCGGGCTGCCCGTGCTGGGGTCCCGGCTCGTCCGCTGGGAGGAGTACGCGACCCGCACTCCGCTGCCCGAAGGCGTACTGCCCTTCGCCGAATGGGCCGTTCTGCACGCCGTCCGGGGCGATGTCCCGAAGGCGCGGGCCACGGCCGGGCGGGCAGGGTCCGCGCGGGCCCGCGCGGCGGCCCTCGCCGCGGTGGCGAGCTACCTCGCGGGAGTCGCGGTGACCGTCCCCGCCGCGGACGGCCGGACTCCGCAGCACGCCTCCGTACTGCGCTTCCTCGCGCTCGCCGACGCACTCGGCACGGATCGCTCCCGCGACGTGGACGAGGCCCGCCGGCTGGTGCGCCAGGTGCTGGCGGGCGAGCACTGGCGGTACGCGCTGCCGCTGCTGCCGCGGCTCGCTCCGGAGTGCGTCCCCCTGCTCGGGGAGGCGGCCCTCGTCTACGCCGCCGGCGGCCGGTGAGGGCCCCTGGGCGTCCGCGGGGGCGGATCGGTGCGGAACGCCCGGCGGTAGGCGCCCGGGGTGGTGCCGAGGACGTTGAGGAAACGTCGGCGGAGGTTGGCGGGCGAGGAGAGGCCGGTGCGGCGGGCGACCGCGTCCAACGGCAGGTCGGAGCCCTCCAGCAGCTCACGGGCCGCGGTGATCCGTTGGGCCAGCAGCCAGCGCCCCGGGCTGGTGCCGAGTTGGTCGGCGAACCGCCGGGCGAGGGTGCGTGCCGAGACGCCCGCGTGCGCGGCCATGCCGTCGAGGGTCACCGGTTCGCCGAGCCTCTCGGTGACCCACTCCAGTAGCGGGGCGAGCGTGCCGTCGATCTGGGTGGGGTGCGGCGGGCCCGCGTACTGGAGTTGCCCGCCCTCGCGATGGGGCGGCATGACCATGTTCCGTGCGACCTGTGCGGCGTAGCGGGCACCCTGGTCGCCGCGGACGAGGTGCAGGCACAGGTCGATGCCGGCGCCGGCGCCCGCGCTGGTGGCCACGTCGCCGTGGTCCACGTACAACACGTCGGGGTCGAAGCGGACGGTCGGGAAGCGCACGGCGAACTCCGCGGCCAGCGCCCAGTGGGTGGTCGCCCGGCGCCGGTCCAGCAGCCCGGCGTAGGCCAGCGCGAGGGCGCCGGAGCAGATGCTGACCATCCGCACTCCGCGGGCGTGCGCCCGGCGCAGGGCGGCGACGACCGCCGGCGAGGGCGGTTCCCGAGCGGGCGGCCAACCGGGGACGACCACGGTGTCCGCCCGTTCCAGCGCGTCCAGCCCCTCCGTCACGAGCATGTCGTACCCGGCGCGGGTGGGGATCGCGCCGGGGTGTTCCGTGCACACGCCGAAGTCGTACCGCACGGGCAGTTCGCGTCTCTGGATGCCGAACACTTCGGCCGCGCAGGCGAGTTCGAAGGTCGACTGTGGTGGGTGGACGAGCGCCGCCACTCGATGCATGGCAGGAAAGTACCCCGGGGTGTCGATCCTGACACTCGTGGGGAAGGTGGTCGGCCGCCAGGCTGAGTCCCATGACGACAGAACCGAACCAGCCCGGTTACGTGTGGGCCGACGTCCAGGGCGCCCCGGTGCGGGAGCTCTTCCCCGGGATTCGTCAGCGCCCGTTGTGGCGCGGGGACGACGGAGCGAGCGCCCAGGTGTTGGAGATGGACCCGCACAGTTGTTGGGAGGGGATCGACGTCCACGACCCCGGGCCCGAGGAGGTCTTCGTGGTCTCCGGGGTCTTCAACGACGGTGCCCGTGACTACCCCGCCGGCTCCTTCATCCACGCCCCCGCGGGCTCGTGGCACGTTCCGCAGACGGAGACGGGCTGCACGCTGTTCGTCTTCTATCCGGCGGGCTGACCGCCCGCGCGCCGGCCGCTCAGGGGGCCGGTCCGAGGTGGACCTCCGTCACCGACTGGACGAGTTGCACCCGGATCAGCGGGTCGACGGACTGCGCCTCGCCCCGGCGCTCCCCACCGTCGTAGTGGTAGGTCGTGGAGAGGTACGGAGGGCCCGTCAACTCCTGCTCCTGCTGCGTATCGGTGGGGAGGAACAGACGGGTACGGATCTTCGGGCTGTCGCCCATGGACCTCCGGATCCAACTCGTCGGCGGGAGCGCCGTTTCCCAGCACCGGTGCGGTGGCTTCACCGTGCCTTTCGCGCACTCCACGGCCTTCGCGCGCCCCCTCGGGGTGGACAGGGAGAGGTCTGCGGTGAGGCGGGCCAGGTCCGCGCCGCCGCTCGGGGCGTCGAGGACGAACGAGCGGGTGCGGGTCTCCCCCGGTGCCAGGGACTCGCCGGCGGCGAGGAGTTCGTCGAGGCCGAGGAGGGCGACGAACCTCCCGACGTGCTCGTGGTCCGGCTCCTCCGGGGCGTCCAGGCGGTCACCGGCCTTCTCCGGGGTCAGGCCCTCCGCCGACTCCATGCGGTGCCTGCTCACCGTGTACACCGCGCCGAAGACCTCCGCGGGGGCCGTCCCGTTGTTCTTGAGGGTGACCGTGCCCCGCAGTCGGGTCATGCCCTTCGCACCGTCCACCTTGACGAGTTCGGTGGTGACGTCCACCTTCGGACGTTCGTGGGTGGGCTTGTAGAAGGTCAGATAGGCGAACTGGGCGAACCCCAGCAGGGGCAGCAGGGCACCCACCGCCACCCAACCGAGTTTGACGTGCCCGCGGACCAGGGCGGCGACGAGGACCAGGGCGGCGCCCAGGAGCAGCAAGGCCGAGACGGAGAACCAGAACCAGTCTTCCGCGTGGTGGTGGGGGCTCTGGAGTTCGATCCACACCGGGATGAAGAACATCGGGACCGCCGCGGCCTGGCTGAGGAGGACCAGCGGATCGCCCCAGGGGGAGCTCCCCCGGCTGGCCACGGAGTGCGACGGCCGGACCTTGAGGTGGCGCCTCTTGCGGACCGGTGCCGTCCCCGGTGGCCCCGCTCCGTCGCCTCCGGACCGGACCCACTGGAACACGACGAGGTGCGCCAGCGCCCCGATGTTCAGGGCCACGATCAGCAGGCGGAGCAGGGCAGAGGGCAACTGCTGCTTGGCGAACGCCGCGATGTCGTAGAAGGCGCTGAAGCCGAGGAGGCAGATCTGGGCCACGAGCAGGGCGACCAACAGCCAGAACAGGATCAAGTGACGGTGCGAGACCTTCGTCCTGGACGGCATGGCGGGATCCTAGGAAGCGCCGGAAGGCCGCCCGGCGCGCCACACGGTGGGCGGGCAGCCGACGACCCCGGTGGCGGAACCCGCGGTTCGCGCCCGTCGCAGCGGCGGGATCGGCCCGGTGCCCGAACCGGTTCCATGGGGCGTGCGTCCTTCTCATCGATCACCTCACTCACACGTGCAACACAGGGGGACGACGACATGGCGAGGACGGCGAGACGTGGCGTCCGGGGTGCGGCTCCGCTCATCCTGCTGAGCGTGCTGCTCGCGGGCTGCACCAGCACCACCGTGACGGGGAAGGCGTCGGAGCCCGGTGGGCGGAGCGCTTCCCAGGACGGGGGCGGGGACCGGAGCGGGGGCGGCACGGTCGGGGGCGAGGGGTCGGGCTGTGCGCTGCCGGTCTCGTTCGACGTGGCACGGGGATGGGAGCCGGGGGCCACCGGCGCGTCGCAGGACCCGAAGGTCTCGTTCTCCCTGGTCTGCGAGGTCAAGGGGACGACGGCCCCCGGACTCCTGCGCGTGTGGGCGGGCGGACGGTCCGGTGACGATCCGGAGCGGGCCCTGCGGGCGTTCGTGGACGACTTCGTCATCAGGCTCGCGCGGGCCGAGTACGCCGGGGTCGAGGCCGGTGAGTTCACGGGTACGGAGGTCGTGTACACCGAGAAGGACCGGGCGGGGACGGCGCTGCCGCAGAAGTCGCGGGCGTTCGCGGTGCGTTCGGGCGAGGGGGTCGTCATCGTCCACCTCTGGGGGACCGCCGGCGCCGAGGCGGGGATGCGCACCGCGTACGAGTTGGCGAAGAGGACCGTACGCCCGTCGACGTGAGCGCTGCTCAGGCGGTCGCCGCCGACCGCGCCTTCTGCCGCAGGTACAGGCTGCCCAGGGTGGGGACACTCAGCGCGGCGGCTGCGGTGACCATGAGGGTCATGACGTCGAGCCGGCCGAACGCGGAGAGGCCGGCCATGCCGAACAGGATGACCGGAGTGGCGAGGACGGCGGCCGTACCGATCGCCTTCTCGGAGTTCTGCCACTCGGGCGCGCGCCACAGCAGGACGAGTCCGACGAGGACGGCGACCCCGCCGAGGGCCAGGTTTCCCGCGGTGAGCACGCCGGTGAGGGCGAGCAGGATCAGGAGGCGCTTGGTCCGGGTCCTGGAGGCCGTGGCCGCCGCGCCGTCCGGTCGGGTCGCCGGGGCGGGCTCCTCCGCGAGGGCCGCCGTCGCGACGGTGCGGGGGTCGCCGAGGGCGTCGAGCACCTGCTTCACCTCGGCGTCGGTGGCCGGGTGGCCGACGGAGACGGTGATGTGCTCGCTGAGGTCCGCGATCAGTTCGGTGCGCCGCGCGGCGGACAGGGATGCGCACTCCCGGTCGAGGGCGTCGAGGTAGGCGCGGACGAGCGGGTGGTCGAGGGTCGTCGGTACGGCGTTCATGAGTGGGTCCCCCCGGAGGTGATGAAGTGGTCGACGGCTTCGCGGAAGGGCGGCCAGCTCGCGGTGAACTCCGCGAGGGCCGCGCGTCCGGTCGCGGTCAGGGTGTAGTAGCGGCGCGCGGGCCCGCTGGGTGACTCGCGCAGGAAGGTGTCCACCGACCGGTCGCGGCGGAGGCGGGTGAGCAGCGGGTAGATGGTGCCCTGGCTGGTCGTCATGACCTTGACCGAGGAGAGACCGTCGAGCAGCTCGACGCCGTAGCGGGGCCCCTCGCGCAGTTGGGCGAGGACGCAGTACTCCAGTACGCCCTTGCGCAGTTGACTCACCACCTTTCCGTCGACCGACTCCGTGCTTGCCTCGCCTTGTTCCATGCAATGCAAGGTACCTGGTGGAGGAAGTGTCAGGCAAGATCCCCGCGTTGGTCGGGTCCGCTTGTGACACGGCTGTGAAGTTCCGGTCACCCGGTCGGGCCGGGCCGGGTCGCGGGTCGCCGCCCCGCGCGTGAGCCTGACGGACACAGGCGTGTCCCCGAACAGCCAGGGGCCGGCCCGCACGGCGAGGAGGGCCCATGGCCAGTGGAGAGGGGTCCGGGGACGACACCCCGGGGCACGGTGACACCCCCGGGCACGGTGACACTCCCGGGGCCGGCGACGCCTCCGGGCACGGGGCCGCCTCCGGGGCCGGCGGCATCCCGGGGGCCGGTGACTCCCCCGGGCACGGCGGCGACGCCCCGCGCGGTGACGGGGGCACGCACACCGGCCGGGGCGGGCGCAGCGACGCGCACACCCGCCCGGCCGGCGGGGGCGCCCCCCGCGGCGACGGTGACCGCGCGCAACTCGACGCGCTGCGGGCGCGGGTGGCCGCACTGGAGGCGGACCGGGGCGAGGACCGGCACCACCGGGTGCGGAGCTTCTTCGCCGCGCTGCTGATCACCGTCGGCTGCGTACTCGCACCGCTGTCCGTCCTCTCCTCCTGGGCCGCCGACGAGGTCGGGAACACCGACCGTTACGTGGCCACCGTCGCCCCGCTCGCCTCCGACCCGGACGTCCAGGAGGCGGTGGCCGACCGGGTCACCACCGCACTGATGGACCACCTCGACCTGACCGCCCTGCTGTCGGAGGCCGCCCCCGCCGACCGGCCCCGGCTGGAGAAGGCCCTCGGTCGGCTCGGCGGCGCGCTGGAGGGAGCCGTGCAGAGCTTCGTCCACGACAAGGCGCTCGCCGTGGCCCGGTCGGACGGGTTCGCCCAGGTGTGGACCGAGGCGAACCGGCGCGCCCACGACTCCGTGGACAAGGCGCTCACCGGCAGCGGGGGCGGAGCCGTCCACCTCACCGACGACGCCGTGACGGTGGACCTCGGACCGGTCGTGGACCGCGTCAAGCAGCGGCTCGTCGCCGACGGGCTCACCGTTGCCGGGAAGATCCCCGAGGTGCACACCGAGCTGACGGTGGCCCGCTCCGAGGACATCGGGAAGGTCCGCGTCTGGTTCCGGGTGCTCCAGGTGCTGGGCGACTGGCTGCCCGTGATCGCGGCGGTGCTGGTCGCGGGCGGGGTGTTGCTGGCCCGGCGGCGCCGGCGGGCCCTGGTCGCCGGGGCGCTGGGCGTGGCGTTCGCGGTGGCGGTGCTGGGCGTCGGACTCACCGTCTTCCGCGCGGTCTACCTCGACGCGCTGCCCGCCCGGGTGTCGCAGGGCGCCGCCGGGTCGGTGTACGACGCGCTGGTGCGGTTCCTGCGGTCGTCGGTGCGGGTGGTGGCGGCGCTGGGCGTGGTCGTCGCCTTCGCCGCGTGGGTCACCGGGGGCGGACGGCGGGCCCGGTTCGTCCGGGAGGTGTGGGCGGACGGGATCGGCGCGGCCCGGGGGCTCGCCGACCGGGCCGGGTTCCGGTCGGGGCCGGTGGGCCCCTGGGTGCGGCGGTACCGCGTGGCGCTGGGCTGGGGGCTGGTGGGGGCGGCGGCGCTCGCCCTGGTCCTCTGGTCCTGGCCGACGACGGGCGTACTGGTCGGGCTGGGCCTCGGGCTGCTGTTCGCCCTCGCGGTGGTCGGGTTCCTCGCGGGGCCCTAAGCGGGTGCGGGGCCGTCCCGACCGGTGTCGGTGCCGGCCGCAGGGTCACCCGATCGGCGTCGCCCGTGTGGCGGTGCGCAGCGGCCCGGACCACGTTGGAACCCGAGGTTCCGCACGAGGAAAGGGTCTCCCATGAGCCACGACACGCCTCCGCCCGCGGGAGACGCGGGCCGACCGCAGGGCGCCGGGGGCACTCCCTGGGACCACGGGCGGGCCCCCGTGCCCGATCCGCACAGCGGATGGGTCGCCGGCGGAGTGCTGTTCGCCGGGGTGCTGCTGCTGTGCAACGGGGTGCTGGCGATCCTCCAGGGGATCTCCGCGATCGCCGAGGACGACGTGTACGAGCGGGTGGGCTCGTACGTGTACGACATCAACCTCACCGGCTGGGGCTGGGTGTTGCTCGTGCTCGGCGTCATCGCGGCGGTGACCGGTTGGGGTCTGCTCAGCAATGCGAATTGGGCTCGGTTGGTCGGGATCGTGCTGGCCTCGCTGAGTCTGGTCGCCCAGTTCCTGTTCCTGCCCTACTACCCGATCTGGGCGGTCGTCGTCATCGCCATCGACGTCTTCATCATCTGGGCGCTGCTGTCCGATCGGCCGGGCGTCACTCCCGTGGGTTAGCCCGCTCCGGCCCGTGCGGGTGCGTGGGGGTTGCCCGCGCAGTTCCCCGCGCCCCTATCGGGGCCCGACCCACCCCCGCTGGACAACGCACCCCGGCAGGAACGTACCTCAGGGGCGCGAGGAACTGCGCGGATGACCACGACGCACCGCGCAGGACCACACCGACCCAGTGGGACGTACCCAAAGGGGCGCGAGGAACTGCGCGGGCAACCACGACGCACCGCGCAGGACCGCACCGACCCAGTGGGACGTACCCAAGGGGGCGCGAGGAACTGCGCGAGCAACCACGACGCACCGCACAGCACCGCACCGGCCCACCGGGACGTACCCAAAGGGGCGCGAGGAACTGCGCGGATGACCACGGCGCACCGCGCAGGAGCGCACCGGCCCAGCGGGGCGTACCCAAGGGGGCGCGGGGAACTGCGCGGGTGACCACGACGCACCCGCACAAGGACAACGCACGCCCCCGGGACACGCACCGCTGCGCAAAGCATCAGCCGATCGGTCGACACCCGGGTCCACCGAGCAGTGGGCCTTCGGGGGCCGGGCCGCCGATCCGGGGGCCCGACCCGGAAGGCAGGGTGGGAAGTGGCACCCACGAGCCACGACCCACGACAGGAGCGAACGATGCGCGCCAGGTACACGACGGTGGCAGCGCTGGCGGTCGCCGCGCTGCTCGGCGGCTGCGCCCAGGCGGCGGACGGCGGGGCTGCCCCCTCCCACCCCACGGCCTCCGAGGCACCGGTCGCCGCGAACGGCCCCGCGCCGAGCGATTCCGCGCCCGGGGTCGTCACCCCGGGCGGAACCCTGCTCGTCGCGGACTTCGGAGCGGACACCGTCACCTTCCTGCACCCCGAGGACGGACCCTTCGCCTCCGTCCGGGTGGGCACCGCCCCGTACGGGATCGCGCTCGGGGCGGACGGCCGGGCCTGGGTCGCCACCGCCGAGGGCGTCGCGGTCGTCGACACCCGGACCCGCAAGAACCTCGGCCGCATCCCGTACCGCACCCCGACCGGACCGGTGACGGACGGCGAGTACCGCGGGGGCGGCATGGGCATCGCCCTGGCCCCGGACGGGCGGCGGCTGTACGTCGGGGTCAACGTGCCCGACGGACCGGGGGTCCTGGAGGTGATCGACACTGCGGAGCGCGAGGTCACCGACGTGGTGCCGGTGGGTCGTCGGCCCTTCGACGTGGACGTGGCCCGGGACGGCTCCGCGGTGTACGCGACCAACCACGACTCGTTCGACGTGACCGCCGTGCGCACCGACACCCTGACGACCCGCCGCTTCGAGGTCGCGCCCTACGGCACCGAGGGCGGCCTCGGCTCCTGGCTGAAGCCGCACTACGCGGCGGTCCGGGACGACGGGCGGCTGCTGCTGCCCTTCGAGGGCGAACGGCTCGCGGTGCTCGACCCCCGGACCGGGCGGGTCACCGTCGAGCGGATGACCGCCGACACCCACCAGCACGGCGCCGCCCTCACCGCCGACGGGACGCTGCTCGTGGTGGGCACCGGTCCGGTGGGCGAGGCGACGGGCGGGCCTTCGCTGACGATCCGCGCGCCGGACGGCACCGAACGGCTCGTCCCGCTCGACGGGCCCCACGAGGACGTGACGGTGTCACGGGACGGGCGCACCGCCTACGTCACCGCGGGGTTCACCCGCGCCGGGTACCGGGACGGGGTCACCGTCGTGGACCTGGCGCGGGGCGAGACCCGCTGGCTGCCCGGCGGACAGCGCCCGTTGGGTGCGGTGGTGCTGCCCTGACCCGGGGGGCGTGACCGGGGTCAGCCGCCCAGCGCGGTGTAGATGCCGACCGCCGTGCCGAACGGGGCGAGCGTTTCGCCCGCGTCGGCGAGGATGTCGCGGACGTTGCGGGCGAAGCGGCGCAGCCGGCTCTGCTGGGGCTCCTCCTGGCCTGCCTCCTCCGCCAACTCGGCCACCGCCGCGTCGAGTTCCGTTGCGTCCCGCTCGGGCAGCTGGGCCCGGACCTCGGCGATCTCGGTGCGCAGCTGCTCGATCAGGGCGAGCAGGGTCGGGGAGTCCGCGGCGGCGGGGGCGGTGCCGTCGTTGACGGTGCCCGTGCCGTCGCCGACGTTGCCGATGTTCACCTTCGCGCCGTCGCCGGACACGCTGCCGACGGGGCCCTGGAAGGTGTTCCGTACGTCTGCCATGGGTGGTGCCTCCTGGAGGGTGGGTGCTGCACGGGTGGGTCAGGGATCGGATGGGGTCTCGGGGTCGGCGGGCGGGCCGGGGTCGCCGACGGAGCCGACGTCGATCCGGGCGCCGTCGCCCGTCACGGCGCCCACCGGCCCGGTGTACCGGGCACGGCGCTGCTCGGCGCGGCTGGTGGCGCTGTTCTGGTTGATGACGGTGACCGTGCCCGCGGGCGCCGCCGGGTCCGGAGGTGCGGGCAGGGCGCCGCGCAGCTTCTCCGCGAGGGCCCCCGGAGTGGTGATCCAGGGGGTGCGGGGCTCCTGGAGCACCGCGAAGAGCACCATGCCGACCTCGCCGCGGACCAGCACCTTCGTCGCGAAGTCGGGGGCCGCGGGGTCGGTCGTCCAGGGCAGCCGCCGTTCCGGCTCCAGGAGTTGGTGGAGCAGCGCGGCCAGCGCCACGGTGTCGTGCTGGGGGGTGCGGGGGGCGCCCGGTTCGCACTGGGGACCGTAGTAGACGGAGTCCCAGGTGTGGGGGACCTCGCCCGGGCGGGCCGGGTCGGGGGCGCCGCTGTGGCCCCAGCCGGTGATCCGCACCTCGCCGTCGACGAGGGCCAGGTGGTCGGGGTGGACGTCGCCGTGCGGGATGCCCCAGCCGCGGTGCACCGCGTCCAGTGCCTCGCAGGCGTCGACGATCCAGCGGACTGCCTGCTCGGGGGCCACGGGCTCGTCGGGGTTGAGGAAGCGGTCGAAGGTCCGGCCGCCGACGTCCTCCTGGAGCAGCCACCGTCCGCAGGCCCGCCAGTGCCGGGGCAGCGCGGTGACCGTCCGCGCGGCATCGGCGAACCGGTCGACGGTGGCCCCCGGGTCGCCCTCGCGCAGGAACGTTCCCCGGTACTTCTGTCCGTGCGCGTCCCGGACCCGGGCGACGGGGTGGCCGCCGCGCTGGTCCGTGCCGAGGACCTGGAGGGCCTCCCGTTCCAGCATCGCCCGCTGTGGGTCCTGCTCCACGGACTCCTGGTGGCGGCCCCCGTCGAACCAGCGCTCCACGATGGGGTTGACCCAGGCGAGGCTGGCGTCCTTGCGGCGCAGCAGCCCCAGGTCGATGTAGTCGGTGAGCTCGTCGACCTTGGCGTTGCTCCAGCCCGCCTTGACGTCGCCCTCGTGGCGGCTGTCCTGGAGCCGGTCGGCGACCTCGAACAGCAGCGGCGGCACCTTCTCCTGCGCGTCGTACTGGTCGAGCAGCCCGGTCACGGCTCCCTCGCCGGTGACGACCCCGCGCACCGCCTCCTCGACCAGCCCCGGGTCGACCACCCGTCGTCCCCGGTCCCCCAGGAGTTCCGCCAGGGCCTCGCCGAGGAGGTGCAGGTGGTAGGGGTGGCCGAGGGTGGCCTCGTACGCGGTGATCGCCGACCGGTCCAGCACCTCGACGCCGAAGCCGTCCCGGTCGTCGTGGAAGCCCTGGTGGATGACCTGCATGGCCGCCATCGAGTCCAACAGCCCGATGGGCAGCGGGCGGGGCATGTCGGTGCCGATGGGGGTGCCCTTCAGCAGCTCCTGCATCTGCGCGTAGGTGCACGAGCCGCTGAACAGCAGGGCGATCTCCCCGCGCTGGCTGAGGTCCCGCAGCGCCCCGGTGGCCTGGCGCTTCGCCTCGTTGTCGTCCTTGTAGCCGCGCAACAGTTCCTGGCACTCGTCGATGATGACCAGGGGTTTGACCCGTTCTTCGGGCCACACCTCCCGGCGCACCTGTTCCCACCAGGCGGCGAACACCGTGACGAGGCCCGCTTGGGCGCCCGTCCACTGGGAGAGTTCCAGTGCCCGGGCGAGGCCCCGGTGCGGGTAGAGGCGGCTGAGCTGGTACTCGGCGTCCGCGGCGATCAACGGCAGGACGTTGCGCACCGGGTGGGCCGCGGACTGTCCGCTGACCAGCACCGGGAACAGTCGGGGCACCGGCCAGTCGGCGGGCTCAAGGAGCGCACCGGTGGTGGGGTTGTGCAGCCGGCGCAGGTCCTCGATGAGGGAGGTCTTGCCGGCCCGCCGGGAGCCGGTGATCAGCAGCGGGCCGACCGGGGCGTGCGCGGCGTTCGCGAACCTGCCGCGGATCTCCTCCTTCTCCCGCTGGCGGCCCACGAACATCTCCTTGCCGGTGCAGATCTTCGGGGTGAACCGCTGCCGGAGCGTGTCCCGCCGCTCCAGGAACTCCACCTCGACCTCGTAGCGGACCGGTTCCGACCAGCCCTGGTCGGGGAACTGCCAGCGCAGCACCAGGGCCACCCGTTCCACGGCGCCCGCGGCGGTCGGCGGCGGCGCCTCGACGACCAGGGACCCCTTCTTGGCGTCCTGGGCGATCAGTCCGTGGCTCTCCCAGTCCTGGGTCGCGCCGGCGCAGCTGACGGCGGCGGTCTGCGGCTGCTGCTGTCCGGTGCGCAGTTCGAACACGACCTCCACGGGCCCGTCCCCGATGCGGGTGGCCCGGGGCTTCGCCAGCACGGGGGCGCCCTGCTGCAACTGCTGTTTCGCGGTGCGCTGCCAGTGCGCGCGCAATCCCGTCTGGACGGTGACCACGCAGTCCAGGTAGGGGCTTTCGCGCAGCAGCAGGTCCTCGGCGAGGTGGTGGCTCTCGGCGAGGGCGGCGGCGGTGCGGGCGATCAGTCCGGTGACGGAGGCGGGGTCGGCGCCGGAGCCCGCGGCCGTCGGGGCGTCGTCGGGGGCGGGGGCCAGCCGGGCGGTCGCCAGGACGAGTCGGGTCAGTCGGTCCCAGCAGCCGGCGAGCCGCTGCACCACCACCCCGGTCAGCGGGTCGACCCCGGCGGCCAGCACCCGGGTGAAACGGGCGACGCGGTCGGGCAGTTCGACGTCGAGGGGGGTGTCCTTGACCTCGTGGGCGAGGTCCGCGGCGGCCCGGGGCGCGGGGCGCCGCTCGGTGGGGGCGTCCCGCTGGACGAGCAGGTGACGGGCCCGACCGGACGGGTCGGGTTCCCCGTGCCGGGCGCACAGCTGCTGGAGCGGCGCCGTGACCTGCGCCTTGCTCGCCCCGTGGTCCGCGGCCTCCCGCAGCCGGACGACGCCGGCGCCGATGCGGCCGGCCGCCACGTACACGTCGAACAGGTGGAGGCGGCGGGCGACCAGTTCGCGGCGTTGCTCCGGGCCCTTCTGCCGGCTGTGGTGGCTGGTGCGGCGCATGAAGGACAGCAGCCGGAACGGGTCGCCCTTCAGGTGGGCGGCGATCCGGTCGATCTGCGCGGCCGGCAGCACCGGGGCGCCCACCGAGTTGAGGACTTCCGGGAGGTCCGCGGCGAGCGCTTCGGTGACGAGTCGTTCCGGTGCGGTCTCCCCTTCGACGGCCCGCCGGTAGACGGCGAGCGCGGCATCGGTCAGCTCCGGGGCGCCGCCCCGGTCGGCGAGGACCACGGCGACCGCCGCGGCCCGTTTCCCCGGCGGGCCGGGGCACAGCCTGCCGTACTCCAGGAGCAGTTCCGCCGCCTCGACGGGCCGTCCGCACATCTCGGTGCCGGCCCGTAGTCCGGCCTGGGCCCAGATGTCGTCCTCGTTGTGCCACCAGCGGGGCGCCCCGGTCAGCAGGGCGTCGGCCTCGCCGTACCGGGCCCGGGCGTAGGCGAGTTGCACCAGGATCTCCAGCCGGACCTGGAGGGTGCCCGCCATCTCGGACAGTCCGCGGATCTCCCCGTCGACCTGCTCCTTCTCGGTGGCGGACAGCTCCGGCAGGTCGCGCAGCCGGATCAGGCACATCGCGGCGGCGTTGGCGATGCCCGCGTGCCAGGGCCGCTCGGCGACCAGTTCCCGGGCGTGGGCGGCGGCGCTCTCCCAGTCCTCGGCCTCCGCGGCGGCGATCATGTCGGCGGCGTCCGCGAGCAGTTCGTCCGGCGCGGCCCGCCGCCCCAGCCGGGCCCGCTTGTGCTCGCGCAGGGCGGTCAGCAGCGCGGTGCGGCCGGGGGTGGGCCGGTAGCGGGTGAGGGCGTACCGGTCGAGGAAGCCCACCGTGCTGCGGTAGGCGTCGGTGAGCAGGGCGACGGCCTCCGCGCGCGGGGTCGACGCGTCCAGCGTCACGGTTCCCGGGGCGGCCTGCACCGCCCGTTTCGCCCGCTTGCTCTGCGGGCCGAGGAGGTAGGCGGCCTCGGCGCAGCTCGGGTTGCGGGCCAGGGCCTGTTGCGCGTACCGGGCCCGCCCGGCGGTGTCCTTCAGCTCGTGGGCGGCCTTCGCCAGGGTCAGGTAGTGCTCGAAGCCGACCTCGGGGCGCAGGTGCCGCAGCAGGGTGTCCCGGACCTGGCGGACCATGCCGACCTTGCGGGCGATGCGCACCGCCGGGCCCAGCAGTTCGGGGTGGGCCGCGGTGTCGTCGATCCAGCGGGCGAGCAGGGCCCACGCCTCGGCGGTGAGTCCCGCGGTCTCCAGGACCATCACCAGGGCGGCGGCGGTGGCCGGCTCGGGCGGTTGCAGGGTGAACAGTTCGCGGAGGGTCGCCGCGTGCCGGTCCTGGTGCGCGCGGTCGAGGCGGATCGCCTTGCGGACCGCGTCGGCGGCGAGCCGGAAGTGGTGGGTGGTCGGCTCGTTGCGGCACTGGGCGACCAGCCGGGCGGCCGTCGACTCGGCCTCGGTGACGTGCAGGGCGGCCCGCGGCGGGCGGGGTACCGCGATCCCGGGGGCGGCCCGCCGCACCACGGGCGCGGACCGCAGCGCGGGCCGCGGCACGGACCGGCCGAGCGCGTCGAACAGGGCCCTGAGTTCCTGCTGTTGCCGGGCGGTGAACGGCCGGTTGGTGACCCGGGTCTGGTAGAGGTACGTGTCGGCGGCGGCGGTGAGCCGACCCGTCGCCGCGTAGGCGCAGCCCAGGTTCCAGGCGGCGCCCGCGGTGAGCCACAGGTCGTCGGCGTAGGTGCTGTGCAGCCGCAGCGCGTCCTCGGGGCGCCCGGCGATGATCAGTTGGCCGAGGGCGTTGCCGAGGCAGACCGGGTGGGCGTGCACGGCGTCGATCCACAGGTCGGCCTTGTCGTTGGGGGTGGCCGTGGTGGGCGGGTTCTGGGCCCGCCAGACGGCGACGAGCGAGGCTTCCGGTTCCACGATCAGCGACATGTGCGGCTGGATGTCGTGGCGGTCGGCGCGCACCGGGCTGCCCGCGTCCTCCCGCACCGGCGGGCAGGGCGGGTTGAGTTCCTCCAGGATGCCGCCGGCCCGCGCGGCCCGGTCCCGCAGGTGCAGTACGCGCGGCAGCCGCTCCGGGGAGATCCACAGCACACAGCTCTGGAGGACCTCCACGGCCTCGTCCCAGTACCGGTTGTCCATCAGCCAGGTCGCCAGGTCGCGGGCCGCGAAGTCGTCGCGGACCTCCATGACGGCCTTGATGACGAGGTTCAGGGTGCCCGGCGGCGGCACGCTCAGCTGCATGGTCCGCAGGTGCGCGAAGACCGTGCCGAGGTCGCGGCCGGGGCGCGGGGTGCCGGAGCGGGCCTCTTCGAGGAGTTCCGGGAGCCGTCCCTCCAGGAGTGCCTGCGCGACTCCCGGTTCCGTGGAGCGCGGCCCGTAGCGCGCCGGGCCGCCCGCGGTCGGGGTCGGTGCGGCGAACTCGGCGGGCCCCCGCTCGGAGGCCCGGGCGAGGCGCTCCTCCAACGGCTGGGTCCACAGCGGTCCGGCGCCGCCCGCCCGGGCCTGGGCGAGTTGTTCGCCGGCCACCTCCAGGTCGGTGCAGCGGCGGTCGAGGGCGACCCTGGCCAGCTCCACGTGGTGGCGCCAGCTCAGCTCGCCGCGGGCCTCGGCGATCCGGCGCACCACCGCACGGGCGGACGCCAGGTCACCGCGCTCCCGGTGGATGCGCATCAGCAGGTACGCGGCCGGGGCGGACGGATTCGCGGTGAGCAGTTCGTCGAGGAGCCGCACGGCCTCCTCGGTGCGACCGCCTTCGTGGAGTTCCTTGGCGCGGGCGGCGAGCGCGGGTTCGTCCCCCGGGTCGCCCTGCGGTCCGCCGGCGGCGGGCGGCGGGCCCGGCGCGGGCTCGGGGGCGGCCAGCGGCGAGGGGTGGCCGAGCCGGGCGCAGTAGTCCGCCAGGGCGGCCCGTTGTTCGGGGTCAGCCGCGCCGGGCAGGACCCGGGCGAACACGGTCAGGGACGCCAGCGCGGCGTCGTCGTCGCCGACGGCCGCGTAGGCGCAGGCGATGTTCCACACGGCGGCGGCCCGGAAGTACTGGGCGTGGGCGTACCGCCGGTACAGCTCCAGGCCGGCGCCGGGGTCCCCGGCCCGTACGTACCAGCCGACGGCCCAGCCCAGGGCGACCGGCGAGCCCTCGGCGACGGCCCGGGCGAAGTGGGCGGCGGTGTCGCCGGGCGAGGCGCCGACCGGGCCGTTGCCCGCCGGGTCGTCCAGCAGCGGGACGAGCGGCAGCGCCTCGTACGGCAGGGCCGGCGGGCGGTGCCCGGGCGGCGGGAGCGGGGGCCGCCCCAGGGCGAACACCGCATCGGCGCCCGGGGCGTCGCCGGCCGCCCGCAGGTCCAGGGCGAGTTCCTGCCAGAGGCGGGAGCGGTGGGTGTGGTCGAGCGTCTCGCGCAGGGCGGCGCCCTTCCCCGGCGAGCTGCGGTCGAGCAGGGCGGCGGCGCGCAGCACCGGGTCCTGGGGCTCGGGCGCGGGTTCCGGGGCGGGCGGCGGAGGAGGCGGGGACGCGGGGGCGGGCCCGGCGGCGGGCTGGGGGTCGGGCGCGGGCGGGGACGCCAGGCCGCGTTCGACGACGTCGAGGTACTGCTCGGCGGTGTCGAGTTCACCGGCCGAGGCGTACATCCCGGCGGTGCGCAGATGCAGCCGCAGCAGGTCACCGGGCTCGTCGTGCTCCGGCGGACCGCCGTCCGGCGCGGAGCCGAGGACCCGGCCGGCCTCCCGCAGCCGACGGGTCACCTCCGTCCGCCGGTGCTCCTCCGCGAGGCGCTCGACGGCTTCCTCGGCGCGGTCGACGTCCCCGCGGTCCAGGGCGTCCGCCACGGCGTCCCGCAGCGGGCCGAGCACCGCGGCGGCGGCCGGCTCCGCACCGTCGACCAACTCCGCGGCCCAGGTCCGCAGCTCCTCCAAGGAAGCCAGGTGCGGCGCGAGTTCGTCCTCGTCGAGGCCCCAGTCACGGACCGCGCCGGCGACCCGGTGCGCGTGCCGGGCCGCGGTGGCGTCCAGCGCGGCCCGGGCCAGCGCGACGAGGACGGGCACCCCGTCCTCGGTGTGCGGCGCGTCCGGGTCCGGCCCCGGCTGGAGGGCCGCCGCGGCGACCCGGGCGAGGACGCCTTCGAAGTCGTCCGTCCCGGTGAGCGGCTGCCCCGGCCCGTCGCCGTCCCACAACCGGAGCGCGCCCAGCAGGAGTTCGGCGAGGTCAGGCGCGTCCGCCCGGTGCGCCTCGTCCACCAGGCGCAGCAGCAGCCCGCCGTCGCCGGGCGGAAGGGCTGCGCCCTGCGCCCCGGCGCGCCGCAACACCCGCCGGCGCAGGGCGAGGACGGCGGGGACCGCGATCCGGCCCAGTTCGTCCGGCGCGAACCGCACCTCCTCCACGCCGTCGTGCAGGAGGAACGCGGCCAGGGCACGGCCCGTGTCCCGGATGTCTTCGCCAGACCAGCTGAGCAACCGAACCCCCGCACAGCGATCGCCGTTTGCGTACCGATCCTATCCAGCACGGCCGGATATCGACCCCGAGTCACGACAATCCCGATGACCGTGATGTGGGTGCCCGGGCGTCACGCAGGGGGACGCCCACCGGGGCGGCACGGTTGCACCGGGGCACCCCGCTCGTCGCCCTGCGCCGGGGTGCCGCCCGGCACTACGCTCGGTACGGGGTCGGTTCCCCCGGGTGGTCGGCGCGCGCCGACGCCCGGGACGGTCCCGTGCCCAGCACGCCCGATCGGGGGAGAGCACGTGAGCGGCAGTCGGCCCCTGCGGCCCGAGGACCGCGCGGCCATCGCACGCCTCTTTGACGACGCCGTCCGGATGCTGCACAGGTCCGGTGTCGTGCCGGACCACGTGGACGACGCGGATCTGCACGCCCTGGTGGTGGAGGCGGTGGACTCCGTCAACCCGGCGGCGGCCCGGGCGTACGACGCGTACGCATACCTCCGGGAGCACGCGGAACGGGGGCGGCTGCGCCGGGCGATGGCCGAGGCGGCACCCCGGTTGGACGAGGTGTACGGCGAGGGCTGGACCCGCTCGACGTTACGGGAGCACACCGGCCCGCACCCGCCCTCCGAACAGCGGCTCGCCGAACAGGTGGTCCCCGCGGCCCGCGCCCGCTGGGAACAGGACCTGCTGATCCTAGGGTTGCTGCCGCTCCTGATCCCGGTGTTCCGGCTTCCCGAGGCGCTCGCGGACATGGACTTCGCCAGCGACCGGGCCGCGCCCCCCGGCAGCCCCGGAGCCGCCCCGGGCGGACCACCACGCCCCCAACCGGCCTGGGACGCCGCGCCGTACCCCGAGCCGGACGCCAGACCCGACGTGACCTGGCACGGGGGAACGAGCAACACGGGCATCGTCCGCCCCACGGAGCCCACGGACCCCCCGACCCCGGTGACCCCGTACGGCAGTCCCCCCGCACAGGCCGTCTCCCCGCGCACCGTGCCGCAGCCGCAACCGCAGCCACCGCCCCCCGACCCGCGGCGCATGGTCGTGGAACTGGTCGACCAGGCCCCGCCCGGCACCCACGTCCCGCTGCACGTGCAGTTCGTCCGGGACGGGCCGGACCGCACGGACGGCGTGCCGCTGCGGGCCTTCGCCGTGCCGCCCGAGGGGGCCCGGCTCTTGGTCACCGTGTACGCCCCCGGGCTCACCGTGCTGGGCGACCTCCAGCAGGAGGTCACCGTCCGACCGGGCGCCGACTCCGACGTCCTGAGGTTCGGGCTGCGCACCACCGCACCCGGGCTGCGCACCGTGACCGTGCGGGCCTTCCACCGCGGCACGTTCCTCGGCGAGGTGCGCGCCCAGGTGTCGGTGGGCACCGGAGCGCCCGTACGGGACGGGCCGCCCCGCACCGCCGCCCTGGGCACCGTCGCCTTCGACCCGGGCGAGGTCACGCTCCAGGTGCTGCGCGGCGCGGACGGCTCGTACAGCTTCCAGCTCATCGGCGAGACCTGCTACGCGCCGGAGTCGTTCCGCACCCTCGGCGGGGACCCCCGGCTGATCTCCGAGCGCGTGTACCGGGAGCTGCGCCAGGCCGCGGCCGACGCCGGGCCGGGCGGCGCGGACGGGGCCGCGGGCACCCGACGGCTGCGCAACCTCGGCGTCGAACTGTGGGCGTCCGCGGTGCCGGAGGCGGTGCGCCGACAGTTCTGGGCGGAGGCGGACCGCGTCACCTCGGTGACCGTCCTCGGCGAGCACGACCTCGTCCCCTGGGAGCTGCTGTACCCGTTGGACGGACCGTCCGAGGGCCCGGGGTTCCTGGCCGAGTGGCTGCCGGTGGTCCGTCGCACCTTCGGCCAGCAGCGGGTGCGTCGACTCGCGCTGCCCCAGGTGACGTTCGTCGTTCCGCCGGGCTCGCCGCCGGAGGCCGCCCGGGAGGTCGAGACGGTACGACACCTGTTCGACGCGGCGGCGACCGGCGCGCGCGTCCTGGACGACCGCGCCTCGGTCGCGGCCCTGGTGGAGGACGGGTACCGCGGTCTGCTGCACTTCGCGTGCCACAACGCGTTCACCACGGAACGGGGTTCGGTGGTGACGATGGCCGACGGCCCGTTCGACCCGGTGGACCTGGCGTACGCGACCCACGCCGGCACCCTGCGGGAGTCCGGCCCGATGGTGTTCTTCAACGCCTGCCGCAGCGCCGGCCAGATCGACTGGTTCGCCAGCACCCTCGGCTGGGCCCCGCAGTTCCTGCGGGCCGGAGCGGGAGCGTTCGTCGGCACCCTGTGGCCCGTGCGCTCCGATGCCGCGCAGGACTTCGCCCGCGCCTTCTACACCCACTTCCTGGGCCACGGGCGCCCGTTGGGCGAGGCGTCCCTGCACGCCCGGCGCGCCCTGCGCCGCGGGGACGGCGACCCCACCTGGCTGGCGTACGCCGTGTACGGCAGTCCCGCGGCCCGCGCCGATCCCCCCGGGGACCGGGAGCGGGGGCCCGTCAGCCCCGAGGGGGTGCGGTGAGCCGCCGCCCGTCGCGGGGACAGGAGCCGATCGGGCCGCTCGCGACGCGGGTCCGCGCCGCGGTCCACCGCTGCGCAACAGGGGCGGTCGCTCACGGCCCGGCTGCTGCTCGTGCCACGGCGCGCCCCGCCGGGAGTCGCCGAGCGCCGGACGCTACCCCGCGCCGGCCGCCCGGACCGCCTCCTCGGGGGTGAGCCGGCCGCCCCCGCCGAACACCTGCGTGAAGCCGGCCTCGCCCAGTCCGTCGCGGGCCAGCGCGCTCGCCCGGTCCACGTCCCCGTGTTCGGCGCGGGACAGCGGCGCCCCGGTCGACTCCCGGGCCGCCGCCGCACAGCCCAACAGCAGGGCCGCACCGGCCGGGTTGCCGGGGGCGACGGCGCCGGCCAGGCCCTCCAGGGCCAGGGCGACCGCCCGCGGATCACCCGTGGTGAGCGCCACCCGGTACCCCTCGCAGTGCAGCCGCAGCGCCGCCGGGACGTCGCCCCGCAACTCCGCGACGAACCCCAACTCGGCGAGTACCAGGGCATTGGCCCCCTCCAGACCGACCTCGCAGTGCCAGTCGAGGACCTGCCGCAACTGCCACTCGGCCTCGTCGAGGCCGCCCTCGCGACGGGCGCCGAGCCCCAGCCCCAACCGGGCGTTGACCTCCCCGGCGCGGAAGTCCAGCGCGACGGCCTCCCGCAGCGCCTGCCCGTGCCGGTCCCGTGCGGTGTCGAAGTCCCCGTGGAGCAGGGCGATCCGGCCCAGGCCGGCGAGCAGGTCGACGGCGAGGGGGGACAGCCCGAACCGGCGGGCCGTCGCGAGCGCCTCCTCCTGCACCGCACGGGCCTCCTCGTAGTCGCCGTGGATCTCGGCGACCGAGGCCCGCGCGTACACCGACCACACCTGTCCGCAGGCGTCCCCCAGTGCGGCGAACAGCCCGGCGCCGCGCACCGCGTCGTCCGCAGCGCCCGCCAGGTCGCCCCGGAGCAGCCGTTGGGCCGACCGGTCGGACAGTGCCGCGGCCTCGCCCCACCGGTCCCCCAGGGCCCGGAATCCTTCCAGCGCGGGCCCGGTCAACGCCTCGGCCGCGGTCAGGTCGCCCGTGCCGGCGAGGCTGTGGCCGAGGAACCAGCGCGCCCGCACGGCGGTCGCCCCGGTCGGCCCGCCGTCCAGGGCGTCGGTCTCGGCCAGCGCCGCCGCGATCCGCACCGCGCGGTCGGCCCCGTCCCCCGACATGATCCGCACACCGGTCAGCCACACCGCGGCGCGGGCCCGGGCCGCGGGGTCGCCGCCGGGCAGTTCCCGGGCGGCGGTCAGCGCCCGGCGGGCCTCGCCGAGCCGGCCGCGCAGCACCCAGTACCAGGCGAGCGCGTCGCACAGTCGCAGGGCGTGCGCCGCGTCACCGCGGGCCAGGGCCGTGTCCAGGGCCCAGCGCAGATTGGCCCGCTCGGTGTCGAGCAGTTCCAGCGCCCCGGCCTGGCGCCCGTCGCGCAGTCCGGGGACCGTGGCCTCGGCGAGGGCCGCGTCCCGGGCGAGGTGCCGGTCGAGCACCGCGTCGAGTTCGCCGGCCTCCACCAGCCGCTCGCGACCGTAGGCGGCGACGGACTCCAGCAGCCGGTACCGGGAGCCGTCCGCGCTGACCTGGACGAGCGACCGGTCCACCAGCCGGGCCAGCAGTCCGCGCACGTCCGCGGGCTCGACGCCGTCGCCCGCGCAGACCGCCTCGGCGCCCTCCCACGCGTAACCGTCGGGGTGCGGGGCGAGCCGGCGCAGCACGGCCCGTTCGTCCTCGGCCAGCGGCTCCCAACTCCAGTCGATCACGGCGCGCAGGGTCCGCTGCCGGGCGGGCGCCCCCCGCTGCCCGCCGTCGAGCAGCCGGAACCGGTCGTCGAGACCGGTGAGCAGCCGCTCGACACCGAGCGCCCTGACCCGGGTCGCGGCGAGTTCCAGGGCGAGCGGGATGCCGTCGAGGCGACGCACGACGGCCTCGGCGGCGGCCCGGTTGGATTCGTCGAGCACGAACCCGGGCGCCGCCGAGGTCGCGCGCTCCGCGAACAGCTCCACGCCGCCCGCCGGGTCGAGCGGCGGCACCTGCCACAGCGTCTCGGGGGCCAGTGCCAGGGACTCCCGGCTGGTGGCCAGGACCACGACCTGTGGGGCCCGCCGCAACAGCGTCTCCACCAGGCCGGCGACCTCGTCCACCACGTGTTCGCAGTTGTCGAGCACCAGGAGCGTCCTGGTCCCGCGGAGCGCGGCGGCGAGCTTCTCCGCCGGGCTGCTGGGTTCCTGGACGCCCCACACGCCGTCGTCCCGCAGGCCGAGCGCCGCGGCGACCGCCTCGACCGGTTCGCCGTCGCGGGCCAGCTCCACCAGCCAGGTGCCGTCCGGGAAGCCGTCGCGGGCGCGGTCGGCGACGGCCAGCGCCAGGCGGGTCTTGCCCACCCCGCCGGGGCCGGTGAGGGTGACCAGCCGCCGCCCGGCCAGCAGCTGCGCCACCTCCGCGACGGCCTCCTCCCGCCCGATGAGTTCCCCAGGCGGTACGAACAGGTTGGTGCGCGGGGCGACCACGGCCCGGGCGGCGGCGGGGGGCGCGCTGAGTTCGGGGTCCTGACGCAGTACGGCGGCGTGCAGGGCGGCCAGTTCGGGGCTCGGGTCGACGCCGAGGCCGTCGGCGAGCCGGCGGCGCAGCCGCTCGTAGGCGGTGAGGGCGTCGCCCTGCCGCCCGGCCCGGTAGAGGGCCCGGACGTGGACGGCGGTGAGCCGTTCGCGCAGCGGGTGTTCCACGACGAGGGGGGCGAGTTCGGTGGCCAGCGCGAGGTGGTCCCCGGCGTCGAGCCGGGCCGCGGACCGCTCCTCGACCAGGGTGAGCCGGTCCTCCTCCAGCCGCGCGACGGCCGTCCTGGCGAAGGTCTCCTCGGCGAAGTCGGCGAAGGCGGGGCCCCGCCACAGGTCCAGCGCACCGGCGAGCAGCGCCGCGCGGGCGTCGGCGTCCGGCACCTGTCGGGCCCGCTGGGCCAGCTCACGGAACCGGTCGGCGTCCAACGCGCCCTCCGGTACCAGGAGTTGGTAGCCGGGGGCCCGGGAGGCCAGGTGGGCCCGTCCGCCCGGCCGCACCTCGTCGAACACGCGGCGCAGTTGGGACACCTTCGCCTGGAGGGCGCGCAGCGGGTTGCCCGGCTGCTCCTCGCCCCACAGGTCGTCGATGAGTCGGTGGGCGGCGACCGGACGGCCCGGGTCGACCAGATGGGCGGCGAGCAGCGAGGCGAGCAGGGCCCGTACCTTCAACTCCGGTACGCGGACGGGGTTCCCGTCGCCGTCCAGCACGGCGATCTCGCCGAGCACCGCGAACCGGATGCCGCCGCCCGTCGCCGTCACGTGCGGGGCCGGCGCCCCGTCCGTCACCGTGTTCCGGCCGTGCACCCCGTTCACGCCGTTCCCTCCCCGTTGCTTCGCGACCCCGTTGCCTCATGGCCGCATGGCCTCGTCATCCGCCCCTTGGGGGGCGCCAGACGGCACTTCCTTGCACCCTGCCACAACCCCGGCGCACGCCGGGCGGTGCTGCCGGGCCGCGGCGCCGGGTTGGCGTCATCCTGCCGATCTCCGCGCCGCCCCTTGCCGGGCCCGAACCGGACCCGAGCCGGACCCGAACCGGCGGGCTCCACTCTGTGACCACAGCGGACGGGACACCTCACGTCCCGCCCCCCGCAGTACCGGAGGAATCAACCATGGAGCACGTCAACGACACGGCGCACACCCCCACCGCGGCGGCCGGACAGGTCACCGGGCGGCGGCTCGTCGGCAAGACCGCGCTGGTCACCGGCGGCAGCCGGGGCATCGGCCGGGCCATCGCCCTACGGCTGGCCGCCGAGGGCGCCCGGGTCGCGGTCCACTACGGCGCGAACCGGGCCGCGGCGCAGGAGGCGGTGCGGGCCGTCGAGGCGGCGGGCGGCTCGGCGTTCGCGATCGGCGTCGCACTGGGGGTGCCCGGCGACGCGGACGCCCTGTGGGCCGCGTTCGACGAGCACGCCGACGGGGTGGACGTACTCGTCAACAACGCGGGGATCGCCGGCCCCGGCACGATCCACGACGTGACCGAGGAGAGCTACGACCAGGTCTTCGCGGTCAACGCCAAGGCCCCCTTCTTCATCGTCCAGAAGGGCCTGTCCCGACTGCGCGACGGCGGCCGGATCGTCAACATCTCCTCCGGCGTCACCAAGGTGGCGTTCCCCGGCATGACGGCGTACGCCGCCGCCAAGGGCGCCGTCGACGTGCTGACGCTGACCCTGGCGAAGACCCTCGGCGAGCGGGGCATCACGGTGAACGCGGTGTCGCCGGGCACCGTCGAGACCGACATCCACCCGTGGCTGGCGGACCCCGCGGCCAAGGCGGCAGCCGCCGCGTACTCGGTGTTCGACCGGGTGGGCCGGCCGGACGACGTGGCGGACGTCGTCGCCTTCCTCGCCTCGCCCGACGCCCGTTGGGTGACCGGGCAGAACATCGACGCGAGCGGCGGGTCCGGTCTTGGCTTCTGACCGCGCCCCCGGGGCGCCCCGCCACACCCTGCTGGTCCTCGCCCACCCCCGGCCGGACTCCCTGACCGCGCAGGCCGCGGTCCGACTGCGGGACACGCTCGCGTCCCGCGGCGGACACGTCGACGTGCTCGACCTGTACGCCGAGCGCTTCGACCCCCGGCTGACCCCGGTCGACGAACCCGACTGGGAGCACCGCGACAAGCGGTACGCCGACGAGGTCCACGCCCACATGGACCGGATCGCCGCCGCGGACGACCTCGTCGTCGTCTTCCCCGTCTGGTGGTTCTCCGTCCCCGCCGTGCTGAAGGGCTGGATCGACCGCGTATGGAACTACGGTTTCGCCTACGGACGCGGTACGCCCCGGTTGGCCGGCAAGCGGATGGTGTGGCTCGGCCTGGCGGGCAGCTCCCGGGAGCACTACGAGTCCTCCGGGCTCGGCGCGGCCATGGACCTGCAACTGCGGGTGGGCGTCTCGGAGTTCTGCGGCATCGAGGACGCGCGGGTCCAGGTGCTCCACGGGGCCGAACTGTCCGGGGTGGCGGAACACCGCCGCCCGGACCGCGTCCGGCACCTGCTCGACGGCGCGCAGGACGCGATCGCCCACCTCTGACGCACCGCTGTCCCCACCCGTTACCCCACGCAACGCCGTACGGCACTCGTCGCCGTACGGCGTTGCGTGCGTTCACGGGGCCGCGTCCGGCCGCACGGCTCCCGGAACGCACCCGGAACGCACCCGGCAGGGACCCGAACACGGCCCGAACACGATCCGATCCGTTCCCGAGACGGTGGGGCCGAAGCTCCAGCCATGACCTCCGAAGAGACATCCCGAGCCCAAGCGGCGCCCACCGGGACCGCCCGCCCCGTCCGCCACCCCTGGCTGGGCCTCGCGGTCCTGCTGCTGCCGGTCACCCTGATGACCGCCGACCTGGGCGTGCTCTGGCTCGCCACCCCGTACCTCGCCGCGGACCTCACGCCCAGCGGCAGCGAACTGCTCTGGATCACCGACGTCTACGGCTTCCTCACCGCCGGCACCCTCGTCGTCATGGGCACCCTCGGCGACCGCATCGGCCGCCGCCGGCTGCTGCTGTTCGGCTCCCTCGGGTTCGTCGCCGCGTCCGTGCTCGCCGCGTACGCCACCGACCCGGGGACGCTGATCGCGGCCCGCGCGGCGCTCGGCATCGCCGGGGCGGCCGTGCTGCCGTCCACGCTGGCGCTGATCAGCCACCTGTTCACCGACGCCCGGCAGCGTGCCAGGGCGATCGCCCTGTGGGTCACCGCGCTGTCCGTGGGCCTGGCCGTCGGGCCGATCGCCGGGGGCGTCCTCCTGGACCACTGGTGGTGGGGCTCGGTGTTCCTGATCGGCGTGCCCGTGATGCTGCCGGTGTTGCTGCTGGCGAAGGCGCTGCTGCCCGAGTACCGCGACCCGGACCCCGGTCGGCTCGACCTGTCGAGCGTGGCGCTGTTCCTGCTCGCCGTGCTCCCCCTGATCTACGCGGTCAAGGACGTGGCGGCGCACGGACCCGGCCTGTCCCCCGCCCTCGCGCTCACCGCCGGTACCGCACTGGCCGTCGCGTTCGTCCGACGCCAGAACCGCCTCGCCGACCCGCTCCTCGACCTGCGGCTCTTCCGCGACCGGACGTTCACCGGCGCCCTGTTGACCCTGCTGCTCGGCATGACGGCGCTCAACGGCGTCGAGTACCTCGTCCCGCAGTACCTCCAGTCCGTCGCGGGCCTGTCCCCGCTGGCGGCCGGGACGTGGCTGCTGCCGGGCGCCGCCGGACTGGTCGCCGGTTCCCAACTGACCCCCGCCCTCGCCCAACGCACCCGCCCGGCCCACGTCATCCTCGCCGGACTGGCCGTGGCGCTGGTCGGCTACGCCGTCACCAGCGTCGTGGAGGGAGTCGTACCGGTCTCCCTGGCACTGGCCGTGATCATGTTCGGGGTGGCCCCGATCAGTGTCCTCGGCACCACGCTGGCGGTCGGCGCGGCCCCGCCCGAGAAGGCGGGCGCGGCGGCGGCGACCGGCCAGACCGCGTACGACCTGGGACTGGCCCTGGGCATCGCGGTGACCGGCAGCGTCGCGACCGCCGTGTACCGCGCCGAGATGCCGTCCGACGCTCCCGCCGGGGCCCGCGACACGCTGGGCGCGGCGCTGGACCTCTCGGCTCGACTCCCCGAGGGCGCGGGGGACTTGGCGCAGCTCGCGAAGTCCGCGTTCACCTCGGGCCTCCAGACGGCGTCGGCGCTCAGCGCGGGGTTCGCGGCGGTGACGGCGGTACTGGTGTGGACGCTGCTGCGGGGCGTTCCGGCGACGGGTACGGTGCCCGCCGCCGAGGAGGGCGCCGCCGGGGCTCCCGGTTCCGAGCGGGTGCGCGACGGGGCGGCCCGCTGACCGGCACGGCGCCCGCACGCCGGGGTGCGCGGGGCGCGGGGGTCACCGCGGGTGCACGGACTCGACCCGGAATGGCCGCGGCTGCACGTCCGTCGCCGACGGTGAACACGTTGCCGGTACGCAGGCCCGAGCGGCCGGTCCCGGCCCGGCGGGCTCGTCTCAACTCGTCCAGGACGCAGGGCGGTCCGAAAGAGTGGACATCCGACCGGCTCCCGCCGGCCGGACGCACCAGAACGGGAGACCAGTCATGCCCCGACGCCCGTTGAGCCGTCGAGAGCGCCTCACGCTCATGGGGATCATCATCGGCAGCCTCGTGTCCGCCGTCGCGGGGTCGGCCACCACCGAAGCAGTGAGGGCCCTGCTGTCGTGAACCGGCCCCACGGCACCCCCGTGCCGCCCCCGCCCCGCCCCGTGCCCACCGCCGGCCCCTCGCACCCCGTCGAATCCCACGGTTCCCGAGTGGGGCCGGGCCGCATGCGCGAGGATGTCTGAGATGACCGGTCACCGGAGCGGCGCGCGGCACGGGAGTCAGCGGCGCATCCCGCAGCCCATGGGCGTGACACCGGCCGCGCTGCGGAACCTGAAGGACTACCTGTACCAGCTCTACGCGGAGGCCGGGACGCCCCCGGTGCAGCACATCGCGAGCGAGATCGAGAAGGACGACTCGTTCCGCGGCAGCCCGTCGAAGGCCACGGTCCACCGGATCATCGGCAACCCGGAACTCGCCGCGGGACAGGAGGACGTGGTCGCCGTCGCCGGGCTGCTCGCCCGGGAGGCGGGCCGGGACGAGTCCCCGGTGGTGCAGGAGGTGCGACGGCTGTGGGTCGTCGCACAGCTCGCGCAGCCGCTGGGCCGGACCGTACCGGACCTGGACCCGTTCGCCCTGGAGGTGCACCGGGCGATCAACGTCCCCGGTCAGGAGAGCCTGCCCGAACTCCCGGTCTACGTGAGCCGGGGACACGACGAGGAGCTCGGCGGGTACGTGGACCGGGTGATCGGCGGCGAGAGCCTCCTCGTCACCCTGATCGGGGAGTCCTCGACGGGCAAGACCCGGGCCTGTTGGGAGGCGCTGCGGAGGCTGCCCGCGGGGTGGCGCGTGTGGCACCCCTACGATCCGACCCGCCCCGAAGCCGCCCTCGAACAGCTCGCCGAGGCCGGTCCGCGCACCGTCATCTGGCTCAACGAGGCCCAGCACTACCTGCTCGCCCCGGACACCCGCACCGCCGAACGGATCACCGCCGCGCTGCGCACCGCCCTCACCGACGCCCGCCGCGGCCCCCTACTGGTCCTCGCCACCATCTGGCCGCGGTTCTGGCACCCCCTGACGGTGCCCTCCGCGAGCGGGGCGGACGACCCGTACGAACAACAGCGCAAGCTCCTCACCGGAGCCGGTCGGTACGTGCTGGTGCCCAAGGCGTTCACCGGGCCCGACCTGCGCGAGGCCCACCGGAAGGCCGCCGACGACCCCCGACTGGCGTGTGCCCTCGACGGTGCCACCGGCGGGGAGATCACCCAGTTCCTCGCGGGCGTCCCGGAGTTGATGACCCGGTACCGCTGCGCACCCCGCGGCGCCAAGGCGCTGATCCATGCGGCCATGGACTACCGCCGGCTCGGCCACGGCCCCGCCCTGCCACTGTCCCTGCTCGCGGGGGCCGCCGAGGGCTGCCTCCCCGACCGTGAACTCGACCTGCTCGGAGACTCCTGGCTCGACGAAGCACTGGAGTACTGCGCGACGCCCTGCAACGGGGTCCCCGGCCCCCTCACCCGTGTCCCCTCCCGGAACGCGGACCGGGGCGAGGCGACGTACCGGCTCGCCGACTACCTCGAACAGCAGGGCCGCCTGGACCGTCGGCTGTCCTGCCCGCCGGCCTCCTTCTGGGAGGCCGCCGCACTGCACTGCCACGGCCCCGAGGACGCGGCCACCCTGGCACGGGCGGCCCAGTCCCGCGGACGCCTGCGGTACGCAGCCGCCCTGTACCGGAAGGCCCTGGAGGCCGGGAACACCTTGGTGCGCCCCGACCTGGCGGCGCTCCTGGAGGCCGCGGACAACGCCCCGGAGGCACAGCACCTCTACGAGCAGGCCCTCAAGGACGACAAGCGGGCCCGCTGGGAGCTGGTCCGGCTGCGGGAGATCACCGGACAACGCGGCGGCGCCGAGGAACTGGCCCACGTGGCGGCCAACCAGGGGAACGTCACCCCGCTGACCCGGCTGACCCGGATGCGTCAGGAATCGGGGGACACCGAAGGCGTGGAACGCCTGATGCGCAATGCCGCTTCCCGGGGGTCGATCAGGACCTTCGCCTCGCTGGCCTTGGCCAGGGAGTCCGCGGGGGAGCGGGCCGGAGCGCAGACGCTCGCCCTGGCCGCGCTGGAACAGACCGGCAGCACCTACGCCCTCTCCGAACTGGTGCGCATGCGGGAACGGGCCGGTGACCCCGAGGGTGCCGAACGCCTGGCGAAGTCGGCCCTGTGGAAGGGCAAGGTCCGCCCCCTGATCAGACTGGCCTGGATGCGACGGGGAGCGGGTGACCGCGAGGGCGCCGAACGCCTGCTCGCCCTCGCCTCGGACACCAGCACCTTCGCCCTGACCGAACTGGCACGGCTGAAGAAGCGGGCGGGCGACACCCACGGGGCGGAGCGGCTGCTCAGCGAGGCCACGTACCGGCGCAGCCCGTTCGCCCTGACGGAACTCGCCCGGCTCCGGGAGAAGGCGGGGGACGTGGAGCGGGCCCTCACGCTCTACCGCTCCGCCGCACGCTTGGGCAGCACGGACGCACGGGCGCACCTGGCCCTGCTGAGCGAACAGGCGGGGTCCAGCGAAGAGGCCGAACGCATGGCCTGCTCCGCCGCCGACGCCGGAAGCACCTTCGCCCTCATGGAGTTGGTGTGGCTGCGCGAGAAGAGCAGGGACCCGCGCAGCGCCGAACGGCTGGCGGACACCGCGCACCGGGCGGCCAACTCCGGGGCGCTCGTGCTGCTGGCGCGGCTGCGCGAAGAGGCCGGCGACAAGGACGCCGCCGAACGACTCGTCCTGCGTGCCGCCCGGGCCGGACACAGCTGCGCCCTGCACGAGTTCGTGTTCCGACGCGAGAACGGCGGCGACGGCGAGGGGGCCGAACGCCTGGCGACGGAAGGCGGCGGCTTCGTCCTCGCCGAACTGGCGCAGCGGCGGGAGTCCGCGGGGCACCCTGAGGACGCCGAGCGCCTGTACCGGCACGCCGCGGCCCTGGGCGAGGTGCAGGCACTGGTCGAACTGGCCCGCCTGAAGGAGGACACCGGAGCGCAGGAGGAGGCCGAGGCGTTGACGCGCGACGCCGCGCACGCGGGCCGGGTGGAGGCGTTCTCCCTCCTCGCGCACCTCCGCGCCCGCCGGGGCCGCGTCCAGGACGCCGACCGCCTGCTGCGGGCCGCCGCCGACGCGGGCGACGGCGAGGCACTGGCCCACCTGGTGGAGTTGCGTCGCGCCCAGGACCCGGACGCCGGTCGGCTGCTGCGCTACGGCCTCACCGCGGACGGCGAAACGTCTCCGCCCTGGTGAACCGGCGCGCCGACCGGCCCCGTGGCTCACCCGCCGGTGAGCCTGGTGGGCACGGCACGGGTACGGCAGGCGCAGGGGCACTCGGCGGGCCCCTCCCAGACGCGGAGCCGGAGCGCCCGCCCCGGCGATCCGGTGCGTGTGTCGAACCGGTACCAGCTCGTGCCGTGACAGCCGTGCGCGGCACTGCCGAAGATCTTGGCCTTGAGACAGGGCGCGCAGGGCACGGGCTCGGGTGCGCACCGGCGGTGCAGGTGGAGCGTGCTGCCGGGGCCGGAGGGGGAGAAGCGCAGCCGTCGCGTGCAACGCTGCCACCAGCGGATGGGGCGTTCACAGCGGTCGCAGTACGGCAGGGCACGGCGTGACATGGGGTTCCTTCGTGGCGTCAGGGGCGCGTCAGGGCGTAGGCGAGGGTGCCGAGGAGCCCGGTGACGCTGAGCACGCACAGCACCTGCTCGACGCGGGTGCTCACGTACGCATCCCGACGGCGACCGTCTGCGAGCCGGCCAACGCCGCCAACGCCCGCAACACGATCACCAACCGGCGTTCGCCCAGGTCACCCACCCGCGACAAGGGCACCGGCGACCGCCTCGCCAACGCCAGCACGAACACCAGGAACACCGCGTCCGACTCCGTCAGCTCGCTGATCAAGCAGTACCGCCGCGACAGCCGCTCCCAGTCGCAGCCCAGCAGGCCGTTCTCCTTCGCCACCAACGCGAGCCGCACCTGGTCCCGCACCACCAACTCGCCGTCCGCCACCAACGCCCCCACCGCCGCACGGTCCCCGGGACCCCGGCCCCGCGCCCATTCCGCCAGCAGCTCAGGCAACGTCGGTGGACGCTCCTCCGGCTCCTCTCCCGCGGTGACGCCCAGGCTTGTACCGTGCTCCACGTCGGCTCCCTTAACTGTCGGTCGACCACGCCCCGGGACCGCGCGCACGGTCGCCGGGGCGCCTCAACACGGAGAGTCAGCCACTCCCCGTTGCGGTGAGTAAATCGGCCACTACTCTGGGGTTGCTAGCGCCGGCGAGGGCCAGCGTGTTTAGCGTGTTTATTCGCCCCGGTCAGGATGGGTGGACAGGACCATGAATCACTCTCTTCCGCAGAACGAGGCGCTGCGCCAAGCACTGAGAGATGCCGATCTGACCTATGAACAGTTCGCCTCGGCAGTGCGCGCCGTAGCGGCGGAATCAGGCGACAGCCTCCGAACCAACCGGTCCGCAGTGGCCCATTGGGCCAAGGGAGCGCAACCCAACTCCCTTACAGTCGCATATTTGTGCGAAGCTCTCTCACGGAGACTGGGTAGGCAGGTGACTCCTGGCGAACTCGGATTCGACGCACCAGCTTCGGAGCGTTCCGAGCTGGGACTCTGCATCGCAGCTGACCCTGTCGACTCACTGCGACGCATCGGGGAGGCGGACATCCACCGGCGCACTTTCCTGACGAACACGGCCTACAGCGTCACGGCGGCGGCCCTGCCGTTGGGCGCGGGGATGGGCGGGGAACGACCCCACGGCACACCCCACCGCCCGGTCGGCAACCGGGCCGGGCGCGCGGAGGTCGCAGCCGTGCGGGACATGACCACCCTGTTCACGGAGATCGACGAACGCCACGGAGGACAGCACGGGCGGACCGCCGTCGTGCAGTACCTCCGCAGCGACGTGGCGGACCTGTGCCGAGCGTCGTTCGCCGCGCAGGACACCCGGGACGACGCGCTGTCCACCGCCGCCTGCGTCGCCTATCTGTGCGGATGGAAGGCGTACGACGCGAAGGAACACGGTCTCGCCCAGCGCTACTACCTCCAGGCCCTCGCCCTCACCAGGGAAGCCGGTGACGACCTCCACGGCGCGTGGACCCTGCGCATCCTCGCCCACAACGGAATGGACGTACGGCAGCCGCGGCACACCCTGGC
This sequence comes from Streptomyces sp. NPDC127068, assembly GCF_042724695.1. Taxonomy (NCBI): domain Bacteria; kingdom Bacillati; phylum Actinomycetota; class Actinomycetes; order Kitasatosporales; family Streptomycetaceae; genus Streptomyces; species Streptomyces sp. NPDC127068. The sequence continues at coordinate 22,917 of NZ_JBHXEN010000049.1, read as the reverse complement.
GTTGGCCGATGCCGCGCTGACCCGGGTCCACGGCCGGGTGTCCCCCGTCACGGAAGCACTGTTCGTGGTGACCCGCGCCCGTGCACTCGCCGTCGCCGGACGCGCCAAGGAAGCAGTCGCCCAGATCCGCAGTGCCCATGAACTCGCCCTCCGCGACGAGCCGGACGACCTGCCGTTCTGGGCCCGACTGTGGGGCTCGCCGCACGCGACGGTGGCCTCCCACACCGCGAAGACGTTCCGAGCGCTCGGCGACCACGCCAACGCCGAGAAGCACTACGCCGCTTCGGCCCGCACCCGCGGCGGCATGCCCCATCAGCAGCGGATCACCGCCCTCACCCTGGCCGCGCAGGGACGTGCGCAGGCCGCGCAGGGCCACCTCGAAGAGGCGTGCACCACGTGGCACCGTTCGCTGGACCTGTGCGGCGACGTGCGCTCCGCCCGCGTCACCGACGAGGTCCGCGCCATCCGCAGCCGCCTGACGACGTTCCGGAGCCGAGGCGTACGCGCGGCCGAACACCTCGACGAACGCGCCCGCGCCTGGCAGAAGGCGAGGCGATGACCCATGGCCGAAGAGGGCCCGACGACCGAGTACCGCAGGGTCGAGCACCTGCCCGAGATCCGCGGCACCCTCCTCGACGTCTACGCCGAGGTGTACGCGGACGACATCGCCACCAACCCCTTCTTCTCCCTGGAGCGCTTCGAAGAACGGCTCGCCGGGCACACCGCCGCACCGGAGTGGGGGTGCGTACTGGCCCGGGTCGCGGGCGAAGCCGTGGGGTTCACCTACGGGTTCCGGGCCCGTGAGAGCGACACGTTCACCCTCTGCGAGAACATGCTCCGGGCACCCCACCGTGGGCAGGGCATCGCCCGTTCGATGCACGACGAGCTGATCCGGCACCGGCAGGAGTCCCGCGCCCAACTCCTCGTCCGCCGGGAACGCCCCCGCCTGCGCGCCCTCTACGAACGCTGGGGCTACCGGCACGCCGGCGAGAAGCTCCCCTTCCCGGACTCACCGCTGTACGACGTCATGGTCCTCACCCTGCGGCAGCCGAACGGCGAAGTAGCGGAGTAGCGGAGTACCGGCCGGCCGGGGTCCCGATGGTGCCCCGATAGGATCGCCCGGTCGAACGGCGTACGGACGGAGTTCACTCATGGGTCACCCGCGCATGGGCATCGCAATCCTCACCATGGGGAATCGCCCGATCGAGCTGCGGGCCCTCCTGGACTCGGTCGCCCGACAGGACCTCGCGGCCACACGCATCGTCGTGGTCGGCAACGGTTCCCCGCTGCCGGAGCTGCCGGACGGCGTGCACGGCGTGGAACTGCCGGAGAACCTGGGCGTGTCCGGCGGGCGCAACGTCGCCATCGAGGAACTGCGGCGCCTGGGCGACGTGGACGTGGTGGTCGACCTGGACGACGACGGCCTGCTGGTCGACACGGGCGTCCTCAGCCGCCTCGCCCGGATGTACGGCGAGGACCCGCGCCTCGGCATCGTCGCGTTCCGCATCGCCGACGAACACGGGGAGACCCAGCGCCGGCACGTGCCCCGGCTCCGCGCCTCGGACCCGCTGCGCGGCGGCGAGGTCACGACCTTCCTCGGCGGCGGTCACGCGCTGTCCATGCGGATGCTGGACGAAGTGGGCGTCTGGCCGGACGAGTTCTTCTTCACGCACGAGGAGACCGACCTGGCCTGGCGGGCGTTGGACGGGGACTGGCGCATCGTCTACGAGCCCGCGCTGCTGCTGCAACACCCCAAGACCTCCCCCGCCCGACACGCCGTCTACTACCGCATGACCGCCCGCAACCGCGTCTGGCTGGCCAAGCGCAACCTGCCCGCCCCGCTCGTCCCCGCCTACCTCGGCACCTGGACGCTCCTCACCCTGGCCCGGACCCGCTCCGGAGACGGCCTGCGCGCCTGGGCCGGCGGCTTCTGGGAGGGCGTCCGCACCAACGGCGGCCCCCGTCGCCCCATGCGCTGGCGCACGGTCGCCCGCATGACCCGCCTGGGCCGCCCCCCGGTGATCTGAGGGGTCCCGTGCGGCCGGACGGTCGCTAGGCGCCGCGCGAACCGACCCCGTCGCGATTCCGGTCACCGTTCCGGTCGGGCAGCAGCTGACTCGCGGCCATCAGCGCGAGCCCCGCGAACAGCAGGACGTTCCCGCCGATGAAGCGGACCTCCCAGGACGCGTCCGGCAGCACGTCGAAGTCGATGAGGCCGTGCACCACCAGGGACATGCCCATGAGCAGGGCGCCCGAGCCGTGGAGCCGGGGTCGGGAACCCGGTCGGCGCACCCAGGGCAGGCCCCGGCCGGTCACGATCATCACCAGGCCCGCCGTCATCGCCAGCCCGCCCACGAACACGGCCGCGCCCACTACCCACTCCATGCGGCTCTCCTCTTCGCTATCGGACGGGACCGGGGACGCAACACCCGCCCTGCCAGGGGCACATGGTCACCCGTTTGTTCGTGTGCCGACAATGCCACCATCCGGCAACCTTCGACGCACTCCGGCTGCCTCCGACTGCCGTGCCCGGTGCGGTCCACCTCCCCGAGGGGCCGGAGGTGTACAACAGCAGGGGCGGCCGGCCCGCGCCGCCCCGACCGACCGAGCGACGCACAGCCGAGGAGCCGTCCGATGCCCAGCACCCCCCTCACCCCCGCCGAACTGGAAGCGGCCCTGTCCGATCTGCCCGGCTGGTCGGTGCGCAACGGCGAGCTGACCGCCTCCTTCACCGCCGACCGCGGCGACCTGCCCGCCCTGTACGCCGCGGTGGCCGCCGTCGAGGACCAGGCGAACCACCACGCCGCCGTCCGCATCCTGTACGCCACCGTCGAGTTCGGACTGAACACCCATGACGCGGGCGGCGCCATCACCGCGAAGGACACCGCGCTGGCCGCCCGGATCAGTGATCTCGCCGACCGCCACGGTGCCCGCCCGAGCGGGACGTGAGCTGCGAGCGGATACGGGTCGACACCGCGGTGGCCGCCGCGGTGAGGAACACGAACGTGTAGACGATCTGGAGGATCACCACCACCCGGGCCGACTGGCCGTGCGCGGTGATGTCGCCGAAGCCGACCGTCGCCAGCGTCACCACCGTGAAGTACAGCGCGTCCACCCGGGTGTAGAGCCCCTCGAACTCCCCCGGGTCCCGCGCCAGCGCCAGGTACGCCACGGCGAAGACCAGCACCGTCACGCACATCAGCACCAGGATCGCGAACGCCGGGTGGGTGCCCTCGCGTTCCAGCAGCACGTCCCGGATGTGCTTGAGGATCAGCCAGGCGATCGCGAAGAGGGACACCGCGAAGGCCGTCCAGCTCACCAACGGGTGCTCGGGGCCGAAGGCGCGCGCCGGGATCAGGAAGTACACGGTGACCAGCACGAGCACGGTGCCGCCGATCGCCGCCCAGCGACGGAGCGGGTCCGGCACGCGGTGCGGGGCACGCCCGGCCCCGCCCGCACCACCCGCACCACCCGCCCCGCCCCCACCACCCGCACCGTCACGCGAGCGACCCCCCGTCACGACCGCTCACCGGCCCGCCCGGCACCGTCCCCGCGCCCCACCGTCCCGGCCAGGTACGCGATCCCGACCCCGGCGAGCGTCGCGACCGTCCGTTCCCAGAACCGTCCGCCGGCCGCCCCCCGGTCCCCCTGGAACAGGAGCAGCAGCACCAGGAAGGTGGTGAAGCCGCCGAGCACGTACCACCGGCTGCCCTGCACCCCGCCCGCACAGCCGAGGGTCAGCAGGCACAGCACCCCGTACGCCCCGTCCGGTGGCGACCCGCGCAGCACCGCCAGCGCCAGCACCCCGCCGACCAGGACCGACACCGTGCGACCCACGGCCCGGCGGCGGACCATCTCCGGGCGGGGCCGCATCACCATCAGGGCCGCGACCACCGGCCAGCCGGGGTGCGTGGGCGCGAGCGCGAGTCCGACGACGGTGGCCGCCGCCCCCGCCGCACCGAGCCGCAGTCCGTAACCCAGGGCCTCGTCCCGATCGAGCGGCAGGCTCGGGTGCCGGCCGGGCAGCGGGCGCTGCGGCCAGGCCAGGGAGACCAGCCAGGCGTAGGCCGAGCCCACGGCGATCAACGCGCCGACGGCCAACGCCCCGGACACCTCCGGGTAGCTGAAGCCGACGCCGAGCAGCGGCACGCACAGCGCCATCGCCAGGACCCCGCCCGCCCGCCGGGCCGCGAGCAGCGCGGCGCCCACCGCGAGCACGAACACCCCGGTGACGGCCAACCAGTCCCGGTGCACCAGCAGCGATCCGCAGACGACGGACACCCCGGCGGCGCAGCCGACCAGCACGATCAGCGCCCGGTGGCGCCGGGTGGCCGGCAGCACCAGGGCGACCGCGGGGAGCCCGCCGAGGGTGAGGGCGAGCCCCCGTTCCGGGTCGTCGAACGCGGCGACGAGGCCGCCCGGCAGCGCGTACAGGACCCCGCGCACCGCCGCGTCCCCGTGCCACGCCAGCGCGGGGAGTACGGGCGTGGTGTGCGGGGGTCCGCTCACGTCCGGCGCCGGGCCGCTGTCGCGTAGTGGCGCAGGAAGCGGGCCTCCACCTCCGCCATGTGCTGGATCTCGGAGGGGTCCACGCTCTCGTTGGGGGCGTGGATGAGGCACTGCGGCTCCTCGACGCCCATGAGGACGATCTCCGCGCGGGGATACGTCCGGGCGAGGACGTTGCACAGCGGGATGGAGCCGCCCTGGCCCAGGAACTCCATGGGACGGCCGTAGACCTCGGTCATCGCCCGGTCGAGCGCCGCGTACGCCGGTCCGTCGGTGGCGGCCTGGAAGGGGGCGCCGCCGCTCTCCGCCTGGACGGTCACCCGGGCGCCCCACGGGACGGCCCGCTCCAGGTGCGCGGTGAGGGCGTCGCGGGCGGTGTCGGGATGGATGCCGGGCGGCACCCGCAGGCTGACCCGGGCCCGGGCGGTCGCGGGCACCGCGGCGGAGGAGCCGACGACGGGCGGGCAGTCGATGCCGAGGACGGTGACGGCGGGCCGGGCCCACAGCCGGTCGGCGACGGTGCCGGACCCGGTGAGGCGGACCCCGTCGAGGACCCCGGCGTCCCGGCGGAACTGCTCCTCGTCGTACCCGGCGCCCGTCCAGGTGCCGTCCGCGGGGAGCCCGTCGATCCGGGTGCCGCCGTCGTGCGGGTCGCGCAGCGAGGCGAGGGCCTGGACGAGGGCGCCGAGCGCATCGGTGGCGGGGCCGCCGAACATGCCGGAGTGCACCTCGCCGTCCAGGGTGCGGACGGTGACCACCAGGTCGGCGAGGCCGCGCAGCGAGGTGGTGGCGGTGGGGACGCCCACGGCGGCGTTCCCGGTGTCGCAGACGAGGAGCGCGTCGGCGAGGAACTCCTCGGGGTGGGCGGCTACGTACGCTTCCAGGCCGCCGGTGCCCTGCTCCTCGGACCCCTCGGCGACGAACTTGAGGCCCACCGGGATGGCGTCCGCCCCGAGCGCGCGCAGGGCGGTGAGGTGCATGACGACGTTGCCCTTGCAGTCGGCGGCGCCGCGCCCGTACCAGCGGCCGTCGCGTTCGGTGAGGGTGAACGGCGGGGAGTGCCACGCGTCCTCGCCCAGCGGCGGTTGCACGTCGTAGTGGCAGTAGAGCAGCACGGTCGGGGCGCCGGGCGGGGCGGGCCGGTGGCCGAGTACGGCGTGGCTGCCGTCCGACGTCAGGGCGAGGTGGACGTCGTGCAGCCCGGCGTCGGTGAAGGCGTCGGCGACCCAGCGGGCGGCCCGTTCGCACTCCTCGGGCGGGTACTGGCGGGGGTCGGCGACGGAGCGGATGGCGACGAGTTCGGCGAGGTCGGCGCGGGCGCGGGGCATCAGGTCGGCGATCGCCGCGCCGAGCCCGTCGGGGTCCGTGGCTGCGTGGGTCATCGGGTCACCGCCGTACCGTGTCGGAGGTCTTCAGGTCGTCGATGCGGTCCTGGATCTCCTTCAGTCGGTCGGGGCAGTAGACGCCGAGCACGATCGCCTCGGCCTCGACGACCTGGCGGTCGGAGATCACCGGACGCTGCCCGGGGCCGGTGGTGCCGTTGGAGAGGTTGACCTTCCACTGCGCGGACTTGAGGGCGGAGTCGGGGTCCTCGCAGACGGGGCCGCCGTCGGTGCCGAGGGTGCGGGCGACGGCCGCGGGGTCGGGACGGCGGAAGCCGTCGGCCTCCAGCAGGTCGGCGAGTTGGTTCGCCTTCTTGGTGGCCTCGCTGCTGCTGCGCACCGCCTCGTACTGGATGATCCCGACGACCGCCAGGGCGACGAGCAGCACGATCGCGCCGAGGTAGACCCACTTGTGCTGGGCGGCGAAACGGGTGGGGCTCACGAGGCGCTCCTCCCTTCACCGGAGCCGGCATCGGAACCGGCATCGGGCACGGTGCTGCGCCAACCGGGCCGGCGGAAGACCAGGAAGGCCACCGGGATCACCAGTCCGAGGACGAGGAGCCCGCCGCCGACGATCCCCACGTACACCCACACGCTGCCGCCGCCGAACTGCGAGGGAGGCACGAACCCGATGGCGAGCGCGGCGAGCGAGGCGAGCAGTCCGACCCCGCACAGCAGCGGCAGCGCGGGGGCGCGGAACCCGCGCGGATGGTCGGGCTGGGTCCGGCGCAGTCGCACCGCGGCGACGAACATCAGCAGGTAGACGATCAGGTACACCTGCGTGGTGATCACCGAGAAGATCCAGTAGACGCTGGAGACGTTCGGGATGAAGGCGTACATCAGGGCGATGGCGGTGGTGACGACCCCCTGGGTGACCAGGATGTTCTGCTGGATGCCGTGCTTGTTGAGCCGCTGGAGGAAGGGCGGCAGGTAGCCCTCCTCGCGGGAGATGAGCAGCAGGCCCTTGGACGGCCCGGCGAGCCAGGCGAGCATCCCGCCGAGGGACGCCGCGATGAGCGCGACGGCCGCCACGGGGGTGAGCCAGCCGATGTGGAAGTAGGAGAAGAAGGCGTCGAACGCCTGCATGACCCCGGCGGTGAGGCTGAGTTGGTCGGCGGGGACGACCCAGCTGATGGCCAGCGCGGGCAGGATGAAGATCAGCAGCACCAACCCCATCGCCAGGAACATCGTCTTGGGGAACTCCCGCGGCGGGTCCTTCAGCGAGGAGACGTGGACGGCGTTCATCTCCATGCCGGAGTAGCTGAGGAAGTTGTTGACGATCAGGACCAGGCTGGCGAGCCCGGCCCACTGGGGCAGCAGGTTGGCGGCGTCCATCGGCGCGGCGGACGGGTTGCCCTGGCCGAGGAAGACGAGTCCGAGGACGACCAGCAGGGTGCCCGGCACCAGGGTGCCGATGATCAGCCCCCAGGAGGACAGCCCGGCGAGCGTGCCGGTGCCCCGCGCGGAGACCCAGACGCCCGTCCAGTACAGGACCATGATCACGATGGCGGTGTAGAGGCCGTTGGCGGCCAGCGCCGGATCGATGATGTACGCGATCGTGCTCGCGACGAAGGCCAGCAGGCTGGGGTAGTAGAAGATCGTCATCGCGAACTGGCACCAGACGGCGAGGAAGCCGAGCGGCTTCGACAGGCCCTCGCTGACCCAGCGGTAGACGCCGCCGCTCCAGCCGGAGGCGAGTTCGGCGGACACCAGCGAGGTCGGCAACAGGAAGACGATCGCCGGCACGATGTACAGGAACACGCAGGCGAGACCGTAGACGGCCATGGTCGGCGCGGCCCGCAGACTGGCGACCGATGCGGTGGTCATCAAGGCGAGGGTCACCCAGGTGAGGGTGGGGTTCGCGGTGCCGCGGGCCGCCCGCGCCGCCCGCTCTTGCTCCTGCTGCTCGTCCCGCTGCTCGTGCGTGAGGCCGTGCGGCCGGTCTTCCGGTACGTCCATCGCGCTCACGCGTCCACCTCGCACCGTCCGGGGAAGGAACCACCCCCACACTCCGTCGCGGTGGCCCGGGGCGCAGCCCGCGAAGGCCGTCCGGGTGACGCCGGCCGGGTCAGGGCAGGACCGGCTCCGGCCCCGTCTCCGGTCCCGTTTCCACCAGGGCGGCGAACCCGTCCAGCACGCACCGCAGTCCGAACGCGTAGGCGTGTTCGGCCGAGTACACGCCCCGGTAGGCGTGGGCCGCGGCGCTGCCCACCCGGGAGGCGAGCGGGAAGCGTTCGGCGTCCAGCACCTCCTCCAACAGGGGCGCGTGGGCGGCCCACCACTCGTCGTCGCTCTGGCCGGTGTCCCGGGGGATGCTCCGGGCCTGGAGGGAGCCGCGGGCGACGGACTCCACGAAGCCCAGGAGGTGGCTCAGTGCGCAGTCCGTCTCCACGTCGCCGAGTCCGATGCCCTCGAAGGCGCGCAGTTCGTGTTCGTACTTGCCCAGCACCCCGGGCCCGAGCACGGGGCGCACGGTGGCCTGCCCGGCGATCCACGGATGGTGCAGGAACAGGGCGCGGTTGTCGTCCGCGACGGCGGTGACCCGTTCGCGCCAGGGCGCCCCGGGGCCCGGGTCGGTGCGGGGCATCCGCAGGTACGCCCAGTCCAGCATGAGCGTCAGCAGTTCCGCCTTGCCGGGCACGTAGGTGTAGAGGGACATGGGAGTGACCCCGAGGCGTTCGGCGACCCGGCGCATGGTGACGGCTTCGATGCCGTCCGCGTCGGCGAGCGCGACCGCCGAGCTGACCACCTCGTCCACGCTCAGCCCCTGTTTGGGGCCCCGCCCGGTGCGTTCCGCGCCGGGCTCGCGCCACAGCAGCCGCATCGTGCGGGTGGTGTCCGCCGCCCGTCCACCGCTCCGCCCGGTCATCGACATCCGGCCCCTCCCACCCGCACACCATCTGCGTACATCGTATTCAATACTGTGTATCCTGTACGGAGTAGAGTACCCGGGCACTCCGTGCCCGCACGCACCAGGCGCCCGAGGAGAGTCATGCCCGCCGAGGCCGACGACCAGCCGACCGCACCGCACCGCAGCACCCCGCCCCTCCCCGAGCCGCCCGGCCCGGTCGCCGCCGCGGACGCCCACCACCTGATCGAGGTGCGCGGCGCCCGCGAGAACAACCTGCGCGACGTCTCCGTGGACATCCCCAAGCGCCGGCTGAGCGTCTTCACCGGCGTCTCCGGCTCCGGCAAGTCCTCGCTCGTCTTCGGCACGATCGCCGCCGAGTCGCAGCGGCTGTTCAACGAGACGTACACCAGCTTCGTCCAGTCCTTCATGCCCTCCGTCGGCCGCCCCGACGTGGACGGACTTCGCAACCTGAGCGCCGCGATCGTCGTCGACCAGGAACGCATGGGCGCCAACTCCCGCTCCACGGTGGGCACCGCGACCGATGCGTACACCATGCTGCGGATCGTCTTCAGCCGGCTCGGCCAGCCCTACGCGGGCACGGCGCAGTTCTTCAGCTTCAACGGCTCCGAGGGCATGTGCCCCCGCTGCGAGGGCCTGGGCCGGACCTCCGAGATCGACGTCGACCAGGTGGTGGACCGCTCGCTCTCCCTCAACGAGGGCGCCATCCTCGTCCCCGGTTACGCCGTCGACTCCTGGCCGTGGAAGGTCATGACCAGCTCCGGCTTCTACGACCCGGCGAAGAAGGTCGCGGACTTCACCGACACCGAGCTGCACGACCTGCTGCACAAGCCGACCACCAAGGTGAAGGTCGACACCAGCAACCTCACCTACGAGGGCCTGGTCCCCCGCATCCAGCGCTCGTTCCTGTCCAAGGACCGCGAAGCGATGCAGTCCCACATCCGGGCCTACGTGGACCGGGCCGTCGTCTTCGCCGAGTGCCCCGAGTGCGGGGGCGCCCGCCTCAACCGGGCGGCGCTGGCCTCCCGGATCGACGGACGCAACATCGCCGAGTGCTCGGCCATGCAGATCAGCGACCTCGCCCGGTTCGTCCGCGGCCTCGACGCGCCCTCCGTCGCCCCGCTGCTGGTGAACCTCGGCGGGCTCCTCGACTCGCTCGTGGAGATCGGCCTCGGCTACCTCAGCCTCGACCGCACCTCCGCCACCCTCTCCGGCGGCGAGGCCCAGCGGGTGAAGATGGTCCGCCACCTCGGCTCCCCGCTCAGCGACGTCACCTACGTGTTCGACGAGCCCACCACCGGACTCCACCCGCACGACGTCCAGCGCATGAACAACCTGCTGCTGCGCCTGCGCGACAAGGGCAACACCGTCCTGGTGGTGGAGCACAAGCCCGAGGTCATAGCCATCGCCGACCACGTGGTCGACCTCGGCCCCGGCGCCGGAACGAACGGCGGCCTGATCCAGTACACCGGTGACGTGGCGGGGCTGCGCGCCTCGGACACCCTCACCGGACGCCATCTGGGCCACCGCGCCCGACTGCGCGAAACGGTCCGCAAGCCCGTGGCGCAGCTGTCCATCGAGAACGCCAACCTGCACAACCTGAAGGACGTCTCGGTGGACGTTCCGCTGGGCGTGCTGACCGTGGTCACCGGGGTCGCCGGCTCCGGCAAGAGTTCCTTGATCCACGGCCACCTCTCCCACCGGGAGGGCGTCGTGGTCGCCGACCAGTCGCCCATCCGCGGCTCGCGGCGCTCCAACCCGGCCACGTACACGGGTCTGCTGAACCCGATCCGCACCGCCTTCGCCAAGGCCAACGGCGTCAAGGCGGCCCTGTTCAGCGCCAACTCGGAGGGCGCCTGCCCCGGCTGCAACGGCATCGGGCTGGTCTACACGGACCTGGCGATGATGGCCGGGGTCGCCTCGGTCTGCGAGCAGTGCGAGGGCAAGCGGTACACCCCCGAGGTGCTGGAGTACCGGCTGCGCGGCAAGAACATCAGCGAGGTCCTCGGGATGTCGATCGCCGAGGCGCACACCTTCTTCCCCACCGGCCAGGCGCACACCGTGCTGGGCCGGCTGAACGACGTCGGCCTCGGCTACCTCCGCCTCGGGCAGCCGCTGAACACCCTCTCCGGCGGCGAGCGCCAGCGGCTGAAGCTGGCCATCCACATGGCCGAGAAGTCCTCCACGTACGTCCTGGACGAACCCACCACGGGCCTGCACCTGGCGGACGTCGACAAACTGCTCGCCCTGCTGGACCGGCTGGTCGACCAGGGCAACTCGGTGATCGTCATCGAGCACCACCTCGCGGTGATGGCGCACGCCGACTGGATCATCGACATCGGCCCCGGCGGCGGCCACGACGGGGGACGGGTCGTCTTCACCGGCACGCCGACCGAACTCGTCGAAACCGCCGGCGGAACCTCCCTGACGGCACGGCACCTGAAGGAGTACGTGCACGGCGCCTGACGACCCGCCGAAGATCCGGCCTCGCCAGATAGCGGAGGTTAGGCTAACCTAACTTCCAACGCCCCCGGGGTTACGAGTCACCCCGGGGGCACCACGACGGCGAGGAGCGCGCGATGGGTCACGGATGGGAGGGGGCGGTCCTCAAGCTGCTGCGCGGCAAGGACTTCGTCTTCACCGTGACCGGCACCGAGGTGGTCAACGACCGCCTGCGTCGCCTGCACCTCACCGACGGCGGCATGCTCGCCGTGACCGGCACCCACCCCACCATGTGGGTGCGGATCTGGTTCGAGAACGCGGGCAAGCCGCACCAGCGGGGCTACACCCTGGTCGACCCGGACCCGGAGAAGGGCACCTTCAGCCTGGAGTTCATCCTCCACGAAGGCGCCGCCAGCGACTGGGCCCGTGCCGCCCGCCCGGGCGACACCATCGAGGCGACCGTCCACGGTTCGGAGTTCACCCCGCCCGAGCCCGCACCCGCGCACCTCTACGTCGTGGGGGACGCCGCGTCCCTCCCGGCGATCAACTCCCTCCTCGACGAAATGAGCGGGGCGTCCGCCACCATCTGGTACGAGACGGCGCACCCGCTCGACGAGCAACTGCCGATGCGCCTTGACCCCGCACGGCACGATCTGCGTACCGTCCCGCGCCGGGAAACCGGCTCGGGACTCCTGGAAGAGGTCCGGTCCACCCTCCCGGACCTCCTCCGCACCCATCGGGGCACCGACGAGTTCTACGTCTGGGTCGCCTGTGACACCGTCACCACACGGTCCCTCACCGCGTACCTGCGCAAGGAACTCTCGGTTCCCAAGCCGCGCGTCAAGTCCCTCGGGTACTGGCGCCCGACGTAGCGGGGGTGGTCGCACGGCTCTTCCCAGTGAGCCGTGCGCCAGACGGCGGACCCGGGCTGTGGCGGCTCTCAGCCCGGTTCCGCCCCGTCTCCCTCCCGGCTCCTCCACTCCCGGGCCCGCTCACCCCCGGGCCCGCTTGGCCGCCGCCTTCAACTCCTGCTTGTGGGCGCGCACCCGCGCCAGCGACTCCGGTCCGGTGATGTCGGCCGCCGACCGGTGGCTGCCCTGCTCCCCGTACTCCCCCGCCGCCTCCCGCCAACCGCTCGGGCGCACCCCCAACTGCTTGCCCAGCAGGGCCAGGAAGATCTGCGCCTTCTGCTTGCCGAAACCGGGCAGCTCGTTCAACCGCCGCAACAGCTCCCGCCCCGAGTCGACGCCCTCCCACACCGCCTCGGGCCGCCCGTCGTAGTGCTCCACGAGGTACTGGCACAGCTGTTGCACCCGCTTCGCCATCGACCCCGGGTACCGGTGCACCGCCGGCTTCTCGGACAGCAGCGCGGCGAACGCCTCCGGGTCGTACACGGCGATCTCATGGGCGTCCAGATCATCGGCGCCGAGGCGCTGCGCGATCGTGTACGGCCCGGCGAAGGCCCACTCCATGGGCACCTGTTGGTCCAGCAGCATCCCCACGAGCGCGGCCAGCGGGCTGCGCCCCAGCAAGGCGTCGGCCTCCGGCTGCTGGGCGAGGTGAAGGTTCACGTCCATACCCCGATCATGCGGCCCCCGACCCCGCCCCGCACACGGTCACCGCCGACGGGCCGCGCACTCGTCACCGCCGGCGGGCCGCGCACTCGTCACCGCCGGCGGGCCGTCCCGAACAGCGATCGGCTGATCTCCCGCCCCAGCTGCGAGCCGAGCGAACGGGCCAGCGACTTGAACGCCCCGCTCCCCACCACCTGCTCCACCAACGTCGGGTCCTCCCGCGGCGCCTCGGGCGCCTTCGAGGTCTCCGGGGTCTCCGGGGCCCGGCCAGGTTCCGGTGCCGGGGCCGGGGCCGGCTCCACCCGCGCGGTCAACTTCTCGTACGCCGACTCCCGGTCCACGGCCTGCGCGTACCGCCCGTACAACGCCGACCCCCGCACCGCCGCGTCGAGCGCCTCCCCGGACACCGGCCCCATCAGCGACTCCGGGGCCCGCAGCCGCGTCGCCGCCACCGGAGTGGGCGCCCCGCTCTCACTGAGCACCGTCACCACGGCCTCCCCGGTGCCCAGCGTGGTCAACAGCTCCTCCAGGTCGTACGCCGAGTCGGGGAACGTCCGCACCGTCGCCCGCAGCGCCTTCTGGTCGTCAGGGGTGAACGCCCGCAACGCGTGCTGCACCCGGTTGCCGAGCTGTCCGAGCACGTCGGCGGGCACGTCCTTCGGCGTCTGGGTCACGAAGAAGACCCCTACCCCTTTGGAGCGAATCAGCCGGACGGTCTGCGTGATCGCCTCCAGGAACGCCTTGGACGCCCCCTTGAACAACAGGTGCGCCTCGTCGAAGAAGAACACCAGCTTGGGCCGATCGACGTCCCCCACCTCCGGCAGGTCGTGGTACAGATCCGCCAGCAGCCACATCAGGAAGGTCGAGAACAACTGCGGCTTGTCCTGCACCGCGGGCAGTTCGAGGAGGGACACCACCCCCAGCCCGTCCCCGACCGTGCGCAGGAACTCCGCCGTGTCGAACTCCGGCTCCCCGAAGAACGTCCCCATGCCCTGCTGCTCGAACGCCGTCAACGACCGCAGGATCACCCCGGCCGTGGCCGCCGACAGACCGCCGATCGTCTTCAGCTCGCCCCGGCCCTCCTCGGAGGTCAGGAACGCGACCACGGCCCGCAGGTCCTTGAGGTCGACCAGCTCCAGGCCCTTCTGGTCGGCGTAGTGGAACACCAGCCCGAGCGACTGCTCCTGGGTCTGGTTCAACTGGAGCACCTTCGACAGCAGCACCGGCCCGAAGCTCGTCACGGTGGCCCGCAACGGAATGCCGTGCCCGAGCCCGCCCAGGGCGTAGAACTCGCAGGGGCAACCGCCCGCCTCCCACTCCTGCCCCACCTCGCCCGCCCGCGCCAGCACCCGTTCGCCCCGCTCGCCCGGCGCCGAGATCCCGGACACGTCCCCCTTCACATCGGCGAGGAACACGGGCACCCCCTGCGCGGAGAGCTGCTCCGCGATCAGCTGGAGCGTCTTCGTCTTGCCGGTGCCGGTGGCCCCGGCGACCAACCCGTGCCGGTTGAGCATCGCCAACGGAACACGGATCTGGGCCCCCGGCAGACAGGTGCCGTCCCACAGCAACGCCCCGAGGTCGAGCGCGGGACCGGTGAAGGCGTACCCGTCGGCGATCTCCTGCGCGGCCGGCGGCACGGACGCGTTCGACTCGTTCTCGGTCATCGTTCGGGCCCCTGTTCCCGGTACCGCGCTGCGACTGGTACCGGTTCGTACCGTGATACGCGTTATGATCCACCTTCGCACTGGCCCGCCATGGCTGCGCCCGGAGAGGCTTGACCGGTAGGCTTTCCGTGTGATCTTCAAGCGCATCGGAAACGGCCGGCCGTACCCCGACCACGGCCGGGAAAGCACCCGGCAGTGGGCGGACGTCGCGCCGCGCCCGGTCCGCCTCGATCAGCTCGTGACGACCAAGGGCCAGCTCGACCTGGAGACGCTCCTCGCCGAGGACTCGACCTTCTACGGCGACCTCTTCGCGCACGTCGTGAAGTGGCGGGGCGATCTGTACCTGGAGGACGGGCTGCACCGGGCGGTCCGGGCCGCACTCCAACAGCGGCAGGTCCTCCACGCCCGGGTGCTCGAACTCGACTGATCCGCGTCCCGCACACGGGACGCAGCGGGTGCCGTTGACCCTTTCGGGTAGCGCGGTTCACCCGCTAATGATCGTTTAGTAGGCATTGCCGCCGCACGGCACTACGCTGCGCACATGAGCATGCTCACACCCCCCGGCATGGGCGGTCAGTACCGCATCACAGGGGGCAAGTACCCACGGATGCGTCGGGGTCGCCGACGGGGCAGGGTCGTGCTGGCCTGTGCCGCGTCCCTGACCGCCGTGGGCGTGATCGGCTGGGGCACCCTCCAGCTCGTCGACGTCTTCACCGGCGGCGGGAACGAGGCGAAGGCCGCGGGCTCCGGATGCGCGCCCGCCTCCGCGAAGCCGTCCCCCGGCGCCTCGGCCGGCCCGGTCAACCGCGCCGCCGCCGGCCTCCCGAAGCCCTCGACCGTCAAGGTCAACGTCCTCAACGCGACCCCGCGCAGCGGCCTCGCCAAGAAGACCGCCGACGAGCTGCGCAAACGCGGCTTCACCATCGGCGAGGTGGGCAACGCCACCAAGCAGTACGACAAGAAGGTGCCCGGCGCCGGCCTGGTCGTCGGCGCGAAGGGTGCGGCCCGGGGCGCGCTGCCGGTGCTCGCCGCGCACCTCGCGGGCGCGGGTCAGCGCACCGACGCCCGCGCCTCCGCCGACGTCGACCTGATCATCGGGACGGCCTTCACCCGGCTCGCCCCCCAGGACGCGGCCACCCGCAGCCTCACGGCGCTGGCGAACCCGTCCCCGAAGCCGGACCCCTCCGCCGCGGCCTGCCGCAACCGCTGACCCGTCCGCCGCTGACCCCCGTCCCCGTTTCCGGTCGGCGGGGGCGGCGGGGCGACGGGTTCGGCGCGGGGCTGCCCTACTCCGCGGTGCCGTACATCCGGTCACCCGCGTCACCGAGGCCCGGGACGATGTAGCCGTTCTCGTTCAGACGCTCGTCCACCGAGGCGGTCACCACCCGCACCGGGGCGCCCGCCAACTCCCGCTCCATGACCGCGACGCCCTCCGGCGCGGCCAGCAGCACCACGGCCGTGACGTCGTCGGCGCCCCGCCGGATCAGCTCCTGGATCGCCGCGACCAGCGTGCCGCCCGTGGCCAGCATGGGGTCGAGGACGTACACCTGACGGCCGGACAGGTCCTCCGGCATCCGGGTGGCGTACGTCGACGCCTCCAGCGTCTCCTCGTTGCGGATCATCCCGAGGAAGCCGACCTCGGCGGTCGGCAGCAGCCGCACCATGCCGTCCAGCATCCCCAGACCGGCCCGCAGGATCGGCACGACCAGCGGTCGCGGGTGGGACAGCTTCACCCCGGCGGTGCGGCACACGGGCGTCTCGATGTCGACCTGCTCGGTCCGCACATCGCGGGTCGCCTCGTACGCGAGGAGGGTGACCAACTCGTCGGCGAGCCGCCGGAAGGTCGGGGAGTCCGTACGCCGGTCGCGCAGGGTGGTGAGCTTGTGGGCGACCAGCGGGTGGTCGACGACGTGGAGACGCATTCCCCCACAGTAACCGCGGTCACAAGCCGCCCGCGCTGGCATCAAAACCACCGATCGGGGGAAAGTGGGAGGGACCGACCGGGGCCCACCAGGGGCCCCCTTGGAGTGTGACCCCCATGCCGGAGCGATCCCGGGACAGCCGGGAGGACCCCGAGAACCTCCCCGAGGCCCCCCTCAGCGACGCCGAACGCCGAAGGCGCCGCGCCCAGTTCCTCCGCGATCTGGCCGAAGCGCGCGAATTGCGCCGCCGGGTGCAACCGCGTCGCGTCCGGGCGGCACGCATGCGACAAGCGATGCGTATGCGGACGTTCCGGGGGTGATCCCACGACCGCCGAGGCCCGTCCCGCCGCCGGGGCGAAAGTGACACCCGACACGTTCTGAGGCGGGCGCGACGCCGCCCGGAGCGCCGCGCACGCCGCTCCCCCACAGTGGATCAAGGCGCTCCCGCCCCGGCGGGAAGCGGCTCGCGACCGGCGCGCGCAGGGGGCACGACAGCGGTCGCCCGAGGTGGCGCACACCCCGGGCGGAGCACGCGACGCGCACACAGCAGGCGGAAGACCCCTCCTCAGGCCGTGGTTTCTGCCACGATTCCGATGGGCGGGGCACTCGCACCGTACGGCCCGCCCACAACCTCCGCCGGGGGGAACCCCAAGCGGCACGCCTCAGACCAGTGGGAGAGTCACGGTGTACTTCGCCGCACTGCTCGCGCGCACCGAAGACGGGTGGGAAGCGAGCGACACGGAGCTAGACGATGTGGAGTCCCTGTCGGACCTGGCCGAACTGGCCCGCGACGCCTCAACCGACGACGACACCGTCCTCGTCCTCCTCGAACAGGAGGACGCATGGTTCGGAGTGGTCCGCGTGGACGGTGAGGAAGACCCCCGCCTGTACGTGTCGGACGCCGTCGCGGCGTCCCGCAGCTCGTACGGGGAGATCCTGATGAACGAGCTGATCGGACGGGAGTACGGGGACGACGACGTCGACCTCGACTCCCTCGATCTCGACGGTACGGAGGACGGTGAGCCGGAGGGCTCGACCTCCGAAGAAGACGGGTCCACCGGAGCCGACGGCCCGGACGCCGTCGCCTCCGGGCCGCTCGGGGACGCGGAGCTGCTCGGTGACCTCGGGGTCCCCGGCCGGGAACTGCGGACCCTGGAACCGGGCGACGCGCTGGGCGGCATCGCCGAGGCCCTGGGTGCTTCGGAAATGCTCGAAGCAGTGCGTTAGCGCACCGCCGGGTGCGCGGCGGTGCCCCGTCCGGCACCCCGCGCCCCGCGGCGCCCGCCCGGGCCGCGTCGGTAGGTTGGACCCGTGGACGATGCGGTACGAGGCCCCTGGGAAGGGGTCATGAGGGTGGCCCTGGACCAGGCGCGCGAAGCGCTCGCCGGGGGTGACGTGCCGGTCGGCGCGGTGGTGGTCGGCCCCCGGGGCGACCTCATCGCCACCGGCCACAACGACCGGGAGGCCACCGGCGACCCCACGGGGCACGCAGAGATCGTGGCGATCCGGCGGGCCGCCACCGCCCTCGGCGAGTGGCGGCTGGCCCGCTGCACCCTGGTCGTCACGCTGGAGCCCTGCACCATGTGCGCGGGCGCCCTCGTCCAGTCCCGCCTCGACCGGGTGGTCTACGGCGCCCGCGACGAGAAGGCGGGCGCCGCGGGCTCGCTGTGGGACGTCGTACGGGACCGGCGGCTGAACCACCGTCCGGAGGTCGTCGCCGGGGTGCTCGCCGAGGACTGCGGGCGGCTGCTCACCGACTTCTTCCGCGCCGGCCGCTGAGGCGTCCAGGTGCGCGGCCGGAGCCCGGATATCGATTTCGGCGCACGGCACACCTTGGGGTAGGGTCTCTCCCGGTAGCGTGTCCGAGCGGCCGAAGGAGCTCGCCTCGAAAGCGAGTGTGGGGAAACTCACCGAGGGTTCAAATCCCTCCGCTACCGCTTCTAGCACCCCCCTGATCTGCGGAAACGCGATCAGGGGGGTGCTGTGCGTTGCGCCGCCGATTCCGTACGGAGCCCGCCTCCGGTCGAAGCTTCCCCACGCGACCCCTCGCAGGACACGCTCCCCACGGCGACCACTCCAGCCCGGAGAGTAACTACACTGCCAGGCGTCAGTGCCACCCCGCCCTTGCGGGGGTGATCCCTTGCCCTTCCCAAGGACGCGGGCGTCTCGGTAGCGCTCCCCGCACCTGCGGGGTGGGTCCCGCGAGGACACGCCCCAGGTGCAGTCAGGCACCTTGCCCCCATCGCCGCTCACCACCTCGACGCCACCCCCATGTAGTAACATGTAATACATGGAGGCCACTGCACGGGAGTTCAACCAGAAGTCATCGCAGATCCTCGCCGCGGCGGCACGCGGAGAAACCGTCACCGTCACCAAGAACGGCGTAGCGGTCGCTCGCGTGGTACCCATCAGCGACGAGGTCCCGCCCTACCCGACCGATCCCATGGGCACCATAGACCTTCCTGACCTGGGGCTACCCGATCTCACCGATGAGGAGATCGATGACGTACTCAAGGGCATGGGGACCTGATCTTGATCGCGATTGGCGACACCAACGCCCTCTACCGCCTTCTCGATGCACGCCTCGCGGAACACGAAGCGCACAAGAAGGCCCTGGCCACGATTAGCCACCTCGTCATCTCACCCATGGTGCTCGCCGAGCTGGACTACCTGATCTCGGCCCGCGGGGGTGCGCGCAAAGCCCTGACCGCGGCTCGGTTCATCGAGCAGAACACCGCTACCCGCAGGTTCGAAGTGCCGTCCGTCGCCACGCACCTGAGCGCGGCGATCGCCGTCGCCGAAGGCTATGCGGACGCGGACGGAGGGCAGGGCATCGGACTGACGGACGCCATGAACGTCGCCCTCGCTGCGGCTTACCGCACCGACGTCCTGTTCACCACGGACCGCCACTTCCGCATGGTCCGTCCGCTGACGGGCCACCAGGCGTTCCGGCTGCTTCCCGACGACCTGTAGAGGAACCCGACACACCGAAAGGGCGCGTGTCCTCCGCCCCACCGGAGGACACGCGCCCTGGCCTGGCGGGAGGAGCGGCAACGGGGGGGTGCCGCCCCTCCCCTGAGGACGTTCCCCAAGTCCGGCCCGCATCAGGGGACAAGCGGTGCGAACCGGACCCCGCAGTGGGGTTCGTCCCTGAACCCCACGGGGATTCCTGCCAGATCCCGCCGGGCTCGCACCCAGCCTCCCGCGCCGCACCCGCCCCCGGCGACGGACAAAGGGCCCGGATGGGCGGGCCGTTGGTCCCGGGATACACTGCACCGCCGATGGCGGGGGACGTACGAGGCTGGTCGACAGGGGAGGGCGCCCGATGGTGCGCACGAAAATGATCGCGCTGTACGTCGTCATCGTCTTCCTGCTCTACGTGATCATCACCGACCCCGCCAAGGCCGCGGACTACGTCCAGATAGGCTTCGAAGGCATCTCCAACGCCGCTCATGCCATCGGCGACTTCATGACCTGGGTCGCCAACGCCGGCGGGTAGCCGCACCGCCACCCCGCTCACCCGGCACGCGGCCCCGTCACGCCAAGGAGCCCCCGTGATCCGTCACCTCGTCCTGTTCAAGCTCAACGACGGCGTGCACCGCGACGACCCGCGCGTGGTCGCGGGCGTGGAGGCGTTCCGCGCGCTGGGCGGCCAGGTCCCGGAGCTGGCGTTCTGGGAGTGCGCGTGGAACATCAGCGACCGGCCCATCGCCTACGACTTCGCGATCAACTCGGCCGTCGCGGACGCCGACGCCCTGAAGCGGTACCTGGAGCACCCCGCCCACCAGGCCGGCGTGGCCCAGTGGCGCGAGTTCGCGACCTGGGTCGTCGCCGACTACCCGTTCTGACGGGGCGCCCCCACCCGGCCGCACCCGGCCGCACCCCTCCGGGCGACGGACCGACGGCACCCCACCGCCCCGGCACCCCGGACGCACGCCACCCGGAACACCCCGACGCTCGACGCCCCGACGCCCTCCATGGTCACCATGGAGGGCTTTCTTATCGGATATATGTCCCTCAACACGGCGTTTTAGGGTGCTTGCACACAGTGCACATGTCTTGTGATGCTATGACCGCTTTTGCAGGATGAGTTGACCTGTGTGAACCCGCGCGTCGAAGGGGTGGCGTTGACCGTGCCGGCCAGTACTGCGCCTCAGGCTCCGCCCCAGGAAGCCGCGGCACCCGAGTCCAACGACCCCGACTGCGCCCCGAGGGAAGCGGCGGCCCCCACGGGCACCGCGCCCGGCGGAATCCCCGGAGCCTCCCCGCCCGAGGCACCCCCCGCGCCCCACGAATGCTCCCCCGTGCTCCCCGAACACCGGTCCGCGCCCCCAGTCCGCCCCGGTGCTCCCCTTGAACCCCGGCACGCCCCCCATGACACCGACCCTCGCCCGACCGCTCCCCGAGCCCCCCTCAGCCGGGCCACCGCGACCGTCGCCGGGCCCGTCGTGCCCCACGCGCCCGCCCCTCCGCCCCCCGCCCGGACCACCGCTCCGCGCAGCCGCGGCGCCGACACCCGGGCCCTCACCCAGGTGCTGTTCGGGCAGCTCAGGCACCTGGAACCCGGCACCCCCGAGCACACCCGGGTCCGGGGCGCGCTGATCGAGGCCAACCTGCCGCTGGTGCGGTACGCGGCGGCCCGGTTCCGCAGTCGCAACGAGCCGATGGAGGACGTCGTCCAGGTCGGCACCATCGGCCTGATCAACGCCATCGACCGCTTCGACCCGGACCGCGGCGTGCAGTTCCCGACCTTCGCCATGCCGACCGTCGTCGGCGAGATCAAACGCTACTTCCGCGACAACGTCCGCACCGTGCACGTCCCGCGCCGGCTCCACGAGCTGTGGGTCCAGGTCAACGGGGCGACGGAGGACCTGACCACCAGCTTCGGGCGCTCGCCCACCACCGCCGAGATCGCCGACCGGCTACGGATCACCGAGGACGAGGTGCTCGCCTGCATCGAGGCCGGGCGCTCGTACCACGCGACCTCGCTCGAAGCCGCCCAGGAGGGTGACGGACTGCCCGGCCTGCTGGACCGACTGGGCTACGAGGACCCCGCCCTCGACGGCGTCGAGCACCGCGACCTCGTGCGCCACCTCCTGGTCCAGTTGCCCGAGCGCGAGCAACGCATCCTGCTGCTGCGCTACTACAGCAACCTGACGCAGTCACAGATCAGCGCGGAGCTCGGCGTCTCCCAGATGCACGTGTCAAGATTGCTCGCGCGAAGTTTCGCCCGACTGCGATCCGCAAACAGGATCGAGGCGTAGCTCGAACGGCTTGACCCCCTTGTGCGCCGGTTACCGACAAACAGGGCACACAAAGGACCAAAACCCCCCTTATCCTGCGCCCGGGCGACCACTCGATGTCGACAAGTCACTACAGCGTGTTGCCGACATGTGACATTCTGCGGAAAGCGCGTTTGCCGGGGCCCAGGCTCCGGTATTCAGGTGGAGGCTACGTTCCACGGAGGAACGGCCGGCCGCCGACCGTCAGCGACCTCAAGGGGGTGGCATGTCCGCAGAACAGGGCAGCTCGAAGGTGCTCACGCTCATGAAGAGCGAATCCGCGCCCGACGAGCTTCACGGCTCCGAGACCTCACAAGCCCTCGCCGTCCCCGGACCCGTCACGGTCGCCGAGGCCCCCGAGGTCCTCCCCGCCCCGGGTGCCATCGACACCCGGACCCTCTCCCGTTCCCTGTTCCTGCGGCTCGCCACGCTCGACGAGAACAGCCCCGAACGCGTCTACGTGCGCGACACCCTGATCGAGCTGAACCTGCCGCTGGTGCGGTACGCGGCGGCCCGGTTCCGCAGTCGCAACGAACCGATGGAGGACATCGTCCAGGTCGGCACCATCGGCCTGATCAAGGCGATCGACCGCTTCGACTGCGAACGCGGCGTCGAGTTCCCGACGTTCGCGATGCCGACCGTCGTCGGCGAGATCAAGCGGTTCTTCCGGGACACCTCCTGGTCGGTGCGGGTGCCGCGGCGCCTCCAGGAACTGCGGCTCGCCCTCACCAAGGCGAGCGACGAACTGTCCCAGAAGCTCGACCGTTCGCCCACCGTGCCCGAACTCGCCGCGGTGCTCGGCGTGTCCGAGGAGGACGTGGTCGACGGGCTCGCCGTGGGCAACGCCTACACGGCCTCGTCCCTCGACTCCCCGGCCCCCGAGGACGACGGCGGCGAGGGCTCCCTCGCGGACCGCCTCGGTTACGAGGACACCGCCCTGGAGGGCGTCGAGTACCGGGAGTCCCTGAAGCCGCTGCTCGCCAAACTCCCGCCCAGGGAACGGCGGATCATCATGCTGCGGTTCTTCGCGAACATGACGCAGTCCCAGATCGGCGAGGAGGTCGGGATCTCCCAGATGCACGTGTCCCGGCTACTGACCCGCACGCTCGCCCAGCTCCGCGACGGGCTGCTCATCGCTGACTGATCGTCGAACGACCGCCGAACGACCGCTCACCGATCGTTCGCTGACCGCTCGCTGATCACCGACTGACCGGCGGCCCCGGAGGCCGGCCGGAGCCACACGAGCGCGCGCCCGCTCGACGGGCCCCCTGAGGGC
>NZ_JBHXEN010000048.1:11742-70899 GCF_042724695.1 Streptomyces sp. NPDC127068 | reverse complement strand
CCGCAGCCGTCACGGCTGCGGGCGCCCCCTCCTCACCTTCGGGTCGCCGGGCTACTCCTCGACCAGCAGCTTCTCGCGGAGCTGGGCCAGTGTCCTGGCCAGCAGCCGGGAGACGTGCATCTGCGAGATGCCGACTTCCTGGGCGATCTGCGACTGGGTCATGTTGCCGAAGAAGCGCAGCAGCAGGATGCGCTTCTCCCGCGGGGGCAGGTCCTCCAGCAGCGGCTTGAGGGACTCGCGGTACTCCACGCCCTCCAGCGCCTCGTCCTCCGCGCCGAGGGTGTCGGCCACGGCGGGCGACTCGTCGTCCGTGTCCGGGACGTCGAGGGAGAGGGTGGAGTACGCGTTGGCGGACTCCAGCCCCTCCAGGACCTCCTCCTCGGAGATCGCCAGCTTCTGGGCCAGCTCGTGCACGGTGGGGGAGCGCCCGTGCTGCTGGGACAGCTCGGCCGTCGCCGTGGTCAGCGCCAGCCGCAGCTCCTGGAGCCGCCGGGGCACCCGGACCGCCCAGCCCTTGTCACGGAAGTGCCGTTTGATCTCGCCCACGACGGTCGGCGTCGCGTAGGTGGAGAACTCGACGCCGCGCTCCGGGTCGAACCGGTCCACCGATTTGATCAACCCGATGGTCGCGACCTGCGTCAGATCGTCCAGGGGCTCCCCGCGGTTGCGGAACCGCCGTGCGAGGTGCTCCACGAGCGGCAGGTGCATCCGGACGAGCTGGTTGCGCAGTTCCGCGTACTCCGGGCTGCCGTCGGGCAGCTTGCGCAGCGTGACGAACATCGCCCGCGCGGCGCTCCGGTCCTGGGGGTCGTGCCGGACGTGTGGGACGTGCTGAACGTGTGGGACGTGCTGGCCCTCCCCGGCGCCAGGTCCGCTCACGTCCCGCTCACCGGTCCGCTCGTGCTCGTTCATGTATCCCGCCCTCCCCCAGCTCCCGCTGGGAGGTGCCCCCGGTCCGCCGCCCCGGCCGGACGGCGACTCGCGCTCGTCCGTGCCCCCGGGGGCGCCCGGCTGTGCCTGCTCCAACGCGTCGACCGTGCCCGGCGCCGCGGGCCCGGCAGGTTCCCGGAGCCCGTCGTCCGGGTGCGGCCTGGCCTGCTGCTCGGGGATGCCGCCCGGCGCGTGCGGGCCGGGCCGGCCGCCCGTCCCGTCGGCGGGCGGCCCCGGTGTGTCGTGTCCCTCGTCCCGCACCGGTCCGTCCCCGTTCCTCACGCCGGACCGGGTCCCGCGCCGCGTTGTTTGTAGAGACTGATCGACACGGTCTTGTCGTCGGCCACGGTCGAGTCGACCTTGCCCGCGAGGGCGGACAACACCGTCCAGGCGAAGGTGTCGCGCTCCGGCGCACGGCCGTCCGTGGTCGGGGCCGAGACGGTGACTTCCAGGGAGTCGTCCACGAGCCGGAACACACAGCTGAGGACGGAGCCGGGCACGGCCTGCTGGAGCAGGATCGCGCACGCTTCGTCGACGGCGATACGGAGGTCCTCGATCTCGTCGAGGGTGAAGTCCAAACGCGCCGCGAGACCGGCCGTCGCCGTCCGCAGCACCGACAGGTAGGCACCCTCAGCCGGCAGCCGGACTTCCACGAAGTCCTGGGTCCCGGGCTCTCCTGCGATCTGGGACACCCTCACCTCCAAGGTGGTACAAGCTCTTCGGGGCTCCGGGGGAGCGCCCCCCGGGTAACGCACAACATGGTGCAGCGGTGACGCTATCGCGCTCACGGCGCGGGTGTCCCGGGGACCCCGCCCCTTGACATCACTCATCGTAAGCACATGGGCACGCACGGTGGGTAGGGGGTGGTGGATACCGATGCGATGACGGTCCCGGCCTCCCTCGCCCCCTCGGCGCGCCGGGGTGACGTACCCACACGCCCGGCGGTCGAACCGTCACCGCGCCCCGTGCGCTCGTCCGGGGTGCGGCAACGGCCCGTCACCCGCCCGTGGGGTTGGTGCACTCCGTGCGGTCACACGAGCACGCAGTCGACGAAACACCAGCGCCACTCCTCCCCGGGCTCGAACGTCCGCATGATCGGATGCCCGGTCTCCTCGTGGTGCCCGGTGGCGTGGCGCAGGGGCGACGAATCGCAGCAGCCGACATGGCCGCAGTCGAGGCACATGCGCAGCTGCACCGGGTTCGTCCCGGCGGCCAGACAGCCCAGACACGTCTCGCTCAGGGGCTTCGGCTCCGGCTCGGGCAGCGCCGAAACGTGCGTGCACTCCTTCATGATGGCCAGGTTACTGATCCGTGCCGGGCCGCGGGGGGCCCTGCGGTTCCGCAGGACCGCCCGGGCCCGCCCGGCAGCACGGCGAACGGGCCCGGGCGGACGGGTCCGGGGCGCCGACGAGGGTGCCCGGGACGGAGGAGAGGGAGTCGCGATGGACGCGCTGTCGGTGGTCGGACTGGTCGCGGCGAGCGCCGCCGTCGCGGGACTGGCCCGCCGGACCCCGGTGCCCGCCCCCCTGCTGCTGGTGACGGTCGGTCTGATCGCCGCCTACGTGCCGGGCGTCCCGGAGTTCACCCTCGATCCGCACATCGTGCTGCCGCTGCTGCTGCCGCCCCTGCTGCAACTGGCCGCCCTGGAGAGTTCGTACCTCGACCTGCGGGCCAATCTGCGTCCGGTGGCGCTGCTGTCCGTCGGGTACGTGCTCTTCGCGACGCTCGCCGTGGGTTGGCTCGCCCATCTGCTCGTCCCCGGACTGCCGCTGACGGCGGCCCTGGTGCTCGGAGCGGTCATCGCGCCGCCGGACGCCGTGGCCGCGACCGCCGTCGCCCGCCGGGTGGGGCTGCCGCCCCGGATCACCACCATCCTCCAGGGCGAGTCCCTGGTGAACGACGCCACCGCCATCACCGCCTTCAAGGTCGCGCTGGCCGCCGCCGTGGGCGAGGGGATGAGCTGGGCCGGCGGCATCCGGGAGTTCCTGGTGGCGGCCGTCGGCGGGGTCGGCGTCGGGCTGATCCTGATGATCCCGCTGCACTGGCTGCGCACCCATCTGAAGGAGGCGCTGCTCCAGAACACCCTGTCGCTGCTCATCCCGTTCCTCGCCTACGCGGCGGCCGAGCAGGTCGGGGCGTCCGGAGTGCTCGCCGTGGTCGTCGTCGCCCTCTACCTCGGTCACCGGGCCTGGCAGGTCGACTTCGAGACCCGGCTCCAGGAGGCCGCGGTGTGGCGGATGGTGTCGTTCATCCTGGAATCCGTCGTCTTCGCGCTGATCGGGCTGCAACTGCCCGTGGTGCTCCGGGGGCTGGGTTCGGTGGGCGGCCTCGACGCCGCCTGGTACGCGCTGGCGCTGTTCTTCCTGGTCGTCGCGGTGAGGTTCGTGTGGTGCTACCCGGCGACCTACCTCCCGCTGTGGCTGTCGCCCCGGATCAGGGAACGCGAGTCCGACACGGACTGGCGCCGTCCGCTGGTCGTGAGCTGGGCCGGGATGCGCGGCGTGGTGTCGCTGGCCATCGCGTTCTCGATCCCCCTGGTCACCCACACGGGCGAACCCTTCCCCGCCCGCAACCTGATCCTCTTCCTGACCTTCACCACCGTGATCGGCACGCTCGTCGTCCAGGGGCTGACCCTGCCCGGACTGATCCGGCTCCTCGGCCTCCCCGGGCCCGACACCCAGGCACGGACCCTCGCCGAGGCGCAGGCCCAGAACGCCGCCTCCCGCGCTGCCGACCAACGGTTGGAAGAACTCCTCCAGAACCCGCGCAACGCCCTGCCCGAGCCCCTCGTGGACCGTCTGCGGCTGGTCCTGGAGCGCCGCCGCAACGCCGTCTGGGAACGGCTCGGCGCCGCCAACCCGGTGACCGGCGAATCCGTCGACGACACCTACCGCAGGCTGACCCGCGAGATGATCGCCGCCGAGCGGGACGTGTTCGTCCGGCTGCGCGACGCCCGGGTGATCGACGACGAGTTGATGCGCACCCTGCTGCGCCGGCTGGACCTGGAGGAGGCGGCCGTCCACCGGGAGGAGGAGGACGCGGCGTGAGCCCGCCCGGCTACCCCGAGACCTCGGGGCCGGGGCGTCCGGTGACCACGGCGACGAGTCGGGTCCCCGCCGGGAACGCGCCCTCCTCGGTGAGCTTCAGCAGCGCCCACAGCAGCTTCGCGACGTAGAGGCGCTCCACCGCGAGCCCGTGCCGCCGGGCGAAGTCGTCGGCGAACTTCCGCAGGGGCGGGGGCACCCGGGCGTACCCGCCCCAGTGGAAGCGGTCGTCCAGCGACCAGCTGCCGCGCCGCTCCCCGAAGGTCGCCCGCTGGAGCCCGGCCGTCGCCTCGGTGAGGAACCCGCCGCCCACGACGGGCACCCCGAGCGCACGCTGCTCGGGGTCGAGCCCCGCAGCCAGTCCGGCGAGGGTCCCGCCGGTGCCGCAGGCCACCGCCACGACGTCCGCCCGTCCCCTCAGTTCCCGACCGAGCGGTACGCAGCCCCGGACGGCGAGCGGATTGCTCCCGCCCTCCGGGACGACGTACGCGTCCGCGGGGGCGAGGTCCAGGGCGGCCAGCAGTGCGGCCAGCGCCTCCGGCTCGGCGGCCCGCCGGTAGGTCGCCCGGTCGACGAACCGCAGCCGCATGCCGTCGGCGGCGCAGCGGGCGAGCGAGGGGTTCAGCGGGCGGTCGGCCAGTTCGTCGCCGCGCACCACACCGAGGGTGCGCAGCCCGAGGAGCCGTCCCGCGGCGGCGGTGGCCCGCAGGTGGTTGGAGTAGGCGCCGCCGAAGGTGACGACCGTGCGGCGACCCGCCGCGGTCAGGTTCGGCGCGAGCTTGCGCCACTTGTTGCCGACGAGTTCCGGGTGGATCAGATCGTCCCGCTTCAGCGCGAGCCGCACGCCCCGGGCGTCGAAGCGGTCGTCCCGCACGTCGAGCAGGGGAGAGGGCAGCCGCGCCGCCATCCCGGCGAGTGCTGCGACTGCTCCGCCTTCCCCGCCTTCCCCGACCCGTCCCGTCACCCGTCCATTCTCGCCGGACGGCCGGGAGCCCCGACGCGGGGGCGGGCCGGGACCGGGATCGCGGCCGGAGTCGGCCGAGGCGCGGCGGCGGGGGCCGGGGGCGTCTTGCGAACGGCCTCGGCCCCGCACTGCGCCGGTGGGGCGGGGGTCAGTGGCGCAGGACCCCGTCCCCGTGCACCGCGATGTGGCTCTCCAGCTCCTGGACGGCGCGCTGGGTCGCCTCCGGCGAGCCGTTGCCCTGACGCTCCGCGTAGTACGCCGCGCCGAGCCGCTTCAGCAGGTCCGCGCCGGCCCGCTGCGCCTGCACCTCGTCCAGCTTCTGCTTGCCCTGGGTGAGACCCTGCTGGACCTGCTCCTTGGCACGGTCGAGGAATCCCGCCATCGTGAACCACTTCCGTTCGTCCCGCCGCCTTCCGGCGGCTCGGTGTCGTGTTCGGTACGCGCATCCGGTGAACGCGCGGTGGGATCTTGGAGTTCCCCCCACCGCCTCCGCGTCATCCGAACGGCGGTGTGGCGCACCGGAACGCCGCTGTGTGTAGAAACGGTTCGCCACATATCGACGT
This sequence comes from Streptomyces sp. NPDC127068, assembly GCF_042724695.1. Lineage (NCBI taxonomy): Bacteria > Bacillati > Actinomycetota > Actinomycetes > Kitasatosporales > Streptomycetaceae > Streptomyces > Streptomyces sp. NPDC127068. The sequence goes on along the minus strand of NZ_JBHXEN010000048.1, from coordinate 65,398 downwards.
CTGACCCGAACGGCGGCTTCCAATCCCGCTCTTTTGTGTGATGGCATCGGCACGCTCCGTGCTGTCAGGCTCCTCCCCGCAGGTCAGTGCACGCACCGGGAGGGCAAGTACAGATGTCGGTAGGCGAAGAGGTCCGCAACGAACAGCCGCAGCGCAGTCTCGGCACCGCGGCAGCGCGGAACCTGGCCACCACGACCAAGTCGGCACCGCAGATGCAGGAGATCAGCGCGCGCTGGCTGCTGCGGGTGCTGCCGTGGGTCCCCGTGCAGGGCGGCGCGTACCGGGTCAACCGGCGGCTGACCTACGCGGTCGGCGACGGCCGGGTGACCTTCGTGAAGACCGGGGACAGCGTCCGCGTCATCCCCGCGGAACTCGGCGAGCTACCGGTCCTGCGGGACTACGGGGACGAGGGGGTCCTCGGCGAGCTGGCCGACGGCTGCGAGCAGCGGCACTACGCACCGGGCGAGGTGCTCACCGGGTCCGGGAACCCGTCCGACGGGGTCTTCCTGCTCGCGCACGGCCGGATCGAGAAGCTCGGCACCGGACCGTACGGGGACGAGACGGTCCTCGAAGTCCTCGCGGACGGCGCGTACTTCGGTGAGCAGGCGCTCATCGACCCGGACGCCGTCTGGGGGTTCACCACCCGTGCCGCCACCGCCTGCACGGTCCTGGTGCTGCCCCGCGCGGCGTTCGCACGGGTGGCCGACCGCAGCGACTCGCTGCGGGCGCACCTCGCAGCCCTCCGGACGATCCCCGGGCAGCGCGCGAACACGTACGGCGAGCGGGAGATCGACCTGTCCGCCGGGCACGTCGGCGAGGCCCGGCTGCCGGGCGCCTTCGTCGACTACGAGGCGTCCCCGCGCGAGTACGAGCTGAGCGTGGCGCAGACCGTCCTGCGCGTCCACACCCGGGTCGCCGACCTCTACAACCAGCCCATGGACCAGACCGAACACCAGCTCAGGCTCACGATCGAGGCGCTCAAGGAACGCCAGGAGCACGAGATGATCAACAACCGGGACTTCGGTCTGCTCCACAACTGCGAGTACGAGCAGCGCATCCCCCCGCACGACGGGGCGCCGGGCCCCGACGACCTGGACGAACTCCTCAGTCGCCGGCGCGGATCGAAGCTCTTCCTCGCCCATCCGCAGGCCATCGCCGCGTTCGGGCGCGAGTGCAACCGGCGCGGGCTGGTCCCCGAGTCCATCGACGTCGAGGGCACCCGCATCCAGACCTGGCGCGGGGTGCCCCTCTACCCCTGCACCAAGATCCCGATCACCGACGCCCGGACGACCTCCATCATCTGCATGCGCACCGGCGAGGCCGAACAGGGCGTCGTCGGCCTGCGCCAGTCCGGCATCCCGGACGAGGTCGAGCCGAGCCTGTCCGTGCGGTTCATGGGCATCAGCGAGCAGGCGATCACCTCGTACCTGGTGACGACGTACTACTCGGCCGCGGTGCTCGTCCCGGACGCCCTCGGCATCCTGGAGAACGTCGAGATCGGCCGCTGGCAGTGACGCCCACCGGCCCCGACCCCACGGCGGGCGCGGACGTCCTGGCCGCGCCCCCCGCACCGACCTCCGGCGCAACGGCGGTCCCGGAGCGGGCGGGTGCGGACTCCGAGGCGGCGGCCCTGCTGGACGGGGCGCGCACCCGGGTCGACCCGGAGCTGCGCCGCTGCGTCGGCACCCTCCCCGGCCAGCTGCGCCGGATCGCCCGGTACCACTTCGGCTGGGAGCACGCGGACGGCACCCCGGCCGACGGCAACGCGGGCAAGGCCGTCCGGCCCGCCCTGGTGTTGGCGGCGGCGCGGGCGCTCGGCGGCCGGCCCGAGGACGCCGTGCGGGCGGCGGCGGCCGTGGAACTGGCGCACAACTTCACCCTGCTGCACGACGACGTGATGGACCGCGACGCCACCCGGCGGCACCGGCCCACCGTCTGGGCCGAGTTCGGTGACGCCGATGCGATCCTCACCGGTGACGCCCTCGCGGCGCTCGCCCAACGGGAGCTGGTCGAGGACGCCCACCCGGCGGCCCCCCGGGCCGCCGCCCGACTGGCCGCGTGCGTCATCGAACTGTGCGCGGGCCAGCAGTCCGACACCGCCATGGAACGGCGGGCGCCCGACGAGGTGACCCTGGACGAGTGCCTGGCCACGGCGGAGGCCAAGACGGGGGCGCTGCTCGGCTGCGCGTGCGCCATCGGCGCGCTGTACGCCGGCGCGGGGGAGGAGGAGGTGGCCGCGCTCGACGCCTTCGGGCGGCAGGCGGGGCTCGCCTTCCAACTGATCGACGACGTGATCGGCATCTGGGGCGACCCGCGGCGCACCGGGAAGCCCGCGGGCGCCGACCTCCTCGCCCGCAAGAAGTCCCTGCCGGTGGTCGCCGCGCTCGGTTCGGGCACCGCGGCGGGCGCCGAACTGGCGGCGCTCTACCGGGTCCCCGCCCGGTCCGCCGCCCCCGGCGACCTCGAACGCACGGTGCTCGCCGTGGAGGCGGCCGGGGGGCGGGACTGGGCGCAGCACCACGCGGCCGACCGGATGGGCCGGGCGGTGCAGCTGCTGGCGCGGGCCCTGCCGGGGCCGGAGGCGGCCGGGGAACTGTTGTCCCTGGCCGAGTTCGTCACCCGCCGCTCCGCGTAGCCGCGGGGGCGAACCGCGGGGCCGTTGGGCGCCCGCGCGGTTCGCCCCCGCCCGTCCGGCCAGGTCACTCACCGCCCCGTTACCCCGCGTGAGGTTCAATTGTGGCTTCCGATGCGGATGTTGACGGGAAGGCGGCAGTGATGAGTGTGGGGATTCGGACGGCGGGGGCCACGGACCGGGAGACCGTGGTGGGCTTGCTCGACCGGGGTTTCCGGGGGGACCCGGTCAGCCAGTGGGTGTTCCCGGCCGAAGGGGACTTCCGCCACAAGCACCGGCTGATGATGGGGGGCATCCTGGACATCGTGCTGGAGGCGGGCCGCGTGGACCTCACCGAGGACGGGTCCGCCGTCGCCCTGTGGCTGAGCATGCCCGAGGGCGGCCACGAGGACCCGGACGGGGTGGACGGGCCCGCGCTGATGCGGGAGGCGGTCGACCCCGGCAACGAACGGATCGAGCAGGTCGGCCGGCTCACCGGGCGCCTCCACCCCACCCACGCCGCCCACGAGTACCTGTGGATGATCGCGGTGGACCCGGACCGTCGGAGCCAGGGGCTGGGCACCACCTTGATCCGGCCGGTCCTCGAACGGTGCGACCGGGCGGGCACGGCCGCGTACCTGGAGGCCAGCAACGCCCGCAGCCGGGACCTGTACCGACGCCTGGGCTTCGAGGTCCGCGAACCGGTGCTGGAGCTGCCGGACGGTCCGACGATGTGGCCGATGTGGCGGGAACCCGCCGCGTCCTGAGGGGGAGGTCCCGACATGGCCAGCAAGTTCACCGACCTGGAGATCGACTGCGCCGACCCCCGGACCCTCGCCCGGTTCTGGTGTGCGGTCCTCGACTACGAGGTACGGGACGACCGCGACGACGTCGTCACCATCGGCTCCCCCCTGGTGCCCGAGGGCAGGAACCGCCCGGGCCCGGTGCCCCCGACGCTGACCTTCGCACGGGTGCCCGAGGGCAAGACCGTCAAGAACCGGCTCCACGTCGACGTCAACCCCACCGACCGGTCGCAGGACGAGGAGGTCCGTCGACTGCTCGACCTGGGCGCTCGACACGCCGATGTCGGGCAGGGCGAGGTGAGTTGGATCGTCCTGCTCGACCCGGAAGGTCATGAATTCTGCGTCCTGGCGGGCCGCCACCCCTGAGCGGACGGCTCGACCCGGTCGGTCGGGCCCGGCGGTGCACCGGGACGCACAGAAGGGCCCGCCCGGCGAGATCCTGCCCGGGCGGGCCCTTCTCGGTGTCGCGTCGACCGCACGGCGGCCTGCGGCGCCGTCGACCGGTGATCAAGCCTTCTTGGTCTCCCAGAAGATCTTGTCGATCTGGGCGATGTAGTCCAGCGCCTGCTGCCCGGTGGCCGGGTCGGTGGACGCCTTCGCGGCCGACAGGGCCTTGAGGGTGTCGTTGACCAGCTGGTGCAGCTCGGGGTACTTCTCGAAGTGCGGCGGCTTGAAGTAGTCGCTCCACAGGACCGAGACGTGGTGCTTGGCCAGCTCGGCGCGCTGCTCCTTGATGACCGTCGCGCGAGCCTGGTAGTGCGGGTCGTCGTTGCCGGCCATCTTGTCCTGCACGGCCTTGACCGACTCGGCCTCGATGCGGGCCTGGGCCGGGTCGTAGACCCCGCAGGGCAGGTCGCAGTGTGCGCTGACCTTCACCCGGGGGGCGAATAGGCGGGAGAGCATGGAGCGGTCCTTCCTCGTGATCGTCTTCTCAGGTGGGACATTACTCCGTGGGGAAGGGGTTTTTGCGAGCGCCCCCGGGGGCCTAGGACGAAAGTCCGGGCGGGATTCGGACTGGTGGCGGAACGGACCGGGAGGTATGCGATGCCGGAAGCGGCACAGGAGCGGGAGGCCCGTGCGCTGTTCGGGTTGGCCGAGGTGGAAGGGCCCTCGATGGTGCCGACGCTGTACGGCGGGGACCGGCTGCTGGTGCGCTACGGGGCCCGGGTGCGGCCCGGACAGGTCGTCGTGCTGCGCCATCCGCTCCAGCAGAACCTGCTCGTCGTGAAGCGGGCCGTGGAGCGGCGCGGCGGCGGGTGGTGGGTCCTCGCGGACAACCCGACGGCGGGCGGGGACAGCACGGTGTACGGAACGGTGCCCGAGGAGTTCGTCCTGGGGCGGGTCCTCGGGCGGTACCGGCCGCGGCGCCGGACCTCCGGTCAGCGGTCCTGGAGCGGGGCGCTCGGCTGGGCGCTGACCGCCGTGCGGCCGGTGTCGGCGCGCTCCGCCTCCAGGCGCTTGCGGGCGCGGTAGGCGGCCACGTTGGCCCGGGTCGCGCAGCGGTCGGAGCAGTAGCGCCGGGAGCGGTTGGTCGAGGTGTCGAGGTAGGCGTTGCGGCAGGGCGCGGCCTCGCACAGGCCCAGGCGGTCGACGCCGTACTCGGTGAGGTGGATGGCGAGGCCCATCGCCGCGATGGCCGCGTACCCGGCGGTCGCGTTCGACGGGTGGTCCGCGAGGTGCATGTGCCACAGCGGGCGGCCGTCGTCGTCGCGGTAGTCGTGGCCGGAGATCTGCGGGCTCACCGGGAACTCCAGCAGCAGGGAGTTCAGCAGGTCCACCGCCAGGGTCTCGTCGCCGCGGTCCGCCGCCTCGAAGACCGAGCGCAGCCGGGTCCGTACCGAGCGCAGCCGCGTCACGTCGGTGTCCGTGGCCCGTCGCGCGGCGGACTTGTTGGCGCCGAACAGGTCCCGCACGGCCTCGACCGACGTCAGCGCGTCCTTGCCCCGTTCGGGTTCCTCGCTGTTGACCAGGCGTACGGCATAGTCCGAGTAATAGGCGAGTTCCACTTGTAGTCCTTACGGGCGCCGTCTATGGTCGTGAAGGCAATGGGTAATGGTTGCTCATTGCCCAAGGGTATTACGTTCATCGGGTGGTTCCTCGGTGCTGCGCCCGGAACGGCCCGCCGGGTCGGAACGGGACCGGGTGCGCCTCCCGAACGGCCGCGCAGGAGAGGTACGGGACGAATGACCGGGACCACGACCGGAACCGACTGGCGAGCCTGGCAGCGGAGCTGGGACCGACAGCAGGAGTGGTACATGCCGGACCGCGAGGAGCGGTTCCGGGTCATGCTGGACATGGTCGAGGCGATCGCCGGCCCCGAACCCCGGGTGCTCGACCTCGCATGCGGTACGGGGAGTATTACGGATCGGCTGCTCCGGAGGTTCCCGAACGCGACAAGTACCGGGGTGGATCTCGATCCGGCGCTCCTCATGATCGCCGAAGGCACCTTCGCGGGCGATGACCGTGTCTCCTTCGTGACCGCCGACCTGACCGCACCGGACTGGTGGGACCAGTTGCCGCACGACTCCTACGACGCGGTCCTCACGTCGACCGCCCTGCACTGGCTGCACCGGGAACCGCTCGCTGCGCTGTACGGACAGCTCGCCGGGGTCGTCCGGGACGGCGGTGCGTTCATGAACGCCGACCACATGATCGACGAGCTGACGCCCCGGATCAACGAGGCGGACGCCGCGTTGCGCCGGGGGCGGCGCGAGCGGGAGCGGGAGGCCGGGGCGCTCGACTGGGCCGCCTGGTGGGAGGTGGTCGGACGGGACCCGGTGCTCGCCGAGGCCACCGCACGGCGGTTCGCGATCTTCGGTGAGCACGCGGAGGGGGACACGCCCTCGCTCGACTGGCACGTGCGGGCGCTGCGGGAGGGCGGGTTCGCCGAGGCGCGGGGGGTGTGGGCCTCGCCGTCCGACGCGATGGTCCTCGCCCTGCGGTAGGACGCCTTGCCGGGGACGCCCTGCGGCGGGACGCCTGGTGGGAGGACGACGAATGCGAGGTGCGCCCCGGGCGGGGGCGCACCTCGCGGTTCGTGCCGGGTGGTGCGGGCGGGGGCTACAGGACCTTCGAGAGGAAGGACCGGGTGCGCTCCTGCTGGGGGTTCGTCAGGACCTCGCGCGGATCGCCCGATTCGACGACGACACCGCCGTCCATGAAGACCAGCGAGTCGCCGACCTCACGGGCGAAACCCATCTCGTGGGTGACCACGACCATCGTCATGCCCGACTCCGCGAGGTCCCGCATCACGTCCAGCACGTCGCCGACCAGCTCCGGGTCGAGCGCGGAGGTCGGCTCGTCGAACAGCATCAGCTTCGGGTCCATCGCCAGGGCACGGGCGATGGCCACCCGCTGCTGCTGACCGCCGGAGAGCTGCGAGGGGTAGTTGCCCGCCTTGTCGGCGAGGCCCACCCGTTCCAGCAACTCCCGGGCGCGCTCCCGGGCCTGGGCCTTCGACTGCCGCTTGACCTGGACCGGTGCCTCCATGACGTTCTCCAGCGCCGTCATGTGCGGGAACAGGTTGAAGCGCTGGAAGACCATGCCGATGTCACGGCGCTTGAGGGCGACCTCGCTGTCCTTGAGCTCGTACAGCTTGTGGCCCTTCTGGCGGTAGCCGACGAGCTGCCCGTCCACGTACAGCCGCCCGGCGTTGACCTTCTCCAGGTGGTTGATGCAGCGCAGGAACGTCGACTTGCCGGAGCCGGACGGGCCGATGAGGCAGAACACCTCACCCGTCGCGACCTCCAGGTCGATGCCCTTGAGGACCTCGACGTTGCCGTAGGACTTGTGGACGCCTTCGGCCTTCACCATCGCGGTCATGCCGTGGCCCCCTTTCGGCTGGACAGGGAGAACACGTGCTTCCTGACCTTCTGCCAGGGCGTGGGCGGCAGCTGACGGCTGGAGCCGCGGGCGTAGTACCGCTCGATGTAGTACTGGCCGACGCTCAGCACGGAGGTCATGATCAGGTACCAGGCGGCGGCGAGGAACAGCATCTCGACCGGGGAGCCCGAGGTCTGACCGATGTCCGTGGCGTATTTGAGTAGTTCGTAGTACTGCACCGCCGACACCAGTGAGGTCGTCTTGAGCATGTTGATGACCTCGTTGCCCGTCGGGGGCACGATCACGCGCATGGCCTGCGGGATGACGATGCGGCGCAGGGTCTTGGAGTGGCTCATGCCCAGGGCGTGCGACGCCTCGGTCTGCCCCTCGTCCACCGACAGCAGGCCGGCCCGGCAGATCTCCGCCATGTACGCGGCCTCGTTGAGACCGAGGCCGAGCAGCGCCGTCAGGAACGGCGTCATGAAGCTCGACCAGTAGTCCTTGTAGACGAAGCCGAGGTTGATGTATTCGAAGACCAGGCCCAGGTTGAACCAGACGAACAGCTGGACCAGGACCGGGGTGCCCCGGAAGAACCAGATGTAGAACCACGCGATGGACGAGGTCACCGGGTTCTTGGACAGGCGCATCACCGCGAGGAGGATGCCGCCGCCGATGCCGATCACCATCGACAGGGCGGTCAGCACCAGGGTGCTGCCCACGCCCTTGATGATGCGGTCGTCGAAGAAGTAGTCGGGGACGGCACCCCAGTTGATCTTGCCCTGGGCGAACGCGTAGACGATCGACGCGAGCAGGGCGACGGCGATCAGGGCGGCGACGTACCGACCGTAGTGCCGGACCGGAACGGCCTTGATGGCTTCCGGCCGGGAGGACGGCGGGCTCGGGGGAGCACCGTCCGTCTTGCCGATGTCAACGGACACGGATCTTGCCTTTCGGTGGCCTTGGCGGCTTCAGCGCGGGCGCGGGGTCACTTGCCGCCGTTGACCACGGCCGCCTTCACGGCGCCGCCGTCGACGCCCCACTTGGCGACGATCTTGGCGTACTCGCCGTTCTTGATGATGGCGTCGAGCGCGGCCTTGATGGCGTCCCGCAGCTCGGTGTTGCCCTTGGCCACCGCGATGCCGTACGGGGCGGCCTCGACCTGCTCGCCGACCAGCTCGAAGTCCTTGCCGCCGCCGGAGGTCTCCACCGCGTACGCGGCGACCGGGAAGTCCGCGGAGCCGGCGTCCGCGCCACCGGAGCGCAGTCGGGTCTGGGCCTGCTGGTCGGTGTCGTACGCCTCGACGCTCAGCTTCTCGCCGGACGGGCACTTCTTCGCCTGGTCCTTGGCGAGGTCGTGGGAGACCGTGCCGCGCTGGACGACGATCTTCTTGCCGCAGAGGTCGTCCCAGGTCGCGATGGACTGGGTCTTGCCCTTGAGGGTGTAGATGGAGACGCCCGCGTTGAAGTAGTCGACGAAGTCGACGCCCTCGCCGACCTTCTTGCCCGTGTCGCCGTCGACGCCGTTCTGGCGGTCCTTGGTGTCCGTCATGGCGGACATGGCGACGTCGTACCGCTTGGACCGCAGACCGGTGATGAGGGTGTCGAACGTACCGTTCTCGAAGGTGAACTTCACACCGAGCTGCTTGCCGATCGCGGCGGCGATGTCCGGGTCGATGCCGACCGTCTTGCCGGACTTGTCCTTGAACTCGACCGGCGCGTAGGCGATGTCCGAACCGACCTTGACCTCACCCTTGTCCCGGATGGCCTGGGGGAGCTTGTCGGCGAGCGGAGCGGCGGCCTTGACGTCGTCGCCCGCCTCTGACTTGTCCTTCGCCTTCGTCTGGTCGCCGCAGCCGGTCAGCAGCAGCGAGCCGGCGACCGCGATCGCGCCGATCGCGGCGAGCCGTGACTGCCCGGACTTCGCGGCGAACGAGCGACGGGTGGAGCGTGCGGTCATGGTGAATCCTCCGGCGAGTGGGTGAGGTGCCGGTGGTCGGCGGGCACACACCTTCGGGTGTCGCGACCACGTGTGATTACGGCATCTTGCCATTCGTGCCTGGTCAAACAGTCGGCCCGCTATGTCAAAATCGGATAACGGGTCACCCCCGAATCCCGACAGGCCGGTACATCCCGACCGGACCTTCTGCGGGACTGATCATCCCGGGCCGAAAAATCTTCGGCGAGACCGAGCGTGCGCGAACAGACCAGTCGGGACGATCGTGCAGAGATGGCGACCCGTCGCGGTCTTGTCCATATGTTCACGAAATTCGCGTATGAGTCACGTCACCGTGCCGCCCCGGACTCGTCCGTCAAGCGGTCCGTCCGGTATGAAGGTTCTTTACACCCCTCATCAGGGGCTCAGGGCGCGCGTGCGGCGCGCCCGTCGTGTCAGGTCCGCATGCGTCACAGGCAGTTGCGTGTTCGAAGCGCTCCGGGCTTCCGCTCCGGGCTTCGAGGACAACGGATCCGGCACGGTGCCCGCCCACCCCTTTACCAGGAGTGGTCACCCTCAGGCTTAAGAATTAAGGGGCAAGACAAGTGGCAGCGGAGATCGTCAATCCTCGCAGCGACAGCGACAACAGCGCACCCGGCGTCGACGGGGGCACGCGCGGCAAGGGCAGTGCGGGATTCGAGGGCGACGGTGAGCCCCTCGATTCCTTCGACCCCGCGTTCGCCCTCCACCGGGGCGGCAAGATGGCCATCCAGGCGACCGTGCCCGTCCGCGACAAGGACGAGCTGTCCCTCGCGTACACCCCCGGCGTCGCCCGGGTGTGCAGCGCCATCGCCGAGCAGCCCGATCTCGTCCACGACTACACCTGGAAGTCGCAGGTCGTCGCCGTGGTGACGGACGGTACCGCCGTGCTCGGGCTCGGCGACATCGGACCCGAGGCGTCCCTGCCCGTCATGGAGGGCAAGGCGATCCTCTTCAAGCAGTTCGCCGGGGTCGACGCGGTGCCGATCGCCCTCGCGACCACCGACGCGGACGAGATCGTCGAGACCGTCGTCCGGCTGGCCCCGTCCTTCGGCGGCGTCAACCTGGAGGACATCTCGGCGCCGCGCTGCTTCGAGATCGAGCGCAAGCTCCAGGAGCGGCTGGACATCCCGGTCTTCCACGACGACCAGCACGGCACGGCCGTCGTCACCCTCGCCGCCCTCCGCAACGCCGCGAAGCTGACCGGGCGCACGCTCGGTGACCTGCGCGCGGTCATCTCCGGGGCCGGTGCCGCCGGGGTCGCCATCGCCAAGTTCCTGCTCGAAGCGGGCATCGGGGACGTGGCGGTCGCCGACCGCAAGGGCATCGTCAGCCGGGACCGGGACGACCTCAACCCCGCCAAGCAGGAGCTCGCCGAGATCACCAACCGGGCCGGCCTCAGCGGTGGCCTCGATGCCGCGCTGGCCGGGGCGGACGTGTTCATCGGGGTGTCCGGGGGAACGGTGCCCGAGGCCGCGGTGGCCTCGATGGCGCCCCGGTCCTTCGTGTTCGCGATGGCGAACCCGGACCCCGAGGTGCACCCCACGGTCGCCCACAAGTACGCGGCCGTGGTGGCCACCGGGCGCTCCGACTTCCCGAACCAGATCAACAACGTGCTGGCCTTCCCCGGCATCTTCGCCGGCGCGCTCCAGGTGCGGGCCTCCCGGATCACCGAGGGGATGAAGATCGCGGCTGCCGATGCGTTGGCGGCGGTCGTCGGCGACGAACTCGCCGCCGACTACGTGATCCCCTCGCCGTTCGACGAGCGGGTGGCCCCCGCGGTCACCGCGGCGGTCGCCGCGGCGGCCCGCGCCGAGGGCGTCGCACGCCGATAGCCCGTTCGGCAGTCGTACAAGGGCCCTGCCCCGGGAGGAATCCCGGGGCAGGGCCCTTCGTGCGGGTCCGGTCGGGCGCTCGTGGCGCAGGGTGCTGCGCGTCACCCGGGCCGGGCGTTCCTGCGGGACGGCGGTCGGGCCTATCGTCGCGGGCATGTTCGCTGCCTACGCCGCTCGCATTGACCGTGATCAACCACTGAACGGGCTGGAGCTGGGGGAACGTCCCGCCCCCGGGGCCCGGGACGGCTGGACCACCGTGAACGTCCGGGCCGCCTCGCTGAACCACCACGACCTCTGGTCCCTGCGCGGGGTGGGGCTCGGCGAGGACACCTTGCCGATGATCCTCGGCTGCGACGCCGCGGGGGTCGACCGGGACGGCAACGAGGTCGTCCTGCACTCCGTCATCGGGCAGACCGGGCACGGGGTGGGGCCCCACGAGGGGCGCTCCCTGCTGACGGAGAAGTACCAGGGCACCTTCGCCGAACAGGTGTCCGTGCCGGTGTGGAACGTGCTGCCCAAGCCCGCCGGCCTCTCCTTCGCGGAAGCCGCCTGTCTGCCCACGGCCTGGCTCACCGCCTACCGGATGCTCTTCACCAACGCCGGGGTGCGCCCCGGGGATTCGGTGCTCGTCCAGGGCGCCGGCGGCGGGGTCGCGACCGCCGCGATCGTGCTGGCCAAGGCCGCCGGGCTCCAGGTCTTCGCCACCAGCCGCGACGAGGCCAAGCGCAAACGCGCCCTTGAACTGGGGGCGGTGGAGGCGCTGCCCACGGGGGCGCGGCTGCCGCGACGGGTGGACGCGGTGATCGAGACCGTGGGGGCCGCCACCTGGTCGCACTCCATCAAGTCGCTGCGGCCCGGCGGCACCCTGGTCATCTCGGGCGCCACCAGCGGTGACGCGCCCTCACATGCCGAACTGACCCGGGTGTTCTTCCTGGAGCTGCGGATCGTGGGCTCCACGATGGGCTCCAAGGACGAGTTGGAGGACCTGCTCGCGTTCTGCGCCGCGACGGGCGTGCGTCCGGTGATCGACGAGGTGCTGCCCCTGGACCGGGCCCGAGCAGGGTTCGAACGGATGCTCACCGGTGACCTGTTCGGGAAGATCGTGCTGACCGTGTAGCTCCTGCGGCACCACCACGGGGTGGTATCCGCGTACCCGGACGGGATGCGAGGTGACGAGGGTCACGGGAAGTCGGTCGGTGGTGCCGGACAGCTCATCGTTGTGAGCACTCATATGCGTACCCGGGTGCGGGCCGGGGAATCGACCGCGTTCGCGGAGCTGTTCGACAGCTATGCCCGCGCGGTGTACAACCATGCCTTCCGACTGACTGCCGACTGGTCCACGGCCGAGGACGTGATGGCCGCGACCTTCCTGGAGGCGTGGCGGCTACGGGACCGGGTCGAGCCGGAAGGCGGCTCCCTGCGGCCCTGGCTGCTGGGCATCGCCACCAACACCGCACGCAACCAGTACCGGAGCAATCGACGCTACCGGGCCGCCGCCGGCGCCGCCGCAGCCGCGGAACTCGCGGTGCCCGACCATGCCGACGAGGTGGCCGCGCGGGTCGACGACCGGCGACTGCTGGCGAAGGCGCTCGGTGCCCTGGCCAAGCTCCGCAGACCGGAACGCGAGGTGGTGGCCCTCTGCCTGGGGGAGGGGCTGGACTACGAGAGCGCGGCGGAGGCCCTCGGGATTCCGGTGGGGACCGTCGCCTCGCGACTCTCCCGGGCCCGCAAGAAGCTACGGGCGTTCGCCGAGGAGGAACCGATCCGCCCGGTGCCGAGGAGATCCTTCGAGGAAGTGCCCGGAAAACGGGAAGGCGGTCGCCCCGCCCGACAGACAAGAGGTGATCACACCCACGTGATCCGGCCCGCGCAGGGAGGAAACCGATGAACGCGCACACGCCCCGACAGGCCCCGCCCGAAGGGGAACAGGACGCACAACTCCTGTCCCGGACGGCGCGTGACCTGCCGGCGGGCCGCCACCAACTCCACAAGGAGCGTCTGATGGCCCGCATCCAGCAGGAACAGCGTGAGACGACGACGGTCCCGGACGGGGGGCGCCGCTTCCGGCTGCCCCGCCCGGCGGTCACCCTGCCCCTGATGGCCGCCGCACTGGCCGGGGTGGTCGTGGCCGGCGTCCTCAAGGACGACGGTGAGGGGGTGCGGGACGGTGGTGCCGCCACCGCCGCGCTCCCGACCGTGGACATCGGCACCGCGACCACCAAGGGGATGCCGCAGCTGCTCGACCGGATCTCCCTGGCCGCCGCCAAGACGCCCCGTCCGAACATGCGGCCCGGACAGTACGTCTACATCGAGTCCAAGGCGGCCGGCGTCCATCTGAAGCACGTCGGGGACGAGGTCTCCCTGGGCAGCCACGCGCTCCACCGCCGCCAGGTCTGGAAGTCCGCCGACGGCACCAAGGGATGGCTGATCGACCCCTCCGTCAACGACGGCCCCGAGGGGGAGACGCTGAGCGGCACCGACGAGAAGGGCAACGTCCCGGTGGCCGGTCTGCACAATCCCTCGTACGACTACCTGGCCGATCTGACCACCGACCCCGATCAACTGCTCGCCCGCATCTACAAGGAGACGAAGGGACAGGGCAACTCCCCCGACCAGCAGGCGTTCACCACGATCGGGGACCTGCTCGGCGAGAGCTATCCGCCCGCGAAGCTCTACCCGGCCTTGTTCAAGGCCGCCGAGAAGATCCCCGGTGTCGTCGTCGTGCCGAAGGCGGTGGACGCGGTGGGGCGCGAGGGGGTGGCGGTGGCCCGGCTGGACGAGTTCGGCGGGCAGCGCGAGGAATGGATCTTCGACAAGAAGACCCATGTGTTCCTGGGCTCCCGTACGGTCCAGGTCGAGGAGCGCCCGGAGGACGAGGGGCTGATCAAGCCCGGCCAGGTGACCCACACCCATGCCGTTCTGAAGCGGGCCGTGGTGGACGAGATGAAGCAGACCCCGTCATCGACCGACTGACCGTCCGGCTCGAACCCGCACCGGCTCGCGTGGCTTCGACGTCGACACATGTCAACTTTGATTGACGTGAGGCGCTTGTCAATGTACGTTGACGTCATGACCGAAGCAACGGATCTCGCCGCGCGAGCCGGTGATCGTGACCCCCGGGTCGGCCTGCGGGCCGTCGTCGCGCTGCGACGGCTGCTGGAGCGCCTGGAAGCCGTGCAGGTGCGCAGTGCCCGCCAACAGGGGTGGTCCTGGCAGGAGATCGCCACGGAGCTGGGGGTCAGTCGGCAAGCGGTGCACAAGAAGCACGGGAGGCAGTGATGTTCGAACGGTTCACCGGGGACGCACGGGCCGTGGTGGTCGGGGCGGCCGAACAGGCGGCACTGCAGGGAAAGCGGCAGGTGGAGGCGGAGCACCTGTTGCTCGCGCTGCTGGACCGTACGGGTGGCCGGGCGTCGTCCGTCCTGGTCGCCCTCGATGTCGACCGGCGGCGGGACTCCCTGGTCCGGGCGCTGGCCGACGCACGGCGGCGGGCGGGGTTGTCCCGTGCCGAATCCGAGGCCCTGGCCGGCCTCGGGATCGACGTCGAGCAGATCGTGGATCGGGTGGAGGAAGGGCACGGTGCCGGTGCGCTCGAACCGGGGGCGGGCCGGGGGGCGCCCCCGTCGTCGCGCCGCGGCTGGTTCTCGGGGCCCGCGTTCTCCTCGGGGGCCAAGGCCGTGGTGAAGGGGGCGCTGCGGATGGCGTTGGAGCGCGGGGAGCGGGAGATCGGCGACCAGCACCTGTTGTTGGCGTTGACGGCCCACCCCGGAGTGGTCTCCGAAGTCCTCGCCGACCACGGGGTGGGGCTGCCGGAGGTGTGGAAGGTGCTGTCCGCGGGCTCGTTCGGAAGCGGAGACGGGGGCGCTGGACGAGCTGCGTGAGGGAAGGGGCGGCCCCGTGGACAGCAGGTGCTGTCCACGGGGCCGCCCCGCGTCCGTGCGGGACGCGGCCCTGCCGTCAGGAACTCCGGTCCTCCGGGGTCCTGGTCGTCAGCGTTGCGGCGATGTGGGCCGCGGCGGTGGAGAGGTGACGGCGCGCGGTACGGAACTGGGCCTCCGTGACGCCGTGATCGCGGGCGGCGTCACGGATGTCGTCGCGGAAGCGGTCCAGTAGGCGGTCGAGGTCGCGGGCCGGGTTGTCCGAAGGGGATTGCTCGGACCACTCCGGGGCGTAGCCCGCCGGGAAGGCGGACGGAACCTCGCTGTACTCGGGCGGAGCCGTCCCGGGGTCGGCTTCCGCCGTGACGTCCGGCTTCGCGGTGAGGTCGGGCTCCACTGGGGGGTCCGGCTTCGGGACGCGGTCGGTCTCCGCGGTGGGGTCGGTCTCGCGGGTGGGGCGGGTCTGCCCGAACTCGCCGAACTCCTTGACCAGTTCCGACAGGCCCTCGCGGACCCCTGTGGGCCAATCGCCGCGCTGGAAGTGGGACTGCACCTGTTCCTGGACCCGCTTGGCGATCCGCTGGACCTCCTGCTGGGCCTGGGTCTGGGCCTCCTTGGCCTGGCGGCGGGCCCGCTGGGCCTCGTCACGGGCCCGGCGGCTCTCGTCCTTCGCCCGGCGGGCCTGTTCCTTCCACTCCTGCTTGGCGCGCTTCAGGTCCTCCTTGGCGCTCTGCCACGCCTGTGGGTCGCCCCACGAGCCGTCGAGGAGACCGGAGGGGTCGGGGAAGCCCGGCCCGCCCGTCGTGCCGCCGGAGGTCCGTGCCTGCTGGGCCGCCGCGCGCATGTCGCGGCGCAGGTCGCCCGCCGAGGTGCGCACGTCGTCGCGGATCTCCGCGGCGAGTTCCGCGACGGATTCGCGGATCTCCAGCTCCAGGTCGACCAGCTCGCCCTGGCGATTGGCCAGCTCGGCGCGGCCCGCCTCCGTGATGGAGTAGACCTTCCGCCCGCCCTCGGTGGTGTGGGTGACCAGCCCCTCCGTCTCCAACTTGGCGAGGCGGGGGTACACCGTCCCGGCGGACGGTGCGTACAGCCCCTGGAAGCGTTCCTCCAGGAGGCGGATCACCTCGTACCCGTGGCGGGGGGCCTCGTCCAGGAGCTTGAGGAGGTAGAGGCGCAGTCGGCCGTGGGCGAAGACGGGGGGCATGTCACATCACCTTCCGGTCGGCGTCGACCCCGTCGGGGGCGGCGGAGGGCGGGGCGCCTGGGTGCTCGGCGCCGGGTCTGCGGAGCAGGGCGATCGAACCGGACATCGTACTGGCCTTGAGTTTGCCGGTGCCCGCGCCGAGGCGGCCGGTGATGCGCTTGGCGCCCCACTGGTCGCTGACCCGTAGGCCCTCGAAGTGGTTCGACACGGCTCCGCTCGCGGTGTTCGCCTCGACCTCGGCGTCGGCGGGGTCCGGCAGCCGGATCGCGATCTCGCCGGAGACGCTGTGCAGCTCGACGTCTGCGGGGCGGCCGGTGGGATCGAGGTCCACGATCATGGAGCCGCTGACCGAGTCCGCCCGCACTCTGGTGCCGGAGCCTTCGACGACGGTCAGATCGCCCGAGACGGAGTGGAACCGGAGGGTGCCCGTCAGGGCCTGCGCCTCGATGTTCCCGGAGACCGTGTCGGTGCGGACCGGGCCGTCCATGCCGACGAGCGTGGTGTCGCCCGTGACGCCCCGGACGTCCGTACGCCCCGCGATGCCGGAGATCACGGCTCCGGCGCCGACGACGCCCACCTCCACCCGGGTGCCGGTCGGGACCGTCAGGGACACGACCGCGCTACGGCGCCAGCCCTTGTTGTCGAGCCAGCGCAGGAAGCCCTTCCAGGGGAGGTCGTCGTACGCCACGGTCAGGACGCCGTCCTCATGGGTGATGGCCAGGGGCGGGCCCTCGATCTCGGACACCTGGAGCCGGGCGGAACTCTCCTCGGTACCCACCACGTTCACCGTTCCGTTGACGATGCGTACGTGGAGTGCCGTGACCGGGGCGTCGAGGCTGAGCTGTTGTGGCTCGGCGACGGACCACTCGGACATGGAACCTCCCTCGGTCGGGACTGGACGCGCCATATCGCGTCTTCTGCAATACACGATATATCGCGGATCGTCGGGGTCAAGTACCCGAAGGGGTGACCTTCGCGTTCCGCCGGTGGACCGGGGTGTGCCGAGGTGCGCCGGAATGCACTGTGCGCGGCGGTTCGTCCCGTGGTGATCTAGCGTGGGGACATGGCGTTCGACCCGAGCTCCGCGACCGGGGCGCTGCTGCTCTGCCGGGCGGCCCCCGAGACCGTCACCGCCGCGGCCCGGCTGCTGCGCGAACCCTTCCGGTGCGTCGCCGCGGGGGAGGGGTGGACGGCGCTGGTCCCCGGGACGACGCCCTGGGCGGACGGCGGCGATCCCGTGGACCGGGTGGTCACCGGCTGGGCGGGGGCGCTGGCCGTCGGCGGTCAGTGGGCCGTGCTGGCGCTGTGGTGGGACCCCGGGCACAGCGGCTTCGTGCTCGCGTCCGGGTTCCGGCGGCCCGTGGCCTTCGAGTGGCTGGCGGGCGGCACGCCGGTCGGCGAGGCGGAGGCCCTGCACACGTTCGCGCTGCGGCTCGGGCTGGACCCCGTGCTGGACGTGCAGGCGCTGGAGGAGCTGGCCCGGCCGGACTCCGACGCGGATGCGCGGGCGCGGCTCATCGGGCTGGTCGCGGTGCTCGCGCGGACGGGGCTGGCGCTGCCGCGTGGGTTGGCGCCCGGGGCTCCCTCGGGGGTGCTGTGGGCCGTTGCGGCGCGGTACGAGGTGGTCGACGTGGTGTGGTGGGCGGTGCCGTTGCGGGGGGCCGCGGTGGTTCAGGTGGTGGGGGGTGCGCCGCTGCTGCTCATGGGCCTTCGGCGGCGGCGGGGGTCCTGGGTGTTGGGTGGTGGGGTTCTCGTTGCCTCTGGGGTGTGGGGGTTGCGCCGTACGCGGTGAGGGTGCGGTTCCCCGCGGAGTTCCGGTGCGGGTGCGTTGTGGTTGCTCGCGCCGTTCCCCGCGCCCCCTTCGGGTGCGTTCCGCCGGGGTGCGCTGCTCTGCGCCGTGCGCTGCGGCTTCGCGCAGTTCCCCGCGCCCCTTCCCGGTGCGTCCACCTGGGGGTGCGCTGTCCCGTGCGGTGCGCTGGGTGGTTTGCGCAGTTCCCCGCGCCCCTTGGATCGGGGACTTCTCGTCGCCGCCGTCCGCCCCGCCGCCACAGCACCCGCACGGGCCAGCGCACCCGCAGGTGGATGTACCTCAGGGGCGCGGGGAACGGCGCGGGCAACCCCCACGCACCCGCACGGGCCAGCGCACCCGAGCCGGAGCGGCCCCGACAAGGGGCGCGGGGAACTGCGCAACAGCGCCGCGCACCCGCACGGGCCAGCGCACCCGCAGGTGGATGTACCTCAGGGGCGCGGGGAACGGCGCGGGCAACCCCCACGCACCCGCACGGGTCAGCGCAGCCGAAGGGCTACTCTTCGTCGTCCAAGCGGGCAAGCCACGTCGCGAGGCGTTCCACCGGAACCTCGAAATCGGGGTTCAGGTCCACGAACGCGCGCAACTGCTCGGCGAGCCACTCGAAGGTGACTTCCTCCTCGCCGCGCCGCTTCTCCAGTTCCTCGATGCCCCGGTCGGTGAAGTACAAGGTTCCGCTCCTGCTCAGGACCACGTGTTGGTCCCTTCAGGGTACGGCCCCGGGAACGCGGGAAGGCCCGGGCGTCCGCGATCGCGGACACCCGGGCCTCCTCACGGACGTGCCGGGGGCGTTACGCCTCGAACACCTCGTTCACCAGCTGCTCCTGCTCGGCCTGGTGCCGCTTCGCCGAACCGACCGCGGGCGACGAACCGTGCGGGCGGGAGATCCGCCGCAGCCGCTCGCCGTGCGGGACGTCCGCGCCGACCGCGAGGTCGAGGTGGTCGATCAGGTTCAGCGCGATGAACGGCCACGCACCCTGGTTCGCGGGCTCCTCCTGGACCCAGAGGTACTTCTCCGCGTTCGGGTACTTGGAGATCTCCGCCTGGAGCTCCGCGCCCGGCAGCGGGTACAGCCGCTCGATCCGGATGAAGGCGGTGTCCTGGGTACCGCGCTTGATCCGCGCGGCCTCCAGGTCGTAGTAGACCTTGCCCGCGCAGAAGACGACCTTCCGGACGGCCGCCGGGTCCACGGTGGTGTCGCCGATGACCGGGCGGAAGCCACCCGTGGTGAACTCCTCCGTCTTCGACGCCGCGGCCTTCAGCCGGAGCATCGACTTCGGGGTGAAGACGACCAGCGGCTTGTGGTGCGGGTTGTGGACCTGCCAGCGCAGCAGGTGGAAGTAGTTCGACGGCAGGGTCGGCATCGCGACCGTCATGTTGTTCTGCGCGCACAGCTGGAGGAAGCGCTCCGGGCGGGCGGACGAGTGGTCCGGGCCCTGGCCCTCGTAGCCGTGCGGCAGCAGCAGGGTGACGCCCGAGGTCTGGGCCCACTTCTGCTCGGCGGAGGAGATGAACTCGTCCACCACGGTCTGCGCGCCGTTCACGAAGTCGCCGAACTGCGCCTCCCACATGACGAGGGCGTCCGGGCGGGCCAGCGAGTAGCCGTACTCGAAGCCCATCGCCGCGTACTCGGACAGCAGCGAGTCGTAGACGTTGTACCGGGCCTGGTCGTCCGACAGGTAGAGCAGCGGGGTGTAGTCCTCGCCGGTCGCCCGGTCGATCAGGACCGCGTGCCGCTGGCCGAAGGTGCCCCGGCGGGAGTCCTGGCCGGACAGCCGGACCGGGGTGCCCTCCATCAGCAGCGAGCCGATGGCGAGGGTCTCGCCCATGCCCCAGTCGATCGTGCCGTCCTCCACCATCGCCATCCGGCGCTGGAGCTGCGGCAGCAGCCTCGGGTGGACGGTGACCCGCTCGGGGATGTTCACCTGGGACTCGGCGATCCGCTTGACGACCTCCTGCGAGACCGCCGTGGTGACGGCCACCGGGAACTCGGGCTGCGGGTCGGGGCTGTGCACCTCACCGGGCTGCGAGGTGGCCTCGCGGACCTCGGTGAAGACCTTCTCCAGCTGGCCCTGGAAGTCCTGGAGCGCCTGCTCGGCCTCCTCCAGCGTGATGTCGCCGCGACCGATCAGGGACTCGGTGTACAGCTTGCGCACCGAGCGCTTCTTGTCGATCAGGTCGTACATCAGCGGCTGGGTGAAGGCCGGGTTGTCCGTCTCGTTGTGCCCGCGGCGGCGGTAGCAGATGAGGTCGATCACGACGTCCTTGTTGAACGCCTGACGGAACTCGAACGCCAGCCGCGCCACCCGCACCACGGCCTCGGGGTCGTCCCCGTTGACGTGGAAGATCGGGGCCTCGATCATCCGGGCCACGTCCGTCGCGTACATCGACGAGCGGGAGGACTCCGGGGCGGCGGTGAAGCCGACCTGGTTGTTGATGACGATGTGGACCGTGCCGCCGGTGCGGTAGCCCCGCAGCTGCGACATGTTCAGCGTCTCGGCCACGACGCCCTGGCCCGCGAAGGCCGCGTCACCGTGCAGGGCGACCGGCAGGACCGTGAAGTCCGTGCCGCCCTTGTTGATGATGTCCTGCTTGGCCCGCGCGACGCCTTCGAGCACCGGGTCGACGGCCTCCAGGTGCGAGGGGTTGGCCGTCAGCGAGACCTTGATCTGCTCGCCGTCGAGACCGGTGAAGGTGCCCTCGGCGCCCAGGTGGTACTTCACGTCGCCGGAGCCGTGCATCGACTTCGGGTCGAGGTTGCCCTCGAACTCGCGGAAGATCTGCGCGTACGACTTGCCCACGATGTTCGCGAGGACGTTGAGACGGCCGCGGTGGGCCATCCCGATGACGACCTCGTCCAGCCGGGACTCGGCCGCCGAGTCGATGACCGCGTCCAGCAGCGGGATGACGGACTCCGCGCCCTCCAGCGAGAACCGCTTCTGACCGACGTACTTGGTCTGGAGGAACGTCTCGAACGCCTCGGCGGCGTTCAGGCGGCGCAGGATGCGCAGCTGCTCCTCGCGCTCCGGCTTGGAGTGCGGGCGCTCGACGCGGTCCTGGATCCACTTGCGCTGCTTGGGGTCCTGGATGTGCATGAACTCGATGCCGGTGGTGCGGCAGTACGAGTCGCGCAGCACGCCGAGGATCTCGCGCAGCTTCATCATGGACTTGCTGGCGAAGCCGCCGACCGCGAACTCCCGCTCCAGGTCCCACAGGGTGAGGCCGTGCTCGGTGATGTCCAGGTCGGGGTGCTTGCGCTGGCGGTACTCCAGCGGGTCGGTGTCGGCCATGACGTGGCCGCGGACCCGGTAGGAGTGGATCAGCTCGAAGACGCGGGCGGCCTTGGTGACGTCGTCGTCGTGCGAGGCGTCGATGTCCTTGAGCCAGCGGACCGGCTCGTAGGGGATGCGCAGCGCCTCGAAGATCTCGTCGTAGAAGCCGCTCTCGCCGAGCAGCAGGTTGGCGACGACCCGGAGGAACTCGCCGGAGGCGGCGCCCTGGATGACCCGGTGGTCGTAGGTCGACGTGAGCGTCATGACCTTGGAGATGCCGAGCTTGGTCAGGGTGTCCTGGGAGGTGCCCTGGAACTCCGCCGGGTAGTCCATCGCGCCGACGCCCATGATCACGGACTGGCCGGGCATCAGACGCGGCACGGAGTGCACGGTGCCGATGCCGCCGGGGTTGGTCAGGGAGACCGTGACCCCGGTGAAGTCGTCCATGGTCAGCTTGTTGTCCCGGGCGCGGCGGACGATGTCCTCGTACGCCTGCCAGAACTCGAAGAAGTTGAGCGTGTCGGCCTTCTTGATGGCCGCGACGACGAGCTGGCGGTCGCCGTTGGGCTTCACCAGGTCGATCGCGAGCCCGAGGTTGATGTGCTCGGGCTTGACCAGGGTGGGCTTGCCGTCCTTCACCGCGAAGGAGTTGTTCATGGCCGGCATGGCCTTGATGGCCTGCACCATCGCGTACCCGATGAGGTGCGTGAAGGAGATCTTCCCGCCCCGGGCGCGCTTCAGGTGGTTGTTGATGACGATGCGGTTGTCGAACAGCAGCTTCACCGGGACGGCGCGCACGGACGTGGCCGTGGGCAGTTCCAGGGAGGCGTTCATGTTCTTGGCGACGGCGGCCGACGGGCCGCGCAGCGTCACGAACTCCGGGCCGGCGGTGGCCTCCGGCGCGGGGGCCGCGGCGGCGGGCGCCTTCGCGGGCGCCGCGGCCTTGGCCGGCGCGGGGGCACCCTGTGCGGTGGTGCCCCGGGCCGGTGCGGCGGGAGCCTGCTGCGCAGGCGTGGCCGGGGGAGCGGCGGCGGCCTGCGGGGCCGGAGCGCTCGGGACGGCCGCGGCCGGGGTCGCGGGCTTCTCGGCCTGCGTGCCCGGGGCTGCGGTATCCGCCGGAGCCGGCGTGGCAGCAGCCCCCGGCTTGTAATCGGCGAAGAAGTCCCACCAGGCGCGGTCTACCGAGTTCGGGTCCTGGAGGTACTGCTGATAGATCTCGTCGACGAGCCACTCATTGGCGCCGAAAGCCGCGGCGGGGTCGTGACCCTGCCCGGGTTGTTCGGTCGTGGGGGCGCCTCCCGGCCGGAGGCTGGGGGAGCTCGAGTTACTGGGGGACTGTGGCGACACGGCGGCAACCGCCCTCTTCCGCTTCACAAGATGATGGACAGCGGGAATTAAGGCTACGCCTTGCGAGGCCAGGAGTGCAGGCGGGGCGGGTGATCCGTCGCGTAAGTCACACCGGAACCCGTGTTTCGGGGCTCGAAATGGCGGGAAACAACCGAGGTTCTCTGTCAGCCGGACGGCAAACGTGCACGTCACGGCAGGGCGGGGCGCGGCGCCGGGCGTACGGGACGCCGTCGGCGGCGGCTCTCGGCCGTACTGGATCGTGTCAGTCCGGGCGCTTCCACACCCCGGTTCACAGCCCGACCGGGTCGGTTCGGGACGTGATCGGAACTGACGGAAGCGCATGCGAGCGCACCGGCGCTCTGACGATCTTGGCCTGCCGCCCCGAACCATAACGTCAACCGGGGCCGCGGAACAGCCCCGGAAGGAGGACCTGGATCCGGCAACCCCGGGAGGACTCGGCCACTCCGATCCGGCCCCGGTGCAGTTCCACCGCCCACCGGGCGATCGCGAGCCCCAGTCCGGTGCCGCCGTCGCTGCCCTGGCCGCCCGGAGGCTTCCCGGCGGGCGCGCTCTGGGCGGTGGGCGCGGAGCCCGCCGCCGGGTCGGTGTAGGGGCCGCGGTTGAACCGTTCGAAGACCCGGTGCCACTCCGACTCGGGGATGCCGGGGCCCTCGTCGGTGACCTCCAGGGCCAGCGATTCGGGGCCGGCGCCCCGCCGTGCCCGGACCGTGACCCGGCCGTGCGGGGGGCTGTGCTTGACGGCGTTGTCGATGAGGTTGGCGACGACCTGGTGGATGCGCTCCGGGTCGGCGTGCGCGGTCAGCTCCGGCGGCCACACGTCCAGGTGCAGGTGCACGTCGGTGCGGGTGTGGCTGCCCGATCCCGAGGCGATGCCCCCGCGGGCCGAGGACACCATGTTGGCCTCCTTCAGCACCCCCGACAGATAGGGCCACACCTCGAAGCGGCGGGCCTTCAGCGGGACGACGCCGTTGTCCAGCCGGGACAGGTCCAGCAGGGTCTCCACCAGCCGCCCGAGGCGTTCCGTCTGCTTCAGGGCGGTGCGCATGGTCTCCGGGTCGGCGGCCGACACCCCGTCCACCACGTTCTCCAGCACCGCCCGCAGCCCCGCGATCGGGGTGCGCAGTTCGTGCGAGACGTTGGCGACGAGTTCCTTGCGCTGCCGGTCCTGGGCCTCCAGGTCGTCGGCCATGCGGTTGATGGTGGTCGCCAGGTCGCCCAGTTCGTCCCCGCGGTCGTGGCCCCGTACCCGCCGGGTGTAGTCGCCGTGCGATATCGACCGGGCCACGGTGTTCATCTCGTCCAGCGGCGAGGTCAGCGAGTGCGCCACGAACTGGGTGATCAGCAGGGTCGCGATCACCGAGAAGACGGTGATGAACCGCAGCTCGGTCGCGGTGCGCACCGCGATCATCAGCAGTCCCGTGGTGATGAACACCGAGACCACGACCAAGGTGCCGAGCTTGGTCTTGATGGAGAACGGGCGCAGCTTGCGGGAGCCGGGGCCGATGCCCGCGGCCTCCGCCGCCGCGCTGCCGGAACGGTCGGGGCCGAGGGGGCCGGGGTGCCCGGCGGGGGCGCTCACGGCGCCGGCGTCTCCAGCGCGTAGCCGACTCCGTGCACCGTGCGGATGCGCTCGGCGCCGATCTTGCGGCGCAGCGCCTTGATGTGGCTGTCGACGGTCCGGGTGCCGGAGGCGTCCGCCCAGTCCCAGACCTCGGCGAGCAACTGTTCGCGGGAGAGCACCGCGCGCGGGGTGTTCGCCAGGCACACCAGCAGCTCGAACTCGGTCGGGGTCAGGTGCACGTCCTCGCTGCGGATGCGGACCCGGCGCTGGGCGTGGTCGATCTCCAGTTCCCCGAGGCGCAGCGTGCCGCCCCGGGGGGTGGTCGCCGCGAGGGTGGCCCGCTCGACGCGGCGCAGCAGGACGTGCACCCGGGCGGCCAGCTCCCGCATCGAGAACGGCTTCGTCATGTAGTCGTCGGCGCCGACGCCGAGGCCCACCAGCATGTCCGTCTCGTCGTCGCGGGCCGTGAGCATCAACACCGGCACGGGCCGCTGGGCCTGGACCCGGCGGCACACCTCCAACCCGTCGAAGCCCGGCAGCATCACGTCCAGGATCAACAGGTCGGGTTGCCACGCCTGGGTGGTCTCCACGGCGGTCGGGCCGTCGCCCGCGGTCTGCACGACGAACCCCTCGGCCCGGAGCCGGGCGGCGATCGCCTCCACGATCGTCGCGTCGTCCTCCACCACGAGCACGCGCCGCTGGGCGCCGGGCGCCGCTGGGGCGCTGCCGTGTTGGGTGGTGTGTGTCTGCTCCATCGCCCGCCCCTGACTGCTGTTCGGAATCCGTGGGGTGATCCCATGGCTGTGCCCGGCACCGGAGTGATCCACGCGCCGGTTGCAGACTAAAGGCACGGAACGTGATCAGGCTATCCAGCTCGGACCGCGAGGTGGACGACGTCCGGAACGCCCCGGGCGACCGGGATTTCATGGGTACGGACCCCTTGGAACCCGGAATTCCGCAATGCCCCTTCGAAATCGGCGGAGGGCTGCGCCGACCACACGGCGAGCACCCCGCCGGGGGCGAGCCGTTCGCGGCAGCGGGCGATGCCGTCGGGGGTGTAGAGCCCGCCGTTGTCGTCGGTGACCGTCCAGTCGGGCCCGTTGTCGACGTCGAGGCAGAGCGCGTCGTAGGTGCGACCGCCGGTCCGCAGGTGCGCCAGCAGGTCGGTGTGCAGGACCTCGGTGCGGGGGTCGGCGAGGGCTTCGCGGGACAGCGCGGACAGGGGGGCGCCGGGGCGGTGCCAGTCGATGATCGCGGCCTCGCGCTCCACCACGGTGATCCGACCCCAGCGCGGTTCGGCGGCGGCCCGCGCCAGGCTGAAGCCGACCCCCAGGCCCCCGATCAGGAGGCGGGGGCGCGCCGCGGGGTCACGGTCGGTGAGCGCGGCGGCGGCCAAGTCCACCAGAAGGCGTTCCGAGCGGCCGTCGGAGGTGTCCATCAGGAAGCAGCCGTTGGCGATGATCTGGAGCAGGTGGCCGTGGCGGCGCAGCACCACCTCGCCGTGGGGTCCGGTTCTGCGGTCGAGTACGTCCGGTGTGGTGTCGGGGGCGGGAGCGACTGCGGGGACGGTGCTCTGCTGGGGCGACATGGCGGCCATTGTGGCGCGGTGGGGTCGGCCCGCGCGGGGGAATTTCCGAGGGCGGCGGGCCGCGGACGCGGCCCGGAAGCGCGGTGGCGGGCGCGGCCCCGACCGCTCCGCTCTGGGCGAACGAACGGCCGGGAACAATCGAACGGCCCCACGCATTGAGTCGACATAGCTCAACTTGAATGCCGAAGGGGAGATCATGGCTGCTGAGTCCGTTGGTTCCAAGAGCACCGTGCTGTCGCTGCCCGTGCTGCCCCTCGACGACGAGGTCGTGCTGCCCGGCATGGTGGTTCCGCTGGACCTGAACGACCCCGACGTACGCGCCGCGGTGGAGGCCGCCCAGGCCGCCGCCCGCTCCGCACCGGGCAAACCACGGGTCCTGCTGGTCCCGAGGATCGACGGCACCTACGCCGGCACCGGAGTGCTGGGCACCGTGGAGCAGGTCGGCCGGCTCGCCGACGGCGACCCCGGGGCCCTGATCCGCGGTCGTGAGCGCGTCCGCATCGGCGCCGGAACCACCGGACCGGGCGCCGCCCTGTGGGTGGAGGGCACCCTCGTCGAGGAGCACGTGCCCGACCCGCTGCCCGGCGCCGTCACCGAACTCGTCACGGAGTACAAGGCCCTCGCCACCAGTTGGCTGCGCAAGCGCGGCGCCTGGCAGGTCGTGGACCGCGTCCAGCAGATCGAGGAGGTGTCCCCGCTCGCGGACAACTCCGGCTACTCGCCGTTCCTCACCGTGCAGCAGAAGGTCGCCCTGCTGGAGACCGCCGACCCGGTGGCCCGCCTCAAGCTCGCCACCGAACAGCTCCGCGAACACCTCGCCGAGCAGGACGTCGCCGAGTCCATCGCCAAGGACGTCCAGGAGGGCGTCGACAAGCAGCAGCGCGAGTTCCTGCTCCGCCGCCAGCTCGACGCGGTCCGCAAGGAACTGCGCGAACTGAACGGCGACGGGGACGGCGAGGACGAGTCCGACGACTACCGGGCCCGCGTCGAAGCCGCCGACCTGCCCCGGAACGTCCGTGAGGCCGCGCTCAAGGAGGTCGACAAGCTGGAGCGGTCCAGCGAACAGTCCCCCGAGGGCGGCTGGATCCGCACCTGGCTGGACACCGTCCTGGAACTGCCGTGGCACGAGCGCACCGAGGACCGCTACGACATCGAGGGCGCCCGGGCCGTGCTGGACGCCGAACACGCCGGCCTCGCCGACGTGAAGGAACGGATCACCGAGTACCTGGCGGTGCGCAAGCGGCGCGCCGACCGCGGCCTCGGGGTCGTCGGCGGACGGCGCGGCGGCGCGGTGCTGGCCCTGGTGGGTCCCCCCGGCGTCGGCAAGACCTCGCTCGGCGAGTCCGTCGCGCACGCCATGGGCCGCTCCTTCGTCCGGGTCGCCCTCGGCGGCGTCCGCGACGAGGCGGAGATCCGCGGCCACCGGCGCACCTACGTCGGGGCCCTGCCCGGGCGCATCGTGCGCGCCATCAAGGAGGCCGGGTCGATGAACCCGGTGGTGCTGCTCGACGAGATCGACAAGGTCGGCTCCGACTTCCGGGGCGACCCGGCGGCGGCCCTGCTGGAGGTCCTGGACCCGGCGCAGAACCACACCTTCCGGGACCACTACCTGGAGGTGGAGCTCGACCTCAGCGACGTGGTCTTCCTGGCCACCGCGAACGTCCTGGAGGCCATCCCCGAGGCGCTGCTCGACCGGATGGAACTGGTCAGGCTCGACGGCTACACCGAGGACGAGAAGGTCGTCATCGCCCGGGACCACCTGCTGCCGCGCCAGCTGGAGCGGGCGGGCCTGGACCCCGACGAGGTCACCCTCGACGAGGGCGCGCTGCGCAAGCTCGCGGGCGAGTACACCCGGGAAGCGGGCGTGCGCACCCTGGAGCGGGCGATCGCCCGACTGCTGCGCAAGGTCGCCGCACAGCACGAGCTGGGCGAGCGCACGCTGCCGTTCACCGTCACCGACGGGGAACTGCGCGGGCTCATCGGACGCCCGCACCACGTGCCCGAGTCCGCCCAGGACCCGGCCGAGCGGCGGACCTCCGTCCCCGGGGTGGCGACCGGACTCGCGGTGACCGGGGCCGGTGGTGACGTGCTCTACGTGGAGGCGTCGCTCGCCGACCCGGAGACGGGCGCGGCGGGGCTGACCCTGACCGGCCAGCTCGGTGACGTGATGAAGGAGTCGGCGCAGATCGCGTTGAGCTTCCTCCGCTCGCGGGGCGCCGAACTGGAACTGCCGGTCGGCGACCTGAAGGACCGGGGCGTGCACATCCACTTCCCGGCGGGCGCGGTCCCCAAGGACGGTCCGAGCGCGGGCGTCACCATGACGACCGCCCTGGCCTCGCTGCTCAGCGGGCGCCCGGTGCGCACGGACGTGGCGATGACCGGTGAGGTCTCGCTGACCGGTCGGGTGCTGCCCATCGGCGGGGTGAAGCAGAAGCTGCTCGCCGCGCACCGGGCGGGGGTCACCACGGTGGTGATCCCGAAGCGGAACGAGGCCGATCTGGACGACGTCCCGGCCGAGGTCCTGGAGAAGCTGGACGTCCACCCGGTGTCGGACGTCCGCCAGGTCCTGGAGCTGGCGCTCAGTCCGGCGACCCGGGGCGCGACCGAGCAGGTGCCGGTCGCCGCGTGACGCCTGCGCCCCGCACGAGGACGGCCCTCCCCCTCCGGGGAGGGCCGTCGGTCGTGACGGGCACGCGGACCCGGGCGGTCAGCCCGTGGCGAGGGCCTGGACCCGGTCGAGCGCGCCGTTGAACTTGTTGTGGTCGCCGACCGTGGGACCGGTCGAGGTGTACTGCCACATGGTCTGCACCGCCCAGCCCGCCGGGAGGGTCCCGGGGGTCGACGCGTAGCGGGCGATCCACAGCGGGTTCACGCCGCCGAAGGCGGAGGAGTTGCCGGTGCACTGGGTCCACCAGCTGGTCGCCGTGTAGATGACGGCGTCCCGGCCGGTGCGGTGGCGGTACCGGTCCAGGAAGTCCTTGATCCAGGCGACCATCTGGGAGGACGTCTTGCCGTAGCAGGCGTCCCCGTACGGGTTCCACTCGATGTCCAGGGCGCCGGGCAGGGTGCGGCCGTCGCGCGACCAGCCGCCGCCGTTGTCGACGAAGTAGTCCGCCTGGGTTGCTCCGTTCGTGGTGTCCGGGGTCGCGAAGTGGTACGCGCCCCTGATCATGCCCACGTCGTACGAGCCGTTGTACTGCTGCGGGTGGTACGGGTTCTCGTAGTACGTGCCCTCCGTCGCCTTCACGTAGGCCCAGCGCACCCCGTTGTTCCACAGCGTCGACCAGGCCACGTTGCCCTGGTGGCTGCTGACGTCCACGCCCTCGGTCTGGGTGACGCGCCGCTGGGGCGGTACCCCGTCCTGTCCGTCGTGGGCGAGGACCCCCATCCCCATGTACGCGGAGCCGCGTTCCGGCACCGCCGGTGGGGTGACGGCGGCCGGGTCACCGTCGCTGACGGCCGGATCGCTGACGGCCGGGTCACCGGGGGGCGGGCCCTCGGTGGCGGAGGCCGTCCCGGTCGCGAGAGCGGTGCAGAGGGCGCTTATCGAGAGGAGCAGCGCCGCAGCGGGCCGCCACGGTGACCGACCCGAACGGGTGCGGGCACGGTTGCTGACGCCGGGTCGGGGTCGGGACGTGGTGCGGGGGTGGTGCACGGGTGCCTCCGTCGGCCTGGGGGAGTGCGGACTCAGATTCCAGGAGTACGGCGCCCGGCGGCCGTCCGCGCGTCGACGGCGGCGGGTGCGGCGGGCCGATCGAGCGGTCCGGCGGCCCGGTCGGCGGCGCACCGCGGGGGACGGAACTGCGAAATACTGGTGCAGCCGGGACGACGTCGCCGTCCCGGCACGAGGGCAGGGACCACGGGGAACGGGAAGACGGGGCAATGGGCGCGGATGCGGGCGAGGGCCGGGGCGGGGCACGGAGCGGGCGCGGCGGGGACACCGGGCCCGCCGGGAGCACGGCGAGCGCCGTGGAACGGGTACGGGTGGAGTTCCTGGCGCTCGAACGGGAACTGACGGTCTTTCTGCGGCGCGCCCGCTCGGCCTCCGGGGAGATCGCCCGGTCCGTGCACCCGGAACTCGAACCCGGTGCGTACGGACTGCTCGTCATGCTCGACGAGAACGAGGTGCTGCGGGCGACCGACCTCGCCGGGTACGTGGGCGTCGGCAAGGCCACCATGAGTCGACAGCTGAAGGCGCTGGAGTCGCTGGGGCTCGTGGTCCGGGAGCCGGACCCCGCGGACGGGCGGGCGTCATTGATCCGTTTGACTGACGCGGGACGGGTGCGGGTGCAACGGGTCCGTGAAGCGCGGCGGGCGCGGTACGTCAGCCAACTGGCCGACTGGGCGCCTTCCGAGGTCGCCGAGCTGGCCCGCCTGCTGCACCGCCTCAACGAGTCGACGTCCCCCTGACCCTGCGTACTGGCCGAACGGGTGAGACCGAGCCGACCGAGGAGCCCGTCGGCGATCCACCGGTGGAACCGTGACGGGGCCCGGTGCCG
The DNA here is from genome assembly GCF_042724695.1 of Streptomyces sp. NPDC127068. Taxonomy (NCBI): domain Bacteria; kingdom Bacillati; phylum Actinomycetota; class Actinomycetes; order Kitasatosporales; family Streptomycetaceae; genus Streptomyces; species Streptomyces sp. NPDC127068. The sequence continues at coordinate 35,178 of NZ_JBHXEN010000048.1, read as the reverse complement.
GCCGGGCCCCTTAGCGGGGCGGGGTCGTCGTTACGGGATCACGTACGCGGCCGTCGCGTCGTCGTGCTGCTTGCCCGACGCGGGGCGGCCCTGTGCGTGCTCCGCGGCGCGGACCTGGTCGATCAGCGTCTGGGGGCCCTGCTTGGCGAGCACGTCCAGGCACTCGGCCCAGGTGCCCGAACGGAACCGCTCGACCCAGCGGGACGCCCCGTCGGTCAGCGCGGCGAGCGAGCGCACCCCGGCCCGGGGCAGCACCCCGGTGACCGCCCGGGCGGACACCTCGGGGTCGGCGGCTGCGGTGAAGAAGCCGCCCTCCTTGTTGCGCAGGGTGGTGTCGGTGGCGTCGGTCGACCGCAGGACCTCGCGCGGGGCGCGGTCGAGCCGGTCGTCCAGCACCGCCTCGACGCCCCCGTCCACGTGCTCCACGAGCAGCACGGAGTCGGAGAGCACCAGGTACTCGATCCGGGTCTCGTCCCACCGCGCCAGGACCACCGTTGCTTGCGGTGTTCGCGCGTGAGAAAGGTCACAGAGTTGACGGTGTGCGTCCGCGGTCCTACGGATTGCGTGCGAAAGCACCTCCCGCAGCGTCAGATCCGTTCGCGAAACGGACAGTTCGCCGAGCGCTCCGCCGAGCCGGGCGGTGAACCAGGGAACGGTGTGCCGGCAGCCGTAGTCACCCGAGGGCGGGGTGACCCCGTCGAGTACGACCAGCGTTCCGCCCTGACCGGAGGCGGGAGCCGCGGTCGAGACGAAGTCTTCGTTGGGGCGGTCGGGGTCTCCTGGAGCCGTGGCGATTTCCATGCGCATCGGATCAGTCTGCATGAGCCCGCACCGATGCCCACGAATCGGTGGCGGGGGTGACGCTGAGGTGAACAGGGGTCAACGTTCCGCCGGTCGTCCCCCGCGGGGAGCTGCCTGATTTGCGGGATAATGATCTATTCCGTCAACACGTGGTGGGGCATCCTTCCAAACCCAGTCGATCACGTCCAACCGGCACACCGCACACCCCCGCTGACGCGTGCCATCGGAACTTGCCGCCCAACTCCCGGTCGATGTTCACTCCTTCGGGTGGCGGGTCCGGTGATGCGCGACCGCTCTTCACCGGCGCTGGAATGGTCAGGTCCGAATCCGGCGGACCTGGTGGCCTGACGGTCCGTCATCCGGACCCATGAGTGCCGGAACCATGGGTAGTCGAGTCAGAATGCGAGCACCGGTGCAGAAAATGCGGCCTCGGCGCAAGGGTGGGCGGGCGGCCTCGAAGCAGGGTGCGCTCCCGTCCGGGTCCGGCACGCCCCAGGGTCCCCCCGGCGTGCCCGGAACCCTCGCCACCCCGCCGCCGCCCGGCGGGCCCGCGGCGCCCGCAGCCCCCGCCGCCCGGGGGGAGGGCCCCGGTGACCCGCCGCCGCCCGCCGCCACTCCCGAGAAGCCGGCCAAACCCCGCGCCCGGGTCCGCAACCGGCTGCTGATCTCCGTCGCCGTCGTCGCCGCCGCCATCGCCGGCGCCGGCGCCCCCGCGCTGCTGTCGACCACCGGCGACCTCCGGGACGCCCAGCGCCTCGTCACCGCCGCCGAGCGGGCCCGCGAGGGCAGCTCGCTCGCGCACGGCCTGGCCGACGAGCGCGACGAGGTCATCGCCTTCATCGCCGCCGGGCGCCCCGAGGGCAAGGGCCTGTCCGAGCAGCGCAGCGCCCGGGTCGACCGCCGCGTCCAGGAACTGCGCGCCGACGCCCCCGCCGCCCTGCGCGCGGACCTGGACGCCGTCGCCGCCGCCCGCCGCGCCGCGCTCACCGGCAAGAGCAGCGCCCTCCAGGCCCACGACGCGTACGCGAAGGTCATCACCGAACTCCACCGGCTCGCCGAGGACGTCGCCGAACGCACCCCGCCGGCCGCCGCACCCGGCGCCCGTTCGCTGGCCGACCTGGACCGCGCGGTGGAACAGGCGTCCGGGGCCCGCGGACTGCTGCTCGCCGCGTTCGCCGTGCCCCGCTCCACCGCCACCCAGATCAACCAGGTCACCGGGCTCCCCGAGACCGTCCCCGACGAGTCCGGGGCCCAGGCGGCGCAGCGCCTCGCACTCAGCACCGCGGCCCAGCTCGCCCACCACCGCTCCACCGCGGCCCTCGCCGACTTCCGGGACGTGGCCCCCGCCGCGGACCTCGCCTCCTTCGACTCCACCGTCAACGGGGCCGAGGTCACCACCGCCGAGCGCCAGCTGAAGCGGCTCACCGACGAGGCGAAGCTCAGCGAGGCCGACCTCGCACTCGACCCCAAGGAGATCGCCGGCGCGCTCGCCTCCCGCGTCGACCTCATGCGGGGCGCGGAGGCGTCGCTCGCCGAGGCCCGCATCGACCGCCTCGAACAGCTGCGCGACGACGCCGTCACCGATCTGGAGATCCGGGTCGCCGTCCTCGGGGTGCTGCTGCTGGTCGCGGTGGGCGTCTCCATGGGCATGGCCCGTTCGCTGACCCGCCCGTTGGCCGTGCTCCGGATCGGCTCCGCCCGCCTCGCCGCCGACCCGGCCGCCGAGGAACCCGTCACGTTCACCGGCCGCAACGACGAGTTCGCCCAGGTCGTCCGTTCGGTCAACGCCCTCCACGCGCACGCCGTCGCCCTCCAGGAGCGGCTGGTCACCCTGGAGGGCGACCGCAAGCACCTCATCGGCGAACGCCAGACCATGGCCGACCGCACCGCCGAACTGCGTGCGGAACTCGCCGACGCCTCCGCCCACCTCGAACGGGTCCGGCACAGCATCCAGGGCACCTTCGTGAACCTCGCGTTGCGCACCCTCGGCCTGGTCGAACGGCAACTCGCCGTCATCGAGGGGCTGGAGGCCCGCGAGCAGGACCCGGAGCGGCTGGCCACCCTCTTCAAGCTCGACCACTTCGCCACCGTGATGCGCCGGCACAGCGAGAACCTGCTGGTCCTCGCCGGAGCCGACCACGGACACCAGCACCCCGGCCCGGTGCCCCTGGTGGACGTCGCCCGCGCCGCGGTCAGCGAGATCGAACGGTACGAGCGGGTGCGGATCACCGCCCTGCCGCCGCACGCCCACATCGCCGGCTTCGCCGCCGACGACCTCAGCCACCTGCTCGCCGAACTCCTGGAGAACGCGACCTCGTTCTCCCCGCCGGACGCCTCCGTCGAGGTCTCCGGCTGGCTCCTGGAGAACGGCGAGGTGATGCTCTCGGTGCAGGACGAGGGCATCGGGATGACCGCCGAACGGCTGCGCGAGCTGAACGTGCGGCTGTCCGATTTCGACCCCGCGGACCAGGTCGCCGGCCCCGAGTCGGAGGACGGCCTCGGCCTCGGCCTGTACGTGGTGGCCCGGCTCGCCCACCGCCACGGGGTACGGGTCCAGTTGCGCGAGCAGAAGCAGGGCGGCGTGACCGCCGTCGCCGTGCTGCCGAAGGCGATGCTCGCCGCCGAACCCGCGACGGCCCTGGCCGTCCCGCCGCCGGCCGGGTCCACCGGGCCCGCCCTGCGGCTGCCCGGCTCCGAGGCCGAAGCCAACGCCAATGTGCTGGGGGGACGGGGAACTCCGGGGGACCCCCTCATCGCCGCGGCCGAGGACGCCGTCCGCCAGTCCGGGACGTCCGCCGAGGCGTCGTCCGAGACGCTGTCCGAGACGACGATGGAGTTGGTGCTCCCGCCGGAACCGCCGGCCGCCGCGGCGACCCCCGCGACGGACCCGGGCGCCGCACCGGAACCCGCGGCCCTGCCGTCGCGGAATCCGGCGCAGCCACCCGCGGCCGGACCGGCGCGCGCACCGGCGCACCGGCTGGCCGGGGACGACGGCGGACACCACGCGCGCGCCCGTGACGAGGCACCGTCCGCGTCACCTGCACCGCCCGGTGCACCGTCCGTCGACCCGTCACCGACGAACACCGCGTCCGCCGTTCAGGGGGACGCGCCCGCGCGGACCCGCCTGACCGACAAGGGCCTGCCCAAGCGGACGCCTAGGATCAGTGAGCCCGCAGCCGTGGCCCAGCCGAGAGGAGGGGGCGTCGACGCCGACGCCCTCCGGCGCAAGCTCGGGGGCTTTCACCAGGGGGCCGCGGCCGGCCGCCGGGACGTTGCCGTCGAGATCGACGGCGCACCGGCGACACCGTCCGGACGCGGCGGAGGAACACAGGGGGACACAGTCGAGGAGGGAAGCAGTTGACTGCGCCCAGCACATCACCCGGTATCGGTACGCCGTCCCAGACCGCCCGCGAGGGTGCCCGGACGGAAGGCGCCGCAGGTGCGTTCGGACTGAGCCGTGAGGCCCGGAACCTGCACTGGCTGTTGGCGAACCTGGTGGAGGAGGTGCCCGGTCTGCTGTCGGTGGCGGTCGTTTCGTCGGACGGCCTGCTGTTGCTCTCCTCCGACCCGGGCAGAGCCGAGGAGGCCGCGGCGGCCGACCGGCCGCAGGGCCCCCGCGGATCGTCCGCGGACCTCGCCACCATCGTCTCCGGACTCGGGAGCCTAACCCTCGGCGCCGCCAAGCTGATGGACGGCGGCGGGGTGAAGCAGACCATGGTCGCCATGAGCGAGGGCAGTCTGTTCGTCATGTCCATCAGCGACGGTTCGCTGCTGGGGGTGCACGCCACCCCGGACTGCGACATGAGCGTCGTCGCCTACCACATGGCCCTGTTCGTGGGCCGCGCCGGACACGTCCTGACCCCGGAACTCCGCAGCGAGCTGCGCCAGTCGGTCGAGGCGCTGTCCCCGGACCCGGAGGCCGAGTCGGTCGAGGAGACGCCGGAGGTGCCCCGGCCACGGGGACCCCAGGAGTCGGGGTCCCGGACCGTGGGGAGCGCGCAGTGACCGCATCCGGTCCTTCGGCCGCCGCGGACGGCGCGCCCGCCGGCAAGCTGCCGGTGCGCGGCGGCGACAAGCGGCCGGCACGGGTGCGCCCCTACTCGCTCACCGGCGGGCGGACCCGCTTCGGGCACGTCCTGCTGGTCGAGACGTTCGTCGCGGCCCTGGAAGCACCCGAGGAGCGGCGCGAACTGCCGGGCGGCTCGCTCGCGACACGGGTGATGCCCGAGATGCGGGCCATCGTGGAACTGTGCCGCCGGATGCGGACGGTGGCCGAGATCGCCGCGCTGCTGAAGATGCCGCTCGGCGTGGTCCGCGTCCTGCTCAGCGATCTGGCGGACCAGGGCAAGATCCGTGTGTACGGAACCGGTCACGGCCCGGGACAGCCGGACCGCGCGCTGCTGGAAAGGGTGCTCAGTGGACTCCGTCGTCTCTGAACCGCTGCCGTCCACCGTCCCGGACGTCGACGTCGACACCGACGGGGAGTCCCTGCGGGCGTGGCAGAAGGACCGCACCCGGGCCCCGATCGCCACGAAGATCGTCATAGCCGGTGGGTTCGGCGTCGGCAAGACCACCCTCGTCAAGGCCGTCTCGGAGATCGAACCCCTCCAGACGGAGGCGCTGATGACCGAGGCCAGCGTCGAGACCGACGACCTGTCGGCGACCCCGGACAAGAAGACCACCACGGTCGCCATGGACTACGGCCGCATCACCCTGGCCGACGACCTCGTCCTCTACCTGTTCGGCACGCCCGGACAACAGCGGTTCTGGTTCATGTGGGACGACCTGGTGCGCGGGGCGATCGGCGCGGTCGTCCTCGCTGACACGCGTCGCCTCGCCGACTGCTTCCCCGCGCTCGACTACTTCGAGAGCTGCGGGCTCCCGTACGTCGTGGCCGTCAACCACTTCGACGGCAGCGAGCGGTTCGAGGAGGAGGACGTGCGCGACGCGCTGACCGTCCCCGCACACGTACCGATCCTGATCATGGACGCGCGCCGACGGATATCCGCCGTCGAGACGTTGTTGGCCGTGGTCCGCCAGGCCCTGGAGTTCAGCCCCGCCTAGCCGCCGGCGGCGGGCGCGGGCGACCCCCGCTCCGCCCCCGGACGTTCAGTGGTCCAGAGGTTCAACAGGAGAACACCCGTATGCGGAGAATACTCATAGTCGGAGCCGGCCAGTCCGGTCTCCAACTCGCCCTCGGCCTCCAGTCGCAGGGGTACGAGGTCACCCTCATGTCCAACCGCACGGCCGACGAGATCCGTACCGGTCGCGTCATGTCGACGCAGTGCATGTTCCACACCGCGCTCCAGCACGAGCGCGACCTCCAGATCAACTTCTGGGAGTCCCAGGCCCCGCAGATCAAGGGCCTCGGCGTCTCCGTCGCCGGACCGCCGCCCGAGACCGACGTCGACGGCCCGCGGCCCCGCGTCATCGACTGGGTCGGCGCCCTCGACGGGTACGCCCAGTCCGTCGACCAGCGGGTCAAGATGGCCGGCTGGATGGACACCTTCGCCCAGCGCGGCGGACAGGTCGTCATCCACGGCGCCGCCGTCTCCGACCTCGACTACTTCGCCCGCACCTACGACCTCGTACTCGTGTCAGCGGGCAAGGGCGAACTCGTTTCGATGTTCGAGCGGGACCCCTCGCGTTCCCCCTACGGCGAGCCCCAGCGGGCGCTGTCCGTCGCCTACGTGCACGGCCTCGGGCCCCGCCCCGAGCATCCCGACTACGACGCGGTGCGCTGCAACCTGGTGCCCGGGGTCGGCGAACTGTTCGTGATGCCGACGCTCACCACCTCGGGCCGGGCGGACATCCTCTTCTGGGAGGGCGTGCCCGGCGGCCCGCTCGACGTGTTCCGGGGCGTGCGGGACCCCGCGGAGCACCTGGCGCTCACCCTGGAGCTGATGGAACGCTTCACCCCCTGGGAGTACGCGCGCGCCACCGAGGTGGAACTGACGGACGCCGGCGCCACCCTGGCCGGACGGTACGCCCCGACGGTCCGCCACCCCGTGGGACGGCTGCCCGGCGGGGGCGCCGTGCTCGGCGTCGCGGACGTGGTCGTCGCCAACGACCCGATCACCGGCCAGGGCTCCAACTCGGCGTCCAAGTGCGCCGCGGCCTACCTCGACGCGATCGTGTCCCACGGGGACGCCGCGTTCGACGAGACGTGGATGCAGGCCACCTTCGACCGGTACTGGGAGACGGCGCAGCACGTCACCCGGTGGACCAACACGATGCTGGCGCCGCCGCCGGAGCACGTGTTGAACCTGATCGGCGCGGCGGGCGGACTCCAGCCGGTGGCCGACCGGTTCGCCAACGGGTTCAACGACCCGGCCGACTTCGAGGGCTTCTTCTACGACCCGGACAAGGCGAACGCCTACCTCGCGGAGGTCGGTGCCTGACCTCCCGGTCCGGACGCCTCAGGGCCCGGGCGGGGTGCTCGCCCCGTACCCGGTGTCCGAGCCGTCGCGCGCGCCCTCGGGCAGCTCCGGGGGCGCGTAGGAGGCCAGCGGCTCGGCGGCCGGGTCCGGACGGACCGCGCCGAGCACCGGGTTCGCCGCCACGGGGGAGACCTTCACCCGGGCGCCCGGCCGGGGCGCGTGCACCACCTGGCCGTCACCGAGGTAGAGCGCGACATGGGTGGCTCCGGGGAAGTACACCACCAGGTCGCCCGGGCGCAGTTCGTCCAGCGCGACGCGCCGCAGCTGACGCCACTGCTCCTGGCTGGTCCGCGGCACCGTGGCGCCCGCCGCCTCCCAGGCCCGCGAGGTGAGCCCCGAGCAGTCGAAGGACGCGGGCCCCTCGGCACCCCACTCGTACGGCTTGCCGAGTTGCGCCACCGCGAACCGTACGGCCGCCGCTCCGCCCGCGGTGGGCGTCCGCGCGGCCGGGGAGCCGCCCAGTGCGCCCGAGGCGAGGAAGTCGCTCTGCGCCTCGGCGGTCGTCGCCGCCTCCAGGCGCCCCAGTGCGGCGAGTTGCGCGGCCGTGAGGGAGGCGAGCAGTTCCTCGACCTCGTCGAGCCGTCCCTCGACCTCGTCCCGGGCGTCCTCCCGGCGGTCGGCGAGGGTCTGCTGTTCGTCCAGGGCGGCCCGGGCCCGACCGGCGAGGACCGCGGCCGTGCGCTCGTCGGCGGTGAGTTCGTCGACCGCCGCCACCCAGTGCCGGGCGGCCCGGCCCAGGACGCGCTTCTCGGCGAGCAGCCGGTCCGGGTCACGGGCCGTCAGCAGTCGTAGGTACGGGGAGAGCGAGCCGCTGGCGCGGTACTGGCTGCGGGCCAGCCGCCCGGCGGTGCCGCGGCTCGCGTGGAGTTCGCCGCGGGCCCGCGCCAGCCGGGCCTGGACGGTGTCGACCTCGTGGCGGCGCCGTGCCAGCTGCTCCTCGGTGGCGTTGAAGCGGTCGGTGGCCTCGCCGGCCTCGCGGTACAGCCGCTGAAGGTCCGTCAGCAGTGCGGAGACCGGACGGTCCGGCGGGGCGGGCGCCGCGTCCGCGGTCACCGGGGCGGACAGGGCCGCCACCACGAGCGCGGCCACCGCCGCCCGGGTCGCCCGGTGTGGCCGGCGTGTCGAAACGTCTGACATGGCGTCACCTCCACCCGCGGGGCGCCCCGTGCGGCCCGCAGGGGGAGCCTGGGGGGCGGGTCGCCGGACCGCGCGCCGGGGTGGGCGAAACGGAGCAGCGCCGTCACCCGGAGTCGGTACCCGGCCCCCGTCGCGGCTTGCTCCACGGCCAGCGCGGGCCCACCGGTCCGCCCTCGGGGTCGTACTCGTACTTCCAGCCGCGGTGGAGCACCAGCCGACGGCCGGCCTGGACGGACACCCGGCGGTAGACGAGGACGGTCCCGGGCTCGCCGTCCGGGCCCGGGACGGGCACCTGGTAGACCTTCGGGGGATGACCGGTCGGCCCCACCAGCACCGGGATGACCCGGCCGTCCAGGGGGCCGCCGACGAACAGGGTGTCTTCGCTGCGCACGTCAGGCAGTGTCGCACCCGGTGCGTCCGGGCCGGTGGACCGGACCCCGGCCGGGGCGCCCGGCGGGGTCCGGCAGCGGCGCCCGGGCCTCACCACCCGTGACCGTCCGACCACCGGGGACGGACATGACGCCCAGGGAAAGGGAATCCGACGGCCAGGTGTCGGCAAGGCTTACGGAAAGCCGGGCAAAGGAGCGGGTCAGCACGGTGATCAGCTGACACCATGACGCCATGAACGAAGCCCTGGCCCCCGCGGACCGCCGCGCCGCCGCACACGACAGCATCGACGCGCTCGCCCTGGGCGATGCCTTCGGCGAGCGTTGGTTCCCGCTGTTCCGGGAGCGGGAGCAGGCCGTGTCGGAGATCCGTAGCCGCCGCATGCCGCGCGAGAAGGAGTGGCGCTGGACCGATGACACCGCGATGGCCCTCGCGGTGCTGCGCTGCCTCGAACAGCACGGCGAGATCGACCCGGTGGCGCTGGCCGCCGCCTTCGGCCGGGCCCACGCGGCGGACCCCGGTCGCGGGTACGGGGCCGGGATGCACGAACTGCTGCCCCGGCACGTCGAGCGGCCTGAGGCGTGGCGCGAGTCGGCCGGTGCGCTCTTCGACGGTCAGGGCAGCCTCGGCAACGGTGCGGCGATGCGGGTCGCGCCGCTCGGTGCCTGGTTCTCGGACGACCTCGAACGCGTCGCCGCGCAGGCCGAACTGTCGGCGCGGGTCACCCACGCCCACCCGGAGGGCGTCGCGGGCGCGGTGGCGGTCGCGGTCGCCGCGGCGCTCGCGGCCCGGGCCCGGCTCAGCGTCGCCGCGGTCGCCGAGGCCACTCCGCCGGGCGCGGTGCGGGACGGTCTGCTCGCGGCCGACCGGCTGTCCTTCGCCACCGAGCCGTGGCGGGCGGCCGACGCGCTGGGCAGCGGGCAGCGGGTCCGGGCCGACGACACGGTCCCGTTCGCCGTGTGGACCGCCGCCCGCCACCCCGACGACCTGGTCGCCGCGCTCTGGGCCACGGCGGAGGGCCTGGGGGACGTCGACACCACGTGTGCGATCACCGCGGGCATCGTCGGCGCCCGCACCGGCACGGCCAGCGTGTCGGAAGCCTGGCTGAAACGCCGGGAGGCCCTGCCGGGCTGGCTCACGGACGTCACGACGCCCTGACCGGGGCCGAGCCGGAGGATTCACCCGATTGGCTGATCTCCCCCGGTATCCGCTGGGTACGCTTGCCCCATCAGGCAGACTCCGACCCATGGGAGCGATCATGAGCGCTGAACGCGACTACGGGGTGGACGAGGGGTATCAGTGGCCACGCCCGCCGGTCGGTGGTTGGACGGCGGACGACCTCGACGAGCTTCCGAATCTTCCTCCGCACACGGAGCTGATCGACGGGAGCCTCGTCTTCGTGAGTCCGCAGACCCGATTCCACGTCCGCATGGTGCGGTTGTTGGAGAACGAGTTGATCGCTCAGGCGCCACCTCACCTGGAGGCGATCCGGGAAATGACCACGGTGTTGGACGAGACGAACCGGCCCGAGCCGGACGTCATCGTGGTACCCGTGGACGCGGACACGGGGCCGGCACAGACCTGGTTCAAGCCGGAGGACATCCTCCTCGCCGTAGAGGTGGTGTCCAGGGATTCAGTGGAGCGTGACCGGGAGGTCAAGCCCCGCAAGTACGCGGGGGCGGGCATCGCGCACTACTGGCGGGTGGAGGAGAACGACGGGCTGCCCGTCGTCTACGTCTACGAGCTGGACCCGGCGACCAGCACGTACGCCCTCACCGGCATCCACCACGACAAGCTGAACCTCACGGTCCCGTTCCCGGTCGACATCGACCTCACGACCCTCCACCCGCGCCGCCCGGACGACTCCGGCTAGTCGCCGCCCTCCGCGGCCCGGGCGGCCAGCACCGACCGCATCACGTCCCGGGCGATCGGCGCCGCGTCGCCGCCGCCGCTGATCTCGCCGCGCACCGCCGAGGCGTCCTCCACGACCACCGCGACCGCGACCGCCGGCTGCGGAGCGCCATCGGCCTGGGCCCAGGAGATGAACCAGGCGTACGGGACGCCCGTGTTGCCGACGCCGTGCTGGGCGGTGCCCGTCTTGCCGCCGACCGTCGCCCCGGGGATCGCCGCCCGGGCCCCCGTGCCCTCCTCGACGACCCCCGTCATCAGCTCCCGCAACTGCGCCGCGGTGCGGGGGTCCATCGCCTGCCGGGAGGTGCGGGGCGGGGCCGTGCGCACCGGGGTGCCGTCGTCGGTGGTGGTCCGCTCGACCAGGTACGGGGACCGCACGGTGCCGCCGCCCGCGACCGCCGCCGCGACCATCGCCATCTGGAGCGGAGTCGCGCGGGTGTCGAACTGGCCGACAGACGACAGCGCGAGCTGCGCCCGGTCCATGTGGCGGTCGAAGGTGCTGGGCGCCACCGCGAACGGGATGCGCAGCCCCGGTTCGTTGAAGCCGAAGTCCCGGGCCGCGCCCGCCATCCCGGTCAGCCCCACCCGGGTGCCGAGCTTCGCGAACACCGTGTTGCAGGACCAGGTGAACGCGTAGCGCAAGGTGGCGTCCGCGCAGCCGTCGACCTCGTTGCTCAGGGTCGTCGTGGTGCCCGGCAGCCGGTACGGGTCGGGGGAGTCCGTCGGCTCGTCCAGGTCGCCCACCGCGCCGGACTCCAGGGCCGCCGCCGCGGTGACCACCTTGAAGGCGGAGCCCGGCGGGTAGGTCTGCCGGACCGCGCGGTTGAGCATCGGTTGCTCCGGGGACGCGTTGAGCCGGCGCCACGCCTGCTCGACCGCCCGGCCGGTGCCGGAGAGCACGCCCGGGTCGTACGAGGGCGACGACACCAGGGCGAGCACGCGGCCCGTCGACGGGTCCAGGGCGGCGACCGCGCCCTTGCGCCCCGCCAGCCCCGCGTACGCGGCCCGTTGCGCGGAGCCGTCGAGCGTCGTGACGACCCGGCCGCCCCGGCTGCGCGAACGGGTCAGTTCGTGCCAGAGCGGAAGCGGTGCCAGCATCGGGTCGGTGCCCGACAGGAGCGGGTCCTCCGCGGCCTCCAGGAAGCTCGTCCCGTACACCTGGGAGGAGAAGCCCGTCACCGGTGCCCACAGGGGGCCGTCCCGGTAGACGCGTTCGTAGCGCAGGTGTTCGTGGGTGTCCTCGGAGCCGGTGACGGGCCGTCCGTCCACCACGATCTCGCCGCGGGGCTCGGCGTAGCGGTCGATGGCGCCGCGGCGGTTGGCCGGGTCCTCGTTCAGCGCGCCCGCCTGGACCAGTTGGACGCGGGCCGCGTTCGCCAGCAGGGCGGCGAGCAGCACCAGGCAGACGAGGGCCGTGTGACGGGTGCAGCGATCCATGGTGCGCGGGGTGCGCCCGGTGCGCGGTGGTCGTCGGGTCGCCGTCACCGGGGTGGCTCCTGCGGGTCGGGGCGGCGGGCGGAGTCGCTGAGCCGGATCAGCAGGGCGACGATGATCCAGTTGGTCACCACGGAGGAACCGCCCTGGGCGAGGAACGGCATCACCATGCCGGTGAGCGGGATCAGTCCGGTCACGCCGCCCGCGATCACGAAGGACTGGAGCGCCACGATCGAGGCGAGGCCCACCGCGAGCAGCTGACCGAACGGGTCCCGCAGGGCGAGTCCGGTCCTGAACCCCCGCTCCACCAGCAGCGCGTACAGCAGGAACAGGGCCGAGAGGCCGGCGAGCCCCAGCTCCTCGCCGGCGGTGGCGAGGATGAAGTCCGACTTCGCGGCGAAACCGATCAGGATCGAGTCGCCGAGCCCGAGGCCGGTGCCCAGGAGCCCACCGGCGGCGAAGGCGAACAGCGACTGGGCGAGTTGGTTGGGGCCCCGGCCCGCTTCGATCGAGGCGAAGGGGTGCAGCCAGTCCTGGACGCGGGTGTGCACGTGCGGTTCCAGCCAGCCGACCGCCGTCGCGCCCGCCGCGGCGAGCAGCAGCCCGACCGCGATCCAGCCGGTCCGGCCGGTGGCCACGTACAGCAGGATCACGAACAGGAAGAAGAACAGCAGGGAGGTGCCGAGGTCGCGTTCGAGGACCAGCACCAGGACGCTCAGCGCCCAGACGGCGACGATCGGTCCCAGCACCCGGCCGGTCGGCAGGGTGAGCCGCCACAGCCGGCGTCCGGTGTACGCGAGGGCGTGCCGGTTGGCGGCGAGGTAGCTGGCGAAGAACAGGGCCAGCAGGACCTTCGCGAACTCGCCGGGCTGGATGGAGAAGCCGCCGGCCCTGATCCAGATGCGGGCGCCGTTCACGGCCGGGAAGAAGATCGGGACGACCATCAGGACCAGGGCGGCGGTCATCGAGAGGTAGGCGTAGCGCCGCAGGGCGCGGTGGTCGCGCAGGGCCAGGACGACCAGGGTGAACAGTCCGATGCCGAGGGCCGACCACACCAGCTGGGCGGGGGCCGCGCGGTCGCCGGGGGTCTCCAGGTCCAGCCGGTAGATGAGGACCAGGCCGATGCCGTTGAGGAGCACCGCGATCGGCAGCAGCAGCGGGTCCGCGTGCCGGGCGCGCAGCCGGACCGCGCCGTGGGCGAGCAGGGCGAGCGCCCCCAGTCCGGCGCCGTAGCCGGCGACGCCGGGCGGTACGGCACCGGTCCTGCCGAGCCCCGCGGCGCAGTAGCCGAGGAGGACCAGCAGGACCGCGGGGACCAGGAGGGCGAGTTCGGTGCCGCGCCCCCCGGGGCGGCGGGCGGCGGGCGCCCGGCCGGTGGGCGGGGCCTGCGCTGCCGTTCCGGTCATGCCGGGAACGTAGCAAGTCGCGTGGGAGATGTCCCGTTATGTGAAGTATTCAGCAGTAGTGCGGCACTTTTCCGATGTTGTCGATGTAGTGGGCCGCGCCCCAGGCCCAGGTGCCGTCCGTGAGGAGGTACCAGAGGGGGTTGCCCTCCACGCGTTCGCCGCGGGTCTTGCAGTAGATGCTGACGATCGCGCCGTAGCGCTCCTTGCGCAGGACGCGGCTGCCCCGGGTGGGGGAGTCGCGCAGCAGCAGTCCGCCGTGGGCGACGACCCGGCCCTTGTAGTGCTGGTGGTGGTCCTGGTCGTTCCCGGCGGGGGTGACCGGTGCGGCGGTGGCGGGGGTGACCGCGGCGGCGAGGGCGAGGGCGGTCGCGGCGGTGGCTATCGCCGCGGTGCGCAGGCGTGGGCTCATGAGGGCTCCTGGGCTGGGAGGGTGGGGGGTTCGTGCCGGTTTCACCCTAGGAGCGGGGGTGGGGGCCCGCGCGCTGCGTACGGCCATCGGGTGGGCCCCCGTGGTGGGCGTCAGCCGCCCGGCAGGGTCAGGGTCGCCACCGCGCCGCCCTCGGGCGGCGGGGCGTTGGTGAAGGTCAGCCGGGCCTCCAACGCCGTCGCCTGGCCGAGGGCGATGGTGAGCCCCAGCCCGTGGCCCTTGGAGCCGCCGTCGGTGCGGAACCGCTGCGGCCCGTGCTGGACCAGGTAGTCGGGGAAGCCGTCGCCGTGGTCCCGGACGGTGATCTCCGGGCCGTCGACCGTGACCGTCACGGGCCCCCGGCCGTGGGTCACCGCGTTCGCCACCAGGTTGCCGAGCACCCGTTCCAGCCGGCGGCGGTCCGTCTCCACGCACAGGTCACGGACGATCACCGGCTGCGCGCCGGCGGCCCGGGCGACCCGCTCGGCCAGCGGGCCGAGCCGGTGCTCGTCGAGGTCCGGCCGCTCACCGCCCGACTCCAGCCGGGAGATCTCCAACAGGTCCTCGGTCAGGGTCCGCAACGCCGCCACCCGGTCCCGCACCAACTCGGTGGGGCGTCCCGGCGGGAGCAGTTCGGCCGCCGCGTGCAGTCCGGTCAGCGGGGTCCGCAGCTCGTGCGCCACGTCCGCCGTGAAGCGTCGTTCGCTCTCCAGCTTGCCCTGGAGCGAGGACGCCATGGAGTCCAGCGCGGAAGCGACGGCCGCCACCTCGTCCTGCGCCCGGCGCGGGTCCTTCGTCCTGGGGTCGTTGACGCGTGCGTCGAGGTCCCCGGCGCTGATCCGCCGCGCCACCCGGGCGGTCGCGTGCAGCCGTCGGGTCACCCGGGTCACCGCGAACGCCCCGACCAGCAGGGTCGCCCCGATCGCCAGGGCGGAGGAACCGAGGATCGCCCGGTCGAGACCGGCGATCGTGCGCACGCCCTGCGAGTAGTCGACGGCCACCGCGATGACCCGGTCGTCGTCCGCGGGGCCCGCCGCCCACATGGTGGGCCGCGGCGAACGGTCGCCGACCATCGTGCCGCGCTCCCCGTCCAGCGCCAGCCGCCGCAGCGAACGCGGCAGGTCCGGCGGGTCCACCGCGGCACCGGGACCGAGCGTGTCACCGTCCTCGAACGCCCGGGTCGCGTCGGTGAGCCGGGTCAGTGCGCGCTCCCGGGCCTGGCCGACCGTCTGGTGGGTCACCGACGTGTGCACCAGCACGCCCAACAGGGCGGCGAGGGCGCAGCACATCACCGCGATGAACGCCCCCGCCTTCCAGGGCAGGGACGCCGTCCACGAGCGCAGCCGCCGCAGCGGTCCGCGTCCGGTCCGGCGCCCGGTCCGGGGCGGCGACGCGGTCACGGGGCGCTCCCGGACGGTGCTGCGGTGGCCCGGGGGCGGGCCACGGGGGACTTCGCCGCTCCGTCCACCCGCAGGAACTCGTCCTTGGTCGGCAGCATCGCCCGCTGGTGCCGGTCCCACGACCAGACGGTCCGGTACTCGTAACCCGGGATGCCGGACACCGCCCGGAGCACCAGGTCCCGTCCCGCTATCTCCACCCCGGTCATCGCGTCGGACGTGGACATGACTTGGATCAGCTTCCCCTCGTCCTGGGTGAGGACCCGGATCGCCAACTGGCCGTTCAGGAGCCGGATGCCGATGATCGCTTCCTCGCGGCCGTCGCCCGTCAGATCCCGGTACTGCGTCTTCAGCACCGGGCAGCCCGCGGTCCCGGCCGCGCCGCGACCGCACCGCGCGATCCGCTCGGCGGTCTCCTCGTCCAGGGCGAGCGGACCGGTGAAGGTGTCCGGGTGTTCGGTGGCCTGCGCCTTGAGGAAGGCGACCGGGTCGAGCCGCCGGAGGTCGCCGCCCGGCACCGTGACGTCCTCCACGGTCTCGGTCGCGGCCTCCCCGTAGTCGTACGCGGGGGCCGAGGCAGGGGGGAGATCCGGCCACAGCTCGGCCGGGGCCACGGCGGTCGGCGTGGGGCCCGCGCTCCTCAGATCACCGGGGTTCCCGCACCCGGCCAGCAGCAGTCCGGCCAGTCCCAGGGCACCGGCCAGCCGGGCCGCGCGGGGCCGGGGGGCTGGGCGGTGGAACACGGTGCGCACTCCTGCGGACGTACGGGGACTCACTCCTTCAGCCGGCAACGGTACGGGACCCGCTCCCGAACCCCCTAAGCGAGGACATTCCTCCCACCCCGATCGCCTGGTTCCTCCCCTCCCCCCTCCCCTGCCCGCCCGCACCACGGCCCCCCGTGCGCACCCGAGTCACCCGTCCGGGGCCCGCACTCCCCCCGGTGCGGGGTGGGCGGACCGTTGCACGCCCCCGACCTGGCCGGTTCCCGCGGCCCCGGGCGGCCGTTCCTTGCGGGCCCCGACGCCCACCTGTTCCCATGGGGCACGGGGGTGATCCCATGACGGGACTGCGCGTCGTGCCCGCCCGGCGACACGGCCGGGAGCTGCTCCACGTCACCCTGCCGGACGGCCGGACCCTCGCCTGGTACGACCACGAGAACGCCCGGGTGACCGTACTGAGCACCCCCGACACGGACGCGGTGCTCACCGCGCTGAACCCGTACCTCAGCGGACGCGTCACGATCGGCCCGCCGCCCGTCCCCACCACCGCCGACCTGGCGAGGCTCGCCCTGCACCCGGACGACGACCTCGCCCCGAACCGGCCCGGCGAGGCCCTGCGCATCGCCCTGGAACGCGACCCGGACCCGCCCCGCCGACTGCGTGCGGACCGGCGCCGCGCGGCCCTCGCCGCCGAGGAGTCCACGGGCGCCGCACTGGAAGCGCTGGAACCCGGCGGCTGGCGCGTCCTGCACTCGGTGCCGCTGCCCGGCGGGGACCGCATCCCCCACCTGGCGATCGGCCCCGCGGGACCCTTCGTGGTGTGGGCGGTGCCGGCCCGGGGGCGCCGGGTGCGCATCGCCGACCCCGAGGTGACGGTGGGCAGGTCGGCGCCCCGCCCGCTGCTGAGCACCGTCCGTGCGCTCGCCGAGCGCGCCGCGCACGCGCTGACCGCGCACGTCACCCCCGTCCTGGCGCCCTGCGGGGCCTCGGCCGTCACCGGGGCGCCGACCGGCCGGGGCGTACGGGTGCTGCGGGACGGGGAACTGGCCGTGCTGGCCCGGGAGGCCGGCGTCCTGAAGCCGACGGAGGTGGCGGCCCTGTACGCGGCGGCCCGCGACCGGACCCTGTGGCGTCACCTCTGACCCGGGTCCGGCCTCGGTCTTGACCCGGTTCCTATCCCGGGGGGAGTTCGCCGGCCCGCGCCGGGTCGTACAGCGGTTCCAGCAGGTCCCCGTACCGCTCCAGCCGCCCGGCGATGTCGTCGGCCCGTACGCGCAGTTGCCCCGGAGCGCGGCACGCCTCGGTCTCCGCCCAGGTCAGCGGTGCCGACACGGTCGGCTCCGGCTGGGCGCGCACCGTGTACGGGGCGGCCGTGGTCTTGGCGGCGGCGTTCTGGCTGAAGTCCACGAAGACCTTGCCGGGCCGCAGGCTCCGCGTCATCCGATGGGTGACCAGGGCGGGCAGGGCGCGCTCGGCGGCCAGCGCGAGGCGCTTCGCGTACGCGCTGACCTCGTCGGACGGCGTCGGACGCAGGGCCACGAGCAGATGCAGCCCCTTCGCCCCGGAGGTCTTCACGAAGGCGTCGAGCCCGTCGGCGGCCAGCCGTTCCCGCAGCCACCGGGCGACCGTGCAGCACTCCACGACGGTCGCGGGCGGCCCCGGGTCGAGATCGAGGACCAGCCGGTCCGCGCGGGCGTACGCGCCGTCCCGCCACTGCGGGGTGTGGAACTCGGTCACCAGGTTCGCCGCCCACATCAGCGAGGCGAGGTCCTGGACGACCACCTGCCGCTGGGCGCCGTCCGAATGGGGGACCTCGGCGGTGCGCACCCACGCGGGGGTGCCCGGCGGCACGTTCTTGCTGACGAACCGCTGGCCACCCGGCCCGTCCGGATACCGCAGGAACGACACCGGACGGTCCCTGAGCTGGGCGAGCACCGGCCCCGCGGTGGTGGCGTAGTAGTGCAGGAGCCGTCCCTTGGTGAAGCCGGTCTCCGGGTACAGCACCTTGTCGAGGTTGCTCAGCGACAGCCGCCGCCCCTCCACCTCCGTGATCGGCGTCATACGATGAGACTGCCATGAATCGCTGGATACCGGACATGGCGGATGGCCCTCGGCCCTGCGGAAGGCGGCGGACGTGCGCTCGATCTGGAACGGCTCCCTCGCCTTCGGACTGGTCAGCATCCCCGTCAAGCTGATGAGCGCCACCGAGAACCGCGCGGTGTCCTTCCGGCAGATCCACACCGCGGACGGCGGTCGCGTCCGCTACCGCAAGGTGTGCGAACTGGAGGACGAGGAGGTCGCCGCCGCCGACACCGTCCGCGGCTACGAGATGCCGGACGGCACCGTCGTCACCGTCACCGACGAGGACCTCGCGTCCCTGCCGCTGCGCACCACCAAGACCATCGAGGTCGTGGCGGTGCTGCCGGCCGACCGGATCGACCCCCTCCAGATGGACGCCGCGTACTACCTGGCGGTGAACGGGACGGACGCGGCGAAGCCGTACGTGCTGCTGCGCGAGGCCCTCCGGCGGACCGGGAACGTCGCCCTGACGAAGTTCGCCCTGCGGGGCCGCGAGCGGTTGGCGATGCTCCGGGTCGTGGGCGAGGTGCTGTGCCTGCACGCGCTGCTGTGGCCCGACGAGATCCGCTCCACCGACCACGTCGCGCCCGAGGGCCGGGTCACCGTCAAGGACGCCGAACTCGACCTCGCGGACGCCCTGATGGACACGCTGGGCGAGATCGACCCGGACTCCGTCCACGACGAGTACCGCACCGCGCTGGACGAGCTGATCACCGCGAAGCTCGCCGGCGAAGTCCCCGCGCCGAGCCGGCCGCAGGAGCCGGCGGGAGCGGACGTCATCGATCTCGCGGCGATCCTGGAACGCTCCGTCGAGGCGGCCCGGAAGAAGCCCGGGGGCACGCCCCGCAAGGCGTCCGCGAAGAAGTCGACCGGCCCGGCAGCGAAGAAGACCGCCCGTCCGGCCCCGAAGAAGACGGCCAAGAAGACGGCCAAGAAGACGGCCAAGAAGGCGGCCAAGAAGGCGGTGGCGAAGACCGCTGCGAAGGCGAAGAAGGGGACGGCGGCGAAGACCGCTGCGGCGACCGCCAAGAAGTCCGCCGCGCCCCGCAAGCGCAGCGCGTAGGTCGTCCGCCGCGGGACCGACTAGCCCGCGGAGTCGGGCTGCGCCGCGGGGAGCAGGGCCGCGGCGATGGTGCGGGCCCGGTGCGCGGCGCGGGCGTCGCGTTCGCGTTGTGCCGTCACTATCGCACCGTCGATCAACAGCAGGAACTGGTCGGCGAGTTCGGCGGGACGGGGGGAGCCCGCGGTGGTGAGCAGTCCGGTCAGGTAGCGGACCACGTCGTCCTTGTGGGCGGCGGCGACCCGGTGCGCGGCGCTCTCCGGGTCCGCGCTCTCGATGATCGTGTTGATCGCCGCGCACCCCCGGTAGTCGTCCCGTTCGAAGCGGTCCGCCAGCGCGTCGAAGACGGCCAGCGGGTGGCCGCCGCGGGCCGCGACGTCCTGGGCGAGCGAGTCGAGGAAGCGGACGCCGTACCCCTGGACCATGGCGACGACCAGTTCGTCCTTGCCCGCGAAGTGCCGGTAGAAGGAGGCCCGCCCCACGCCGGAGGCGGACAGGAGTCGCTCGACTCCGACCGCGCGGATGCCCTCCGCGTAGAACAACTCTTCGGCGGCGGCCAGGAGGCGGGCGCGTGCGTGCGTCGGCATGCCCCGACTCTAGCCCCGCCGGTCTGCCAGGACGGGGCCGGCCGCCCCGCCCGGGCCGAGCCCGTTCTCCCGCGTGTTGTGGGCCGCGCGGATCAGCCACTCGCCGGTCCGCTGCTTCACCAGGACCAGGGTGACCAGCCCCCGCCGGTCCTCAGGCCCGTCCGCGGACGGCAGGCGCAGGCCCGGCCAGGTCCAGACCGTGTGCACGAGGGCGACGTCCGGGGTGATGCCCCGGATGCTGACGACCTCCTGCGCGTAGTTCTCCTTCTGCGCGAGGATGACCTCGGGGACGTCCTGGTGCCCCACCACGTTCTGCTGCCGCGAGGTCCACCGGATGCCGCGGTGGGTGATGAAGTCCGATTCCTCGGTGAAGAGTTCGCCCCATTCCTCCATCCTGTGCTGGATCCAGAGCTCGGTGTACTCGGCAAGCAGCCTTCTGACGTCCCGCTCGTCCGTCTCGTCCATGCAGGCAGTCTCGAACCTCAACTCCGGTTGACGTCAAGGGCCTACGCCCCGGGCCGTAGCCTCATGGGTTCGAGCGGACCCCGTGACCGATGCCGACCTCCCAGGAGAACCGCCCCGATGCCTGCGACCCCCTGCCCGCCGTTCACTCCGCAGCGCCTGTGGGCCTGGCGGGCCGGGCTGTTCCTGGCCGCCGTCGCCGTACTGCAACAGCTGGCCGTCGCCGCCGGCGCCGGCGGCTGGTTGCCGGGCTGGCAGCCCTGGCCGTTCCTGCTGCTCGCCGGGCCCCTGCTGTGGTGGGGCAGCCGACCGTTACGCCGGCTGCCCGCCGATCCGGCGGACCCGGGGCCCTGCGGTGCTCCACGGGTTCCGTCGGGCGCCCTGCTCGCGGGGCTGCTGGTCCTCACCGCGGGCGCGTGGGCGGTGCTCCAGGACCACGAATCCCTGATCGGCCACGAGGAGTCCGTCTACGGGAACCGGGCGCGTTCCTGGTCGGGCGCCGGCACGCCCGCCGCCGGCTGGGGTCCCTACCGGCCACCGGTGCTCCCGCTCCTCGGCAGCCTCGCCCTGCGCGTCCACCAGGACGTGGGGGCCCTCCGGGTCGTCGGACTGCTGCTGGCCCTGGCGACCGTCACGGTGACGTACCTGGTCGTCGCGCACTGGACCTCTCCCCGACAGTCGGCGCTCGTGGTGCTCCTGCTGCTGGGCGGGCTCGGCTTCCTGCGCAGGTTGCCCCAGTTCCTCACCGACATAGGGGCGACGGGGCTGCTCCTCGTGGTCGTGTGGATACTCGTCCGGGTCCAGGAGAAGCCCGGCTCGCGTGCCCTCTGGGCGCTGCCGCCGGTCGTGCTGGCGGCCTTCTACCTGCGCTACGGGGTGGTGGGCAACCTGCTCGCCATCGCCCTGGGCGCCCTGTTCGCCTACGGTCCGCGCGCCTGGGCGGCGCAGGGCCGTCGGCTCGCACCCGTCGGTGCGCTCGTCCTGCTCGGCGCCGTGCCGCACCTCGTCCAGGCCGTCCGGCTCACCGGCTCCCCCCTGGGGCTGCTCACCTGGGCCACCGAGCAGGCGGAGCGGGCGTTCATCGGTGACGGCCTGCTGTACTACCTCGCCATCCTCCCGTACCGGCTGGCCGGTGACCTCGGCGGTCTCTTCCTGATCGTCGGCCTGGTCGGACTGGCCGCTGCCGTGCGCCGGACCAGGGGCGGCGCTCCCGCCGACCGCGACCGGCGGACCGTGTTCCTGGGCTCCGCGTCCCTCCTGACGTTCGTGGTGCTGGGCTTGGCCACCGACGGCGAACCCCGGTTCGTCTACCTGCCGGTGGTGCTGCTCACCGTGCTGGGCGTGCAGACCGTCAGGGGCGCCCTCGCGGCCCGGGCCGTGCCCGTGCTGACGGCCACCGCCGGCATGGCGGTCCTCACCCTGCTCGGCACGGTGCACGTGGTGGCCCACGGAGCCATGCCCGGGCCGATGGACCAGCACCGTTCCACCGTGCCGGTGGCGCGTGCGCTGGCCGCCGGGCCGGGCGAACGGTGTCTGCTGGTCACCGGGTACGAGCCGGAGAACGGCTGGTACTCGCGGTGCGACGCCGTCACCTACGGGCAGTACCGGCGACTGGACCCGGACCCCGGCACCCGGGTGAGCTTCATACGCTTCACCCGGGGCCGGGAGCAGCCGACCGCCGAGGGGGTGCGCCGCCTGGCCGGCGACCACCCGGTCCGCACCCGGCGCATACCCACCGGGGGCTCGCTGGGCACGGCCACCGTCGTCACCCTGGTCGTACCCGGGGCATCCGGGGCATCCGGGGCATCCGGATCAGCGGGGCGCCCTGCCGAAGACGCGGACCACCTCCGGTAGGGCGCTGCGCACACTGCCGTTGTGGTCGCCCAGCACCTCCTCGACCTCGTGCTCGACGCCGTTCGCGGTCAACTGCTCCGCGCAGTGCTCCGCGTGGGTGAAGGCGACGTCCGCGTCGGTGGGGGAGTGGAAGATGCGCACGGGCACGTCGGGGCGCCAGTCGCAGGTGGTGTCCAGGGCCCGCAGCTGCTGTCGCAGTTCCCCGGTGGGGTGTCGGACCCGGTCCAGGAACTCCGGGGTGAACAGCTCCCTCGACGTCGCCGGGAGCGCGGCGGCCACCTCCGACGACCGGTGGTGGCCGTCGAACAAGGTCTCCACCACCGTGTCGTACGGGGCGCGGAACACCTCGCTCGGCGTGCCGTACAGCCCGTACATCCGCTGCCACGCGGTGGCGAAGTAGGCGAGGTAGAGCGAGGAGCGGACGACCCGGTCGTCCGCGGCGGCGGCCTCGAAGCCGCTGAGGTCGAACGGCCCGCCCACGGGTGCCAGCGCGCCGGGCCGGAAGTAGCGGTCGGCGCCCCGGTGCAGGGCCCGGCCGAGCATCATCGTGGCCGGACCGCCCTGCGAGAAACCGCTGATGAGGACCCTGCGTTCCAGGTCACGGCCGTCCCGTCGGACGAAGGCCCGGGTCGCCCGGAGCGCGTCCACCGCGGCGCTGACGGTCCCCTCGGGATGTCCGTACGGGTGGAAGCCGGGGCCCTCGCCCAGGCCCAGGTAGTCCGGCGCGGACACCGCGTGGCCCGCCCCGGCGAAGAGGAAGGCGGCGGCCCGGTCGGTGGACCGTTCGTTCATCGAGGCCACGTCCCCGCGGAACACGGTGGTGCCGTGCAACCAGGACACCACGCGCAGGTCGCGCACGCCGTTGGCGGGGACCACGACCAGCTGACTGGCGGTGGTGGGCCGGCCCGTGATGTCGATCGTGCGGTACACGATCCGATGGGCCCGCACTCCGTGGCGGACCCGGTCGGCCTCGATGTTCGCCTGCGCCAGGTGCGCCCTGACCCGGTCGGCGTCCCACTGCGCCACCGGCGTCGCCGAGACCACCGAACCGCGTCCGGTGTGTGGGGGATGCCCGGCCGCGGCGGCGGCAGCAGGTGCGGTGGCGGGGGAGACGGCGTGCGCGGTGCCGCCGAGTAAGGACACGGCGCAGGCCAGGGCGAGCGTACTGGTGACGAGCGGTCTTCCGCGGAGCCGTTGGGAGATCATGACGGGAACACTGTCAGTCCCGGTGCCCGCCCCGCAGTGCGGTGCGCCCGCCTATCCACCAGGGGGTTTTCCCCAGGCCCCGGCGGGGGTTGGGCCCGGCAACGGGGGACGCAGAGGGGCGCCGGAGCCCCCATGGGCCAAGGGGGGCTC
>NZ_JBHXEN010000048.1:0-11732 GCF_042724695.1 Streptomyces sp. NPDC127068 | reverse complement strand
CGCTGGGGGGGGCCCCCCCAACACCCCCGGGGTTTTCCCCCCGGCCGGGGGGGGGGGGGGGCCCGGCCCGGGGGGGCCGCCGGGGGGCCCCCCCCCCCCCGGGGCCCGGGGGGGGCCCCGCCCCGCGCCGGTCGGTCGGCGGTGTCCGACCGGCAGGGATGGGCACTTGAGCGGAGGAGGGTCCGCTCAACCCCCTCGTGCCGCTTTGGCTTCGGCTTCCGCCGCTGCCCTGCGGGCCTCCAACCGGGCGGTGGCCCCGGCGCGGTCCCGGGTCGGCAACCCGGTCGCACCGCGATCGCCGGCTGCGCCGGCCGGGCCGGTCGTGGCCGGATCGGTTGCCGCCGGACCGGTGGCGGCCGGTCCGGCGGCGGTCTCGGTGAGGAACCGCTCCGCGCCCGTGGGGTGCGCAGCGTCCTCGCCCGGGGCCGCCGGCACGGCGGTGGGCCGAACGGCCCCGGGGTGGTGCGCTCCACGAGCACAGTGCGGGTGTCCCCCCGGGTGTCCCCCCGGGGCGGTCGCCTCGTGGTGGGGGTGCGCCGAGCGGACCGACTGGCCCCGGTCCGCGTCGGCCGGGTGGGCGGGCACCGGGTGGGGGGTGGTGGAACGGGTGTACGCGTGGGAGTGCGTCGTGCGGTCAGCGGGGGACGGAATGCCGTTCAGCGGAGCGCGGGACGTGTCCTCGGCCTTCAGGTCGGGCCGGAGCTCCGGGCAGTCCTCGTCCTGACAGGCGGTCAGGAAGGTGTGCAGGGAACGGAGCAGCTGGAACAGGCCGTCTTCTTCGTCGGCCGTCAGCCTCAGTTTCATCGTCGGCTCCCCTCGCCGTGGGTCGGGGCGACCCACTCGCCGTTCGGGTCCCCGTAGGCGCCCGGAGCAGGCTCCGGGTAGACCGGCTGCTGGCCGGTGGCGTCGTGCGGCTGGTACTGCGGACCGGCCGGGTACGGCTGCGGCGGGTAGGCCTGCTGCGGGTACGGGTACGGCTGGTAGTGCGGGTGCGGATAGTGCAGGTGGTGGTGCACCTGTCCCGGGTGCGTTGCGTAGCCCGGCTGGGTCTGCGCGGGGTGCACCTGCCCCGGGTGGTACTGCGGGTGGTGTCCGGGGTGGGTGTGCTGGGGGTGCGGGCGGGCGTACCCGCCGGCGTGCGTGGATTGGCCGTGCGGGTGGCCCTGAGTCGTGGAGTGCTGGTACGCGGCCTCCTGGTAGGGCCGGGAGCGCTCGTGCGTCGGGGGCAGGGTGTCCGTGAAGTCCGAGGCGGACGGTGCGGGGTGGGTCCCCGGATGGGCGCCCGGTCCGACGTTCTCGCCCACGCCGGCTCCGACCCCGTTCCCGGTTCCGGGCAGCTCCGCGGTGACCTCCACCGGGGTCTGCTGGTCGAGAGTTCCGCTCATCTCGGGCTCGTCGAACCCGGCGGCTGCGTCGACGTCCTCGGCGTCCTTGGCGCCCTTGGCATCGGGCAACCGCACGTCCACGTGCAGGGCGCCCGCCTTCTTGCGCTGCTCGCCCCACTCCTCGATCTGGCTGCGGCAGGCGAGGTCCAGGTGCGACAGCTTGGTGGCGTCCACGTGCACCCGCGGCAGGTGGGAGATGGCCTCCAGCGCCTCGATCAGCCGGGGCAGGCGCAGGAAGGTCGCGTTGCCGCGCAGCTCCAGCCGGCCGGTGTCGCCCTTGATGGTCTCCTTGATGCTCATGTGCGACATCCGCAGCGCCACCAGGACCACGGCGACCGCGAGCCCGGCGAGCACGCCTTCCAGCAGGTTGGCGAAGAAGATGGCGGCCGTCGTGATGATCATGACGATGCCCTCGCCGCGGTCCGTCTTCCACATCTTGACGAACGCGGGCGGGTTGAAGAGCTTCCAGCCCGCGTGCAGCAGCACACCGGCGAGCACCGCGATCGGGATGAGGCCCAGCAGACCGGGCAGCAGCAGACCGAAGCCGAGCAGCCAGACACCGTGCAGGATGCGGGAGAGCTTGGT
Source organism: Streptomyces sp. NPDC127068 (assembly GCF_042724695.1). Lineage (NCBI taxonomy): Bacteria > Bacillati > Actinomycetota > Actinomycetes > Kitasatosporales > Streptomycetaceae > Streptomyces > Streptomyces sp. NPDC127068. The sequence continues at coordinate 9,762 of NZ_JBHXEN010000048.1, read as the reverse complement.
CTTGGCACCCGCGTTCACATTGGCCGCGCTGCGCACGATCACGGCGGTCAGCGGCATGGCGCCGACCAGGCCGGAGGCCGCGTTGCCGACGCCCTGGGCGAACAGTTCCTGGTTGTACTTGGTCCGCGGGCCCGTGTGCATCCGGTCCACGGCCGCCGCGCTGAACAGCGACTCCGCCGAGGCGATCACCGTGAAGGTGATGATCATGATGAGGACGTCGGGGGCGAAGAGGTGGCCGAGCGCATCGGGCGTGGGGAAGGAGATGGCCTCGATCATGTTGCCGAACTCGACCTTCTTGACGTCGAATCCGGGCATCACGCCCACGACGCAGCCCAGGACCACCGCGATCAGCGGGGCCGGGACCTTGTTCAGCGGGGCGGGCATCTTGTACCAGACGAAGCACAGCACGATGGCCATCAGGCCCAGCACCAGCGCCGCGACCTTCTGCGGGTTGCCCGCGACGGCCGTGGCCAGGTCGCCGAGGCCGCCCACGTTCTTCATCGGCGTGCCGAGCTGCTTGGAGTCCACCAGCGCGTAGATCTGGCTGAGGATCAGCGGCAGGCCGATGCCGGCGAGCATGCCCTGGACCACCGAGAGGGAGATGGACTGGAACAGCCCGCCCGCCTTCAGCACGCCCAGCGCCATCTGGATGAGGCCGCTCATGAGCACCACCGGGCCGAGCAGCTCGACGCCGTGTTCGGTGGTGAACTCCAGGACCAGGACGGCCAGGCCCGCCGCGGGGCCGGACACCTGGAGGGAACTACCGGGCAGGAAGCCCACGATCAGACCACCGATGATGCCGGTGATGATGCCGAGGGCGGGTGCGACGCCCGATGCCGCCGCGACACCGATGCAGAGGGGGAGCGCGACGAGGAAGACGACGATCGACGCCATGATGTCGGTGCCGAGCGCGTCCTTCATGGAAGGCTCCGCGTTCGACATCTTGGGACCGCTACCGCTGCTCTGGGTGGAGCCGGGGTTGGAGTCGGGACTCCGTCGCGCGTGGCGTCCCGTACCTCCTGCGCGTATTCGGTCAGTTGACACAGCGATCGTTCCTTTCACCGCATCCGGCCGGCCGGTCCGGTGCGCCATGGGGGGAGCGCGGGGCCGACGACCAGGTGCGTCCGTGGGGGGTTGGGTGAGGGAACGGGACCCGTGGGGGAAGGGGTCCCGGGGACCGGCTCTCGGGCCGGTTCACGAAGTGCCCCTGCGAGGGGTTGTCGCAGGTGTCCGGTACGGGACGGCGCGTCCGCACGTGAGTGCTGTCCGGGCCGTCCGCACGGGGCGTGGTCCGTCCCGTACCGGTGCGGGGCGCGGGAGCCCCGCCGGAGCCGAGCCGCATCCGGGGTCCTGACGGGCGGACGGGGACCTGAGCCCTGGCCCCGCGCCTCGTCCGTCGGGCCCCTGGACCGGCCCGGCTCCGAGCTCAGTGACGGTGGAAGGCGCCGTCGTTCTCGTCGAGTTCGTGGATCTCGGCGGTGTCCACGCGGTAGAACCAGCCGTGCAGCCTCAGCCGCCCGTCCGCCACGGCCGTGTGCACCTCGGGGTAGCCGCGCAGGGTCTCCAGCTGGGAGACGATGTGGGTCTGCACGAAGTTCGACAGCGTCGGGTCCTCGGGCGGGCTGCCGAGGATCGGGGCCAGCCCGGGACGGGCGAAGGACACCCACTCCGCCACGCTCGGCAGGGCGGTGAGGTCCTGCTCCTGGGCGACCGCGGCGATGGCGCCGCAGTGCGAGTGCCCGCAGACGATGATGTCCTGCACCCGCAGCACGTCCACCGCGTACTGGACGGTGGCCGCCTCACCGGACTGCCGCCCGGGCCGGTACGGGGGGATGATGTTGCCCGCGTTGCGCAGTTCGAAGACCTCGCCCGGCGCGGAGCCCATGATGAGCGAGGGCACGATCCGCGAGTCGGAACAGGTGATGAAGAGGGTCCCGGGACTCTGACCGGCGGCGAATTGCCGGTACATCTCGCTCTCCGGCGCGACACGCTGTTGGAAGGTGCGTGCGTTGTCGAGAAGTTTCTTCATGGGGTGCTCCTGGCTGAACCAGTGGTCGCAGCCTGTGAAAGGCTATGGCCACTGCGGGAGTTGAGACATCCGGGGGTGGATGTCTTGGCCCGGAAGCATGCGGGTAGGTGATGAGTCACCCGTGAGATCGCCGTGAGAGACCTCTCACCGGGCCGACAACGTTGTCAGAGCGGGTGTCCGCCCAGGTGAGTGGGCACGGACATGGGCTGTCCGATGCTGTGCGGTGACGGTGGATTCGGGGCGGTCCGCCGGCCGGAACGCGGTGCTCGCGGGGGTCGCACGCCCCTCGGGGCGACCGTGGGTGAGCCGGTGCGGACCGCGTACGGACCGCGTGCGGTCCGGGGGGCGGTGCGTCGACGGTGCGTCGGCGGACGGGGCCCCTGCCGGGGTCTCCGGGAGGGGCCGCTCCGGTCCGCCGTGACGTGACGGGGAATCACGTTCCGGTAGGTGCGAGGGGTACCGGACCCGGGCGGTGCCGGGTCCCGGTGACGTGAGGGACGGGCCCTTCGGGGGTGGGGTTCGGGCCCTGGTGGGGGTGGAGGTACAGGGGGGTGGTGCAGGGGGGTAGGGGGGTGCGGCGGGACGGGGTCCGGCGCGGGGGTGGTGGTCCGGGCTCGGTCAGGCCCGCAACCGGTAGCCCACGCCGCGTACCGTCTCCACCCGGTCGGGGCCGAGCTTGCGGCGCACGTAGCGTACGTACACGTCGACGATGTTCGATCCGGGGTCGTAGTCGAACCCCCAGACACGGCTGAGGAGTTGTTCCCGGGTGAGCACCTGGTCCGGGTTGCGCATGAACACCTCCGTCAGCGCGAACTCCCGGGCGGAAAGCTCCGCGACCCGTCCGTTCACATGGACCCGTCGGGTGCGCAGGTCCAGGACGAGGTCGCCGGCCCGCAGCAGCGAACCCTCGGGTCCGCCCTCCGCCCGCAGCCGCAGCCGCACCCGGGCGAGCAGCTCCTCGAAGGCGAACGGCTTGGAGACGTAGTCGTCGGCGCCGCCCTCCAGTCCCGCGACGACGTCGGAGACGCTGTCGCGGGCGGTGAGGATCACCACGGGCAGGGTCACCCGTAGTTCGCGCAGTTTCCGCAGCACGGTCAGTCCGTCCACCGCGGGCAGCCCGAGGTCCAGGATCATCAGGTCGCAGTTGCCCGCCCTGGCCTGTTCGTAGGCGGACAGTCCGTCACCCACCACGGAGGTAGCGAACCCATATCCCCTTAAGCCTCTTTCCACGAAAGAGGCGATTCCCGCCTCGTCCTCCGCTATGAGAATCCGGTGCATGGTGTCCTTCCTCCCAGGGGTAGTAGGCCGGCAGATCCAGCACGAAGCGGGCGCCGCCGGTCTGGGCGTCCTCCACCCAGGCGGTGCCGCCGTGTGCTTCGGCGATCTCCCGGACGATGGCGAGCCCGAGCCCGATGCCCGTGCCCGCCCGACCGGAACCCGACTTGCCCGCCGCGCCGATCAGATTGGCCTGGGCGAACCTGTTGAAGATCCGTTCCTTGTCCATCGGTCCGACACCCGGCCCGGTGTCCCGGACCCACAACAGCACCCGGTCGTCCCGGATGGTGGACCCCATCTCGATGAGATCACCGTCCAGAGTGTGCCGTACGGCGTTCGCGGCCAGTTGGATCAGGGCCTGGGTGAGCCGCTGACCGTCCACCAGCACGGTCTCCTCGGAGACCGCGGCGACCCGCCAGTGCCGGCTGCCGAGCGCCCGGGCCTTGGCGACGACGTCCACGATGAGATCGGTGAGGTTGGTCTCACCCATCGTGAGGAAGTCGGGTCGTTCCGCCTTGGCGAGGGTGAGGAGGTCGTCCACGATCCGGCTCATCCGGTCGAGCTCGTCCAGGACCAGGGCCCGGGTGGCGGCCCGGTCCTCCGGTCCTAGTTCGCGGGGGCCGCCGTTCCAGGGCGACCAGGCGTCGAGCACCGGCACCTGGCCCTCCCAGGCGGTTCCACCGCGGACGCCGCCCGCGGTGACGCCGTCCATCAGCTCCAGGTGTCCGCGCACCACCGTGATGGGGGTGCGCAGTTCGTGGCCGACCTCGTCGAGGAACCGGCGTTGCGCGGTGAACGCCTGCTCCAGTCGGTCCAGCATCCGGTTGAAGGTGTGGGCGAGGGCGGCGACGTCGTCGTGCCCGGCCACGTTCAGTCGCTGGGTCAGGTCGGACTCGCTGATCCGCGCGGCGGTCTGGCGGACCAACCGGACCGGTGCGAGCACCCGTCCGGCGACCAGCCAACTGGCCAGGCCCGCGAAGACGAGTGCGCCGAGCCCGGTGGCCAACAGCATCTTCGCCAGCCGCCGTTGCTCGGACAGCTGTCGGTCGCGGAATTCGAGCAGGACGAGCCGGATGTCCCGGGTGTCCCCGGCGACCCGGACCGGCACCACGCCGTAGCGGACCCGGCCCTTCGAGGTGTCCAGCCAGCCCGTCTGGGTCTTGGCCCCGCTGAGCGCGGCCAGTTTGCTGACCACCTCCGGCTTGTTGTCCAACCGCAGCGGCGGGTCCTTCGGGCTGCGCCGATCGGCCCGGCCGTCGACGATGCTGAAGAACGTCTCGTCCCGGTTGGGGAGGTTGACCGTCATGAACCGCATCAGCAGCACCGAACCGTCGGTGTACTTCTGCCCGTTCTGGTCACGTTGCTTCGCGAAGTGACGGAGGTTCTCGACCTCGCGCTGCAACTGGTCGTCGAGCTTCGCGTCGAGCTGGGCCTGCCAGACGACGATGAGGCCGACGGTGGGTGCCGCGATCGCGGCACCCACCAGGAGCATCATCCAGCCCACGATCCTCGACCGGGCGCTGGCGGTGTGCCTACGCACTCCTAGTCGTCGCCTCCTTCCTCTCTCTCGCCGATGCTCACGTCATCGTTCTCGTCGCTGTCGCCACGGCCCTCGTCCTCGTCGTCCTCGCTCCGGTCATCGTCGGGGAACGGGGGTCTGTTGGCGCTGTGCGGTGGGGTGGGGGTGGGTACGGGGCGTCCACCGGGCGGTCCGGTGGACGAGGGGCTCGATCCGGGACTGTTCCCCGGGGGGAACGGCACCGCTGTCGGGAGCGAGGACGCGCTGGGGGTGGCCCTCACCCCCGTGTTGCTGCGGTCGGGTAGGGGGGTCTTCGGGCCCTGGGGGGATATGGGGGGCGGCGAGACCGTCTGCGAAGGGGCGACATCGCTGGCTTCGGGTCCACTCACGTCGATCACGGGCCCCAGGTCAAGGGGCTCGCTTCCATCGACGAGGGCCCGCCCGGCCACCATGCCGGCACCCGCGAGGGCTGCCACCACCGTGATCGCCAGATTGGCCTTCCTGAGTCTCATAGGGAGAGTGTCCAGTCCAATCAAACAGGTGACGGAAAAGAGGAGAGGATTCTCATGTCGTATGCGGCTGAAGTGGACTTTGGGTCATCCGGGCAGTGAGTTTCGGTCGTTGTCGGCAAGGTTTTCGGCTCCGCAACGCCCGGGCGCACGACCTGTGCTGCCAGGAGATACGTGGTGAGCGAGGTATCTGTTCAGTAGGGGCGCGTAGGGGCGCGCGGGGGGTGCAAGGGGCGGACGTGGACCGTGTCCACCTGGGAGGACGGGGGGAGTCGGGCGGGGAATTTGCCGGGAATCGGGGGGTTCTCGGGGCCCGGTGTGAGAGAGGGCTCACCCGTTGTTCGAGCCCGACATGAGAGCGCCTCCGGAGCCCCGGACCCGCCGCGCTCCGGGCGTTCCCACGCGCCACCCCCCGTGCGCCGGAGCGGGGGTTAGGCCCGCGCCCCCGGGCTGACGTGCGAAGACGAGCACGAGACGAACAAGTCCGGTCAGTTGCGCCGATATGGTCGGTGGTCCCGCCGGCTTCACCACAATGTGCGCATGGGTGACGACTGGAAGCGACAGCTCGACCGGGTGCACGAGGGCCTGGTCCAACGGGACGACCCCGCCGAGTGGGTCACCGAGGCGGATGCGGTGGAGGCGTCCTACCGCTACCCGCACCTGCTCCTGCGGGGGCCGGTGTTCGGGCTCGCCGTGCAGGAACCCGACGGCGAGCGGCGGTGGAGCGTGCTCAAGCCGGTGGTCGCGGGCCGCCCGCAGGAAGTCCGGGACTCGCTCAACTCCCATCTGTGGTTCACGGCCAAGGACGACACCGACGACCCCGCCGCACGGCGTGAACTCCTCGCCGCGGTCGCGGTGCTGGAGCGCGAGCCGGTCAACGAGGTGACGGCGCTGGGGCGTCGCTACCGGGTCGTCCGCGGGGACGAGTTCGCCCGGGGCGGCGCCGAAGGGCTGGAGCCCCCGCGGTCCACCGACCCCGAACCCGCGGACCGTTCCTGGGAGTTCCTGAAGGACGGCACCCCGCTGCCCGAGGTGGGCACCGCGCTCGACCCCGCACGGGAGCGGGGGCTCATGGCCGAGGCCCTGAAGCTGGCCCTGCGGGACTTCTGCTACCAGGGGACGTCCTTCTCCCGGCGGATGCGCGAGGACAGCGCCCGGGCCGTGCGGACCCATCCCGAGGTGGCGCTGCTCCCGGTCGGGTTCTGCGTGGCCGAGCGGCAGGGCGAGCGGTGGCGGCCCCGGGGCGCGCTGGCGCCGACCCCGCACGACGCGCGTCGGCTCCTGTTCGACGCGCTGAGGGACTTCTGGCCGCGGGCGCTGGGGCTCGACGAGCGGCGGACGGCCGCTTACGCGCGGGCCGCGGAGCGGTTTCGGGCGGCGGCCCGGGCGGACGAGGTGCGGGTCGGGGGTGAGCACTTCCGGGTGTGCCGGATCGAGCGGATGGTTCGGTGGGGGGTGGACGGGCCCGAGGGGCCTCGGTCCTCCGATGCGGATGCGTACGGGCCTGAGCGGATGCATCCCCGGATGGACGAGGACGGGACCGTCCACGTCGACGAGTAGCTCGGGCTGTTGCTGCGGGTGGCGTCGCGCGGTGCGTTGTCCCGTGCGGGTGCGCGGTTGTTTTGCGCAGTTCCTCGCGCCCCTTGGGGGTGGCTCCTGCGGTGGGTGTTCGGCTGCGGGTGCGTTGGGGTTCCTCGCGCGGTTCCTCGCGCCCCTTGGGTGCGTGCATTTGGCGGTGTGCGGTCCTGGGCGGGTGCGCGGTTGTTTTGCGCAGTTCCTCGCGCCCCTTGGGGGTGGCTCCTGCGGTGGGTGCTCGGCTGCGGGTGCGTTGGGGTTCCTCGCGCGGTTCCTCGCGCCCCTTGGGTGCGTGCACCTGGCGGTGTGCGGTCCTGGGCGGGTGCCGCGTCTCGGGGGTGGGGGAGGAGTGCCCCGAAAGGGGCGCGGGGAACTGCGCAACAGTGGAGCGCACCTGTGCTGGACAACGGAGGCCCACGAACAAGGGCATCGCACCCGTGGCGGAATCCGTACGATTACTTAGGTTAACCTAAGTTCATGCCGGTTGCTGCAATCTCAGGACGCCCGTGGGGCGAACCGCCCACCGGGCCCCCGCTCCGCTGGTCCGACCCAGCGGTCGGCGGCGCCGAGGTGCCGCCGCCCTACCTCCTGACCACCGCCGTGTTCGACGGGAACGAGCCGAACGGCTCGGCCCGCCCCGGCGTGCACACCCACACCGACGCCCTCCTCGTCTGGCCGCACAGCGGCTCGATGACCCTGTGGACCCCCGCCACCGTGCGCCGACTCGTGCCCGGCCAGGGCGTCTGGGTGCCACCCGGCACCCCGCACGCCGCCGCCTCCGACCCCGGCAGCGTCGCCTGCTACACGTACGTGACCCGGTCCGCCGCGCCCCGCGACTGGTCGGCGCCGCGCGCACTGCGGGTCGGGCGGGCGCTCCAGGAGATGCTGCTCCACCTCGACGCCACCGCGATGGACGACGACCTGCGGCTGCGCACCCAGCGGGTCGTGCTGGAGCACCTCCAGGACGACCCGCTGCCCACCCTCGACGTACCGGTCCCCGAGGACTGGCGCATCCGGTCCCTCGCCCACGACGTGCTGGGCGACCCGGACAGCGATCTGTCGCTGGAGGACCTCGCCGCCCGCCACGGGCTGAGCGTGCGGACGGTCACCCGCGCCTTCGCCCAGGACATCGGGATGCCGTTCACCCGCTGGCGCGCCCTGGTGCGGATGTCCGCCGCGATCACCCTGCTCAGTCAGGGGCAGCCGGTGAACCTCGTCGCGCACCGCTGCGGCTACTCCACGACCAGCGCCTTCAGCGCCGCCTTCCGGCGGGTCACCGGGAGCAGTCCCACCGAGTACCTGCGGGCCCTGCCCGCCTCCGCCTCCTGACCCCCCGATCGACGGGTGGCCGATTCGCGACGCACCCTGGCCGTCGCGCGACGCCCGACGGCCGTCCGGTTCCCTAGCGTGGAGCGAAGTGAGGGTTGCCTAACTTGAGGTGCGCGGAGCCGTAGGCACGCGTGTCGCACCGCGGCGTTCGGCTTTCACCATCCCGCCCGTCGTCGTGCCGCCCCGCGGTGCGCAGTACCGAGGAGAAGCATGTCCCTGCCCACGGCCGAACCGAAGGCCGCCCCCGCCGCCCGCCGCCGCGGGGCGTGGACCCGCGTCGCGGGGCTGGCGTTCGCCGCCGCGCTCGTCCTGACCGGTTGCGGAGGCGGTACGACGGATTCCGGCGGCGGCACCGACGCGGAAGCCGGGAAGAAGGACAAGGCCGCCGCGGGCTCCGCCGCCTTCCCGGTGACCATCAAGCACGCCCACGGCAGCACCGAGATCACCGAGAAGCCCCAGCGGGTCGTCGCCCTGAGCTGGATGTCCCCGGACGTCGTCGCCGCGCTCGGCGTCGTCCCCGTCGGCGTCGACGAGCAGTGGGGCGGCGACAAGGAGGGCCACACCCCCTGGTTCCGCACCCAGGTCGAGAAGCTCGGCGGGAAGATGCCCGAGGTCCTCAAGCAGGGCGACTCCGGCGAACTCGACTTCGAGCAGATCCTCTCCCTCGAACCCGACCTGATCGTCGGCCTCTACTCGGGCCTCAGCGACGTCGACTACAAGCGCCTCAACGAGATCGCGCCCACCCTGCCGTACCTGAAGAAGCCCTGGGACGGCGGCACCTGGCAGAGCATGACCCAGACCATCGGCAAGGCGCTCGGCGAGAACGAGAAGGCCGAGGAACTCGTCACCGACGTGGAGGGGCAGCTCGCCGACGTCGCCCGGGACAACCCGGAGTTCAAGGACACCACCTTCGCCTACGGCCTCGGCCTGGCCCCCGGCTCCACCGAACTGGGCCTCTACCTGAACTACGACCCGCGGGTCCGGCTGCTCACCGAGATGGGCTTCAAGAACACCCCCTCGATGCAGAAGATCGCCGACACCGCCAAGGGCACCAACTGGTACGGCGGGATCAGCCTGGAGAAGCTGGACACCGTCGAGGCCGACGTCTTCGTGGCCTGGGCCAACGGTGACGGCGAGGTCAAGCACAGCCTCAAGGACCCGCTGTTCACCCGCTGGGAGCCGATCAAGGCCAAGCGCTACGCCTTCGTCCAGGACCCGACCCTCGGCATGGCGACCAGCGGTCCGAGCGTGCTGTCCATCCCCTGGGCCATCGAGCGCTACGTGCCGATGCTGGCCGACGCGGTCGCCGGCAAGGGAGTGAAGGGCGTCCCCGAGAAGGCCCCCGCCGGCAACGGTTCCTGACCCGTACCCCGCCCCCACCCACGAGGACCCACCCCGTGACGATCACCTCACCCCCCGGTGGGACGGCCCCCGCCCGCGCGGGGGTGGCGTCGGGGGCCCCCCCCCCGGGGGGGCCCCCCGGCCGCCCCCCCCCGCCGCGGGCCGGGCGGCGTGGCCGGGGGCGG
>NZ_JBHXEN010000047.1:0-73324 GCF_042724695.1 Streptomyces sp. NPDC127068 | reverse complement strand
TGGGTGGGTTCGGGTGTGGAGTTGTTGGGGGAGTCGCGGGTGTGGCCGGATCGGGGGAGGCCGCGGCGGGCGGGGGTGTCGTCGTTCGGGATCAGCGGGACCAACAGCCACGTCATCCTCGAACAAGCACCCACAGACGACGCGGTCAGCACGCTGCCGGTGGACACCGGTGACCCCGGTACGGACCACCCCGACCCGTCGTCGCCCGTACCGTTCCTGCTGAGCGCCAAGACCGCCACCGCGCTCCGGGCCCAGGCCGCCGCACTCCACGACGCCCTCGCGGCGAACCCGACGCTCCGACCCGTCGACGTCGCCCACACCCTCGACCGCAGGGCCCGGTTCGCGCACCGGGCGGTCATCGACGCCGACCCGGACGTGCTGGCCGCGCTCGGCGCGGTGCGCGACGGCCGGCGGCACCCGCGGGCGGTCGTCGGACGGGCCGCCCCCGACGCGCGGTCGGCGTTCCTCTTCTCCGGGCAGGGCGCCCAACGCATCGGCATGGGCAGCGAACTCCTCGACCGTTCCCCGGTGTACGCCGCGGCCTTCGACGCCGTCGCCAGCCACCTCGATCCGCTGCTGGACCTCGGGCTGCGCGCCCTGCTCACCGGGAACGCCGAGGTGCTGCGCGAGACGCGGCACGCCCAACCCGCGCTGTTCGCCGTGGAAGTGGCGCTGCACCGTCTCGCCGAGTCGTACGGCCTACGGCCCGACTTCGTCCTGGGGCACTCCGTGGGCGAGGTGGCCGCCGCCCACCTGGCCGGGGTCCTCGACCTGCCCGACGCCTGCGCCCTGGTCGCCGCCCGCGGACGGCTGATGCAGTCCGCACGTCCGGGCGGGGCGATGGCGGCCCTCGCCGCCACGGAGGAACAGGCGGCCGAACTGCTGGCGTCGACGGGCGGCGCGGTCGAACTGGCCGCCGTCAACGGGCCCGGATCCGTGGTGCTCGCCGGGGAAGCGGACGCCGTGGACCGGTTGGTGCGGCACTGGAAGGAAGCCGGCCGCAAGGCGTCCCGGCTCAAGGTCAGCCACGCCTTCCACACCGCGCACATGGACGACGTGCTCGACGAGTTCCGCGCGGCGCTCGCCCCGTTGACCTTCCACACCGCCGACACCCCCGTGATCTCCACCGTCACCGGAGCCCTCGCCGATGCGCGGGAGCTGTCCACCCCGGAGTACTGGGTACGGCAGCTCCGACACCCCGTACGGTTCGCGGACGCGGTACGCACCGCGGTCGCGCTCGGCGTCACCCGCTTCGTGGAACTCGGCCCCGACGGCACCCTGGCCGCCCTCGCCGCAGAGGCCGGGCGGACCGGGCCGGCCGACGACCTCGTCACCGTCCCCTTCCTCCGGCCAGGCAAGCCCGAACGGGACACCGTACGAACGGCGTTGAACCGGCTCCAGGTCGCGGGCATCGAGGTCGACCGCACCGCGGACCTCGTCGGCGCCCGTCTGGTCGACCTCCCCGGGTACCCCTTCGAGACCCGCCGCTACTGGCTCGACGCACCGGAAGAGGAGGGCAGCGCCGAGGCGTTCGGGTTGCGGGCGAGCCCTCATCCGCTGCTCGCCGGATCGACCGAACTCCCGGACGGAAGCGTGCTGTTCACCGGGGCCCTGGCCCCGCGACGGCAACCGTGGCTGTCCGAGCACCGCATCGACGGGCGGACCCTGGTCCCGGCCGCGGCGTTCCTGGAACTCGCCCTGGCGGCGGGCGAGGCCCTGGACCGCCCCGCACTCCGCGACCTGCTGGTCCGGGCCCCGCTGGAGCTGACCACCACCGCGGACGTCCCGCTCCAGGTGAGCGTCGACGCCGAGGGCGAACTCGCCGTCCGGGCCAGGGACGCCGACGGCACCTGGACCGTGCACGCCACCGCCGTCCTCACCGACACGGCCGTCCCCGCCGCACCGGTGCCCGAAGAACCGGACCCCGCCCCGGTCGTCCGCATCGACCCGGGCGACCGCACGGCGACCTACCACCTGCTCGACGGGTCCGGGTACGGGTACGGCCCGGCCTTCCAGGGACTGACCCTCGCCAGCCGTGCCGGCGACCACCTGCGGGCCGAGGCGCAGACCCCGTCGACGGTACGGGGCGCCGACCGGTTCGGCCTCCACCCGGTGCTGCTGGACGCCGCCCTGCACGTCCTGCCGCTGCACGCGCACGGCGGACCGCGGCTCGTCCCGTACGCCCTCGACGGGATACGGCTGCACCGGCGCGGTGCGACCCGGGTGACGGCGCGCCTGGCACCCGTGGGCCCCGACACGTACCGCCTCGACCTCACGACCGCGGACGGCGAGCCCGTGCTCACCGTCGAACGTCTCGCGCTGCGACCGCTGCCCGCCGGAGCGGAGCTGTACCGGACGGACTGGGAGCCCGCCACCGAGCCCCTCGACGCCGAGCCTGCCCCTGCCGAGCCGTCCGCGGTGCCCGACGTCCTCGTCCTGCCCGAGGCGGCGACCGCGGAACGGGGCGATCCGCTGCCGGCCGCCGAAGCCGTACGGGCGGCGGTCGTGGCACGGCTCGCGGCCGACGCGCCCGCCCCGCTGGTGGTCGTCACCCGCGGACTGGCCCTCACGGAAGGGGAGCAGGTCACCGCGGGCACCGCCGCGGTCTGGGGACTCGTCCGTGCCGTGCAGGCCGAACATCCGGGCCGCTTCGCCCTGGTCGACACCGACGGCACCCACGACGACGCCCTGCTCGCCGCGGTGGCCGCCCGCTGGCCGCAGGCGGCGGTGCGCGACGGCACGGTGCACGTACCCCGGCTGACCCCCTTGCCGGACGCCACCCCGGTGCCGGACGCCGACCCGGCACCGGGGGGCGCCCAGGACCCCGACGCGCCCCCGTCCGGGACCTGGCCGTTGAGCAGTGCGGGTGGCGTGGTCCTGGTCACCGGAGGCACCGGCACGCTCGGCCGGCTGACCGCCCGTCACCTCGTCACCCACCACGGCGCCCGCCGACTGCTCCTGGTCTCCCGGCGCGGCCCCGACCACCCCGACGCCCCGGCGGCCGTGGCCGAACTGACCGCGCTCGGCGCCCGGGTCGACGTCCGCGCCTGCGACCTCGGCGACCGGACGGCCCTCAGCGCCCTGCTCGACACGCTGGACGGCCCCCTCGCCGCCGTCGTGCACACCGCCGGGATCGCCGAGGACACCGTCGCCGCGCGGCTCGCCCCGCAGGCACTCGCCCGGGTCCTCGCCCCGAAGGCGGTGGCCGCGCGCCACCTGGACGAGCTGACCCGGGGCACCGAACTGGACGCGTTCGTGCTCTTCGGTTCCGTGGCCGCGGTCCTCGGCACCGCCGGGCAGGGCAGCTACGGCGCCGCCAACGCCGCCCTCGACGCCGTCGCGCACGCCCGCCGACAGGCCGGGCGCAGGGCGCTCACCGTCCACTGGGGCCTGTGGGACACCGAGGGCGGTCTCGCCGGCGAACTCGCCGAACGGGACCTCGCCCGCCTCGCCCGCGCCGGCATCCGCCCCGTGCCGCCCGAAGCCGCCCTCGCCCTGCTCGACCGGGCCCTGCGGCGCGACCTGACCACGGTGACCGCCGCCGGCCTCGACCCCCGGGCCACCGCCCCGCCCCGCCGACCCGGCGCCGTGCGGACGGCGGCCCCGGTCGGCCGGGGCACGGGGCCGGACGTCACCCGGGTCGTGCTCGACGCCGTCGCCGAGGTCCTCGGTCACCCGGCGGGCACCACCGTCGACCCCGAACGCGCCTTCATCGACCTCGGCTTCGACTCCCTGACCGCCGTGGAGCTACGCAACCGGATCAACACCGGCCTCGGTCTGGACCTCCCCGCGACGGTCGTCTTCGACCACCCCAACCCCGCCGCCCTGATCCACCACACCAAGACGCTCACCACGGACGTCACCGATCCCGCCGCCCCCTCGCACCCCGGGCCCGGCACCCCCGCGCCCGACCCGGCCGAGGAGGCGATCGCGATCGTCGGCATGGCCTGCCGGTTCCCCGGCGGCGTCCGCACCCCCGACGACCTGTGGCGGCTGCTCGCCTCCGGTACCGACGCGATCACCGAGTTCCCCACGGACCGCGGCTGGGACCCCGACCTCTTCGACCCCGACCCGGAGCACCCCGGCACCTCGTACGCCCGGCACGGCGGCTTCCTCCACGACGCGGCCGAGTTCGACCCCGGCTTCTTCGGCATCAGCCACCGCGAGGCCCTCGCGGTCGACCCGCAGCAACGGCTGCTGCTCCAGACCGCGTGGGAGGCCGTCGAGGACGCAGGCATCGACCCGACGCGGCTGCGCGGCACCGACAGCGGCGTCTTCGTCGGCCTCATGTACGCCGACTACGGCGCCCGCCTCCACCAACACCGCGGAGCCGCCCCCGACCTGGAGGGGTACCTCGTCAGCGGCAGCGCCGGCAGCGTCGCCTCCGGGCGGGTCTCGTACACCCTGGGCCTGGAGGGCCCCGCGGTCACCGTCGACACGGCCTGCTCCTCCTCGCTGGTGGCGGTGCACCAGGCCGCCCAGGCCCTGCGGCTCGGCGAATGCTCCCTCGCCCTCGCCGGCGGGGCCACCGTGATGGCCAGCCCGGCCACCTTCGTCGAGTTCAGTCGACAACGCGGCCTCGCCCCCGACGGCCGCTGCAAGCCCTTCTCCGCGCGGGCGGACGGCACCGCCTGGGCGGAGGGCGCGGGGCTCCTCGTCCTGGAACGGCTCAGCGACGCCCGCCGCGCCGGCCACCGGGTCCTCGCCGTGCTGCGCGGCTCGGCCGTCAACCAGGACGGCGCCAGCAACGGACTCACCGCACCCAACGGCACGGCCCAGGAACGCGTCATCCGCAGCGCCCTCGACACCGCGGGGCTACGTCCCCGGGACGTCGACGTCCTGGAGGCGCACGGCACCGGGACCCGGCTCGGCGACCCCATCGAAGCGGGCGCCGTCCTGCACACCTACGGCAGCGAGCGCGGCCCCCGCGGGCCCCTGCTGATGGGCTCCGTCAAGTCCAACCTCGGGCACACCCAGGCCGCCGCCGGGGTGGCCGGCATCATCAAGGTGGTCCTCGCCATGCGGCACGGCGAGGTGCCCGGCACCCTCCACCTGGACCGGCTCTCCGAACACGTCGACTGGACGCGCGGCGCCGTGCGCGTGCCCGCCCGCACCACCGCCTGGCCCGAGGGCGGCGGGCCGCGGCGGGCCGCCGTGTCCTCGTTCGGCATCGGCGGCACCAACGCCCATGTGATCCTGGAACAGGGCGAGGAGCCGGCCGCCCCCGAACCGCAGCCCTCCCGGGACGGCGACAGCAACAGGGACGCACGGGTCGTGCCGTGGGTACTCAGCGCCCGCACCGACGAGGGGCTGCGGGAACAGGCCGCCCGGCTGGCCCGACGGGTCCGTCACGAACCCGGACCGCGCCCCGTCGACGTGGCGTTGTCCCTGGCGACCACCCGGACCGGCTTCGAACGGCGGGCCGTGGTCCTCGGCCGCGACCTGACCGAACTGCTCACCGGCCTCGACCACGTCGCCGCCGGTACGAGGCCCGACCTCGGCACCTTCCCCGCAGTCGTCGCCGGCGCCCCGGTCCGCGGCGAAACGGCCCTGCTGTTCACCGGACAGGGCAGCCAACGCACCGGCATGGGCACCGCGTTGCACCGGGCGTTCCCGGCGTACGCCAGCGCCTTCGACGAGGTCGCCGAAGCCGTGCGCGCGGCCGGCGGCCCCGACGTTCGCGCGGCCGTGGACGCCGACCCTGCCACCGACCCCGCCGTCGATCTGGACCTCACCCAGAACACCCAACCCGCGCTGTTCGCCCTGGAAGTCGCCCTGTTCCGGCTGTTCGCCAGTTGGGGCCTGTCCGCGCCGCTGCTCGCCGGCCACTCCCTCGGCGAGATCACCGCCGCGCACCTCGCCGGCGCCCTGGACCTCGCCGCCGCCGCACACCTCGTGGTCACCCGCAGCCGACTCATGGGGCGACTGCCCGGCGGCGGACGGATGGCCGCCGTCCAAGCGGACCTCGACACCGTCGAAACGGCCCTGGCCGGCACCGACGGCCGGGTGGACGTCGCCGCCGTCAACGCACCTGGCTCGCTGGTCCTGTCCGGGGACCCGGAGCCGCTCGGGGACGTCCTGGAATCGCTCGCCGCCCACGGCCACCGCACCAAACGGCTCCCCGTCAGCCACGCCTTCCACTCCGCCCACATGGACCCGATGCTCGACACGTTCCGCGCCTCGCTGCACGGACTGCGGGCCACCGCACCCCACACCACCGTCGTCTCCACGCTCACCGGGCGCGAGACCGACGCCCCCGCCCTCGGCTCCCCGGCGCACTGGGTCGACCAGGTCCGCGGCACCGTCCGGTTCGCGGACGCCCTCCACCGGCTGCGCGCCCTGGGCGCGACCCGCTTCCTGGAGATCGGCCCGGACGCCGCCCTCACCGCGATGGCCGACCAGTGCGACCTCGGCGACGACACCACCGCCGTCGCCACGCTCGACCGCAAACGGGAGGACCTGTTCGCCCTCTGGTCGTTCGTCGCCGCGGCCCATGTCGCCGGCGTCGACTGGGACTGGCCGGCGCTGCTCGGACCCGGCGCCGTGACCGTCCCGCTGCCCACGTACCCGTTCGCACGGGAACGCCTGTGGCTGGCGCCCCCGCCCGGCGGCACCACCACCGCGACGGGCATCGGCGCCGACGACCCCGACCACCCGCTGCTGTCGGCCGCGATCACCGACCCCGACGGCGAACGCACCGTGTACACCGGCGTCCTCTCCCCGCACCGGGACCCCTGGCTCGCCGACCACGCACTGCACGGCACCCCCGTACTGCCCGCCACCGCGCTCCTCGACCTGATCGCCCGACTCGCCCCCCGGCACGACGCCGACACGGTCGCCGAACTCACCCTGCACGCACCGCTCCTCGTCGACGGACCCGCCCCGGTACACCTACGGGTCACCGTCGAGGGCCACGGCGTCCGCGTCCACGCCCGGGCCGGCAAGGACACCCCGTGGACCCTGCACGCCGAGGCCGCCCTCGACACCACCCCGCCCCCTCCCCCCTGGACCGGAGACCGCCCGACAACCGCGCACGGCGTACGACTCGGGGACGTGTACGCCGAGTTCGCGGAGCACGGCTACGCGTACGGGCCCGCCTTCCGGGGCCTGCGCGCCCTGTGGACCGAGGACGACACCCTCTACGCGGAGGTGGACACCGGCACGACCCCGGTCCCCGCCCAGCTCGACGCCACCCTGCACCCCTGGCTCGCCGCCGCCCTGCGGAACCCGGACGGGGCACCCACCGACCCCGACGGTCCCCGGATCGACGTCCCCCACGGCTGGCGCGGCATCCGACTGCACCGCACCCCGTCCGGACCGCTGCGGGTACGCATCCGACGGACCTCGGCATCCGCGTTCGCCCTGGACGTCGCCGACGACCGCGGCCGTCCCGTACTCACCGTCGACGAGGTCCTGCTGCGCCCGGTGCCCAGCACCGCCCTGCGCACCCGACGCGACGGCGCCGGCCTCCTGCACCAGGTGGTCTGGCGCACCCGACCGCTCGACACCGCCCCGCACGACGCCACGGTCGTCGCCGTCGTCCGCGGAACCGACACCGCGGCCCCCCTGCCGTTCCCCGTGGTCGACGCGCCGGACGGCAGCGAGGACACCGTGCTCGCCGTCGTCGCCGAGGACGACGCACGCCGGAACCTGAAGACCGTGCGGGACCTGATCCTCACCCTCCCCGAACGCACCCACCTGGTCGTCCTGACCCGAGGTGCCGTCGCGGTCGACGGCACGGAAGAGCTCCCCGGACTCACCCAGGCGCCGCTGTGGGGCCTGGTCCGCTCGGCCCAGTACGAACACCCGGGGCGCCTCAGCCTCATCGACACCGACGGGCACGACGACTCCCTCGCCCTGCTCCCGCGCGCCGTCGCCGCCCGTCCCGGCCAACTCGCGCTGCGCCGGGGGCGCGCCCTGACACCCCGGCTGGTCCCGCTCGCCCCACGGACCGGCGCGACCCCACGGTTCGGGGACGGCACGGTCCTGGTCACCGGAGCCGGCGGCGCACTCGGCTCCGCCGTGGCCCGACACCTCACCGAACACCACGGCGTCCGGCACCTGCTCCTGGTGAGCCGGCGCGGCGACACCGACCCCGCCCTGCGCGACCTGGCCGAAGAACTGCGGTCCCGCGGCACGACCCGGGTGCGGGCCGCCGCCTGCGACCTCGCCGACGGACCCGCCGTCGACGCCCTCGTCGCCGCCGTCGACCCCGCGCACCCGCTGACCGCCGTGCTCCACGCGGCCGGGACCCTCGACGACGCCGTGCTCGACCACCTCACCGACGAGCGCTTGGACCGGGTGCTGCGTCCCAAGGTCGACGCCGCCACCCAACTCGACCGGGCCACCGCGGACGCGCCGCTCACCGCGTTCGTGCTGTTCTCCTCCGTCGCCGGGGTCCTCGGGAACGCCGGGCAGGCCGGCTACGCCGCGGCCAACGCCCATCTGGACGCCCTCGCCCAGCGACGCACCGCCGCCGGCCGCCCCGGCACCTCCCTGGCCTGGGGCCTGTGGGACACCGATACCGCCGATGCCGCCGATGCCGCCGATGCCGCGGATGCCGCCGGGGCCACCGCGGCCACAGGGAACGCCGGGAAATCCGCGAACGCCGACAGCTCCGGCGGGATGGCGGCCTCGCTCGACGCCGCCGCCCGGGCCAGGATCGAACGGCTCGGCATCCGTGCCCTGTCCACGGCCGACGGCCTCGCCCTGCTCGACACTGCGCTCGGCCTCGGCGACGACGCCCCCGCCCTGCTGGTGCCCGCCCGGTTCGACCCGGCGGCACTCGCCCGGCGCCCGGAAGCCCCGCCGGAGCTCCTGGCCGAACTGCTCCCGCCCCGGCCCGCCGCCGTCCGCACCCCCCACCTCCCGCTGGCCGCCCGGGTGGCCGGGCTGGACACCGACGCCGCCCGCGCCCTGGTCCGGTCCACCGTCACCGGCGCCGTCGCCGAAGTCCTCGGCCTGCCGAAATCCGCCCACGTACCCGATGACCGGGGCCTGTTCGACCTGGGGCTCGACTCCCTCACCGCCATCGAACTGCGCAACCGACTCGGCACCGAACTCGGCGAACGGCTCCCCGCCACGGTGCTCTTCGACCACCCCACCGTCCGCGCCCTCACCGACCACCTCAGCGCCCTCAGCGCCGCCCCGTCGACCGTCTTCGACGCGTCCGCCCTCGGCGACTGGGTGGAATCGGCGGCCGGACTCACCCCCGACGACGAGCAACGCGCCGCACTCGTCGTGGCCTTGGAAACCGCCCTGGGACGGCTCGCCGACCCCGCGGGGAAGGCCACCGACCCGGCCGCCTTTGGCATGGATTCAGCTTCCGACGACGACCTCTTCGGGCTGCTGGACCGAGAACTCGAACACTGACCGACCTTCGGAGAGCGGTGTAGCGATGGCGAACGAAGACAGGCTCCGCGACTACCTCAGACGCACCACCGCCGACCTGCTGCGTGCCCGGGCGCGCCTCGAAGAGGTCGAGCGGGCCGCCGGGGAACCCCTGGCGATCGTCGGCATGGCGTGCCGCTACCCCGGCGGCGTGCGCTCGCCCGAAGACCTGTGGCGACTCGTGGCCGCGGGCACCGACGCCATCGGGCCGTTCCCCGACGACCGGGGCTGGCCGCTCGACGGACTCCTCGACCCCGACCCGGCGAAGGAGGGCACCACCTACACCGACCAGGGAGGTTTCCTCCACGACGCCGCCGACTTCGACGCCGCCCTGTTCGGCATCAGCCCCCGCGAGGCCTTCACCATCGACCCGCAGCAACGGCTGCTGCTCCAGACCGCCTGGGAGGCGTTCGAGCGCGCCGGCATCGACCCGCGGTCCCTGTCGGGGCAGCCCGTCGGCGTCTTCGCCGGCGTCATGTACGGCGACTACGGCTCCCGCCACACCCGGGCGCCCGAGGGCTTCGAAGGGTTCATCGGCACCGGCAGCGCCGGCAGCATCGCCTCCGGCCGGGTGGCCTACGCCTTCGGACTCGAAGGCCCCGCCGTCACCGTCGACACGGCCTGCTCCTCCTCCCTCGTCGCCCTGCACTACGCCGCGCAGGCGGTGCGCCGCGGCGACTGCCGGATGGCGCTGGCCGGCGGCGCCACCGTGATGGCGACCCCCGCCACGTTCGTGGAGTTCAGCCGGCAGCGCGGACTCTCCCCGGACGGCCGCTGCAAGGCGTACGCAGCCGGCGCGGACGGCACCGGGTGGGCCGAGGGCGCCGGCCTCGTCCTCGTCGAACGCCTCTCCGACGCGGTCGCCGCCGGGCACCCCGTGCTCGCCGTCCTGCGCGGCAGCGCCGTCAACTCCGACGGCGCCAGCACCCAGCTCTCCGCCCCCAACGGCTCCGCCCAACAGCGCGTCGTCAGGGCCGCCCTCGCCGACGCGGGACTCGGGCCGGCCGAGGTGGACGCCGTCGAGGGACACGGCACCGGAACCGGGCTCGGCGACCCCGTCGAGGCGTCCGCCCTCATCGCCACGTACGGCAGGGGCCGCCCCGCTGACGACCCGCTGTGGCTCGGCTCGCTGAAGTCGAACATCGGGCACACCCAGGCCGCGGCCGGCGTCGGCGGCCTCATCAAGATGGTCCAGGCCATGCGCCACGGGGTGTTGCCGGCCAGCCTGCACATCGACACGCCGTCCCCGCACGTGGCCTGGGAGGACAGCGGAGTCGCCCTGCTCACCGCGGAACGGCCCTGGCCCGACCGCGACCGGCCGCGCCGGGCCGCGGTGTCCTCCTTCGGGATCAGCGGCACCAACGCCCACATCGTCGTCGAAGCCCCACCGGCCCCCGCACCCCCCGCCCCCGACGACACCGCACCGGACCCGGCGGACACCCCCGTCGCCTGGCTGCTGTCCGGCCACGACGCACGGGCCCTGGACGAGCAGCTCACCCGGCTGCGCGACCACCTCACGGACCACCCCGACCTGTCCCCGCTCGACGTGGCCCACACCCTGCGCACCGGCCGCGCCGCCCTGCCGCACCGCGCGGTCGCCGTCGGCCGCACCCCGGAGGACTTCACCCGCGCCCTCACCGCCCTCACCGACGACGTGCCCTCGCGCCGCACCGCACGCGGCGAGTCGACGGGCCCCGTACGACCGGTCTTCGTCTTCCCCGGCCAAGGCTCCCAATGGGCGGGCATGGCCCGGGAACTGCTCGCCTCCTCCGAGCCCTTCCGAGCCGAACTGACGCGTTGCGCAGCGGCGTTGGCCCCGCACACCGACTGGGACCTGCTGGATGTGGTGGCCCGGGACGACGCCCACGCGTTCGACCGCGTCGACGTCGTCCAACCCGCCCTCTTCGCCGTCATGGTCTCGCTCGCCGCTGCCTGGCGCTCCCTCGGAGTGGAACCGGCCGCCGTCGTCGGCCACTCGCAGGGGGAGATCGCCGCCGCCTACGTCGCCGGTGCCCTCGACCTCGATGACGCCGCCGCCCTGGTCGCCCGGCGCAGCAAAGCACTGTCGGTCCTCGCCGGGACCGGGACGATGGCCTCGGTCGAGCTGCCCGCCGACGAGGTGGAGCAACGCCTCGGCGGACGCCAGGGCCGTGCGGACCTCGGGATCGCCGCGGTCAACGGCCCCCGCAGCACCGTCGTCTCCGGAGCGGACGACGCCGTCGCCGCGTTCGTCTCCGCGGTGCAGGCGGAAGGGCTGCGGGCGCGCCGCATCCCCGTCGACTACGCCTCGCACTCGCCCGCGGTGGAGTCCCTGCGGCCCGCCCTGCTCGCCGAGTTCGCCGGGCTGCGCCCCCGCCCCGCCGCCGTGCCCTTCCACTCCACGGTGACCGCCGCGACCTCGGCGAGCGACACCACGGCCCTGGACGCCGGCTACTGGTACGCGAACCTGCGCGAACCGGTCCTGCTCGCCGACACCGTGCGGGGCCTGCTGGACGCGGGGCACCGTCACTTCCTGGAGGTCAGCGCCCACCCGGTGCTGGTCACCGCCCTCCAGGACACCTTCGAGGCCGCGGACGTCGAGGCGCACGCCACCGCGACCCTCCGCCGTGACCAGGGGGGAGTCGAGCAGCTCCTCACCGCCGCGGCCCAGGCGTACGTGACCGGGGTCGCCGTGCGGTGGCCGGAACCACCCGGTGCCCGCACCGTGGCCTTGCCGACCTACGCGTTCCAGGAGCGGCGCTACTGGCTCGACACCCGAACCGTCGGCGGCACCCCGTACGCCCCCGCGGCCGGCGGGCATCCGCTGCTCGGCGTCGCCGTCGAACGCGCCGACGGGCAGGGGGTGTTGTTCTCCGGGGCGGTTCCTGCCGGCGCCGCGCACTGGGCCCGCGCCCATCGACTCGGCGACCGCACCCTCCTGGTGGCGAGCGCACTCGCCGAACTGGCGCTCGCGGCCGGACAGCGAGTCGGCCTGCCCCGCGTACGGGAGCTGACCCTGCTCGCCCCCGTCGACGTCCCCTCCGACGGGCCCGTCCGGCTCCAGGTGGCGGTGCAGGCGCAGGACGACGACGAGGCGACCGTCACCGTGCACTCCCGGCGGGACGACGGGGACCCCTGGCTGCTGCACGCCACCGGACGGTTGACCGCGGACGGACCCCCCACACCCGAGCCCGAACGGGACGGACCCGACGACGGCGAACTCCTCGACGTGGCCGCGGGGTACGACGCCCTGGAGGCCCTGGGCGTGCACTACGCACCCGTACTGCGCTCCGTGCGCACGGCCCGCAGCGACGGCACCACCGTCCTCGCCGACGTCGCCCCCGGACCCCGACACTCCGGGTCGCCGTCCACGGCGGGGGCCACGGGGTACGCCGTCCACCCCGCCGAACTGGACGCGGCACTCCAAGCGGCGTTCCTGGACCGCCCCGCCACCGAGCCGGACACCGTCACCCTGCCCTTCGTCTGGACGGACGTCCGGGCCCATCTGCCGGGCGTGCCGGTCACCGGGGTGCGCGTCACCCGGCACGGGTCCGCAGCCCTGTCGGTCACCGCCACCGACGCCGACGGACGGGTCGTGCTCACCGTGGGCGAGATCCGGCTCCGCACCCTGGACGGCCCCCTCCCGCAGCCCGCGACCACCCCCGCCCGGCGGCTGAGCGTCGCCCCGCCCGCCGAGGCGGCGCCCGCGACGGCCCGCGACCCCGAGGACCTGCTGAAGACGGTCACCCGGGCCGTCGCCGGCATCCTGGCGTACGACTCGCCGCGGGACGTCGACCCCGACCGGCCCTTCCGTGACCTCGGCCTCGACTCGATGACGGCCGTGCAACTGCGCGACCACCTGGCCAAGGTGACGGGACGCCGGCTCCCCACCACCCTGGTCTTCGACCACCCCACGCCGCGCGCCCTCGCCCACCACCTCGCCGCCGGCACCCCGACCACCACCGGGCGCCGCACCGCCTCCCCGGCGACCACCACCGGCGGCACCGAGGACGACCCGGTCGTCATCGTCTCGATGAGCTGCCGTTACCCCGGCGGAGTCAGCACGCCCGAGCAGCTCTGGCAGCTCCTGGAGGACGGCGGCGACGCCATCGGCAGCTTCCCCGACGACCGGGGCTGGGCCCTCGACGGCCTCTTCGACGACGACCCCGACCACCCCGGCACCTCGTACGCCCGGCACGGCGGCTTCCTCCACGACGCGGCCGATTTCGACGCCGACTTCTTCGAGCTGAGCCCCCGGGAGGCCCGGGCCACCGACCCGCAACAACGGCTGCTCCTGGAGACCTCCTGGGAGGCGTTCCAACGGGCCGGCATCGACCCCACCTCGCTGCGCGGCTCCCGCACCGGCGTCTACGTGGGCCTGATCTACACCGAGTACGGCGGCCGGGTCCAGGCCGACCCCCGGGAGCACGGCGGCTACCTGGGCACCGGCAGCGCCGGCAGCGTCGCCTCCGGTCGGATCGCCTACACCTACGGCCTGGAGGGCCCGGCCGTCACCGTGGACACCGCCTGCTCCTCCTCCCTGGTCGCGCTGCACCTGGCGGCCGGTGCGCTGCGCGCCGGGGAGTGCGACCTCGCGCTGGTGGGCGGCGCCACCCTGATGGCCACGCCCGCCACCTTCGTGGAGTTCAGCCGACAGCGCGGACTCTCCCCGGACGGTCGCTGCCGCGCCTTCGCCGACGCCGCGGACGGCACCGGTTTCAGCGAGGGCGTGGGGCTGCTCCTGGTGGAACGCCTGTCCGACGCGCGCCGCCACCGCCATCCCGTGCTCGCCGTGGTGCGGGGCTCGGCGACCAACCAGGACGGCGCCAGCAACGGACTGACCGCCCCCAACGGCCCCGCCCAGCAACGGGTGATCGAGGCGGCCCTGGACAACGCCCGGTTGGCACCCGCCGACGTCGACGCCGTGGAGGCCCACGGCACGGGCACCACCCTCGGCGACCCGGTCGAGGCCGGGGCCCTCCTCGACGCCTACGGGAGGGGCCGCCCGGCCGATGCCCCGCTGTGGCTCGGCTCGTTGAAGTCGAACATCGGGCACACCCAGGCCGCGGCCGGGGTCGGCGGCATCATCAAGATGGTCCAGGCACTGGAGCGGCACACCCTGCCCCGTACCCTGCACCTCGACGCACCCACCCGACACGTGGACTGGGAGCGCGGAGGGCTCGCCCTGCTCACCGAGAACACCCCCTGGCCATCCGGTGCACGTCCGCGCCGTTTCGGGGTGTCCGCGTTCGGCATGAGCGGCACCAACGCCCACGTCATCATCGAGGAACCCCCGGCGACCCACGAGCCAGAGGAAGCCTCCGAGTCGGCGCCGGCCCCCGACCCCCGGCGGACGCCCGTCACCCCGACCGGGCACGACCCGGTCGTCCTGGTCCTCTCCGCGAAGTCGCCGGCCGCCCTCCGGGGCGAGGCCCGCCGGCTGCGGGCCCATCTGGAAGGGCTGCCGGCCGTCGAACTCCCGGCCGTGGCCGCCGAACTCGCCCACACCAGAACCGTGTTCCCCCACCGCGCGGTCGTCGTCGCCGAGGACCACGCACAGGCCCTGACGGGGCTCACCGCCGTCGCCGAGGACGCCCCGGCACCGTCCGTGGTGTCCGGCCACGCACCCGCGACCAGGGCACCCGTCTTCCTCTATCCGGGTCAGGGCGCCCAGTGGCCGGGCATGGCCCGGGAGTTGCTGCACCGGTCACCGGCGTTCGCCACCCGGATCGCCGAAGCCGCCGAAGTCCTCGACCCGTTGACCGGCTGGTCGCTGGTGAAGGCACTCTCCGGCGACGCCGACCTCGGCCGGGTGGACGTCGTCCAACCCCTGCTGTGGGCCACCATGACCGGACTCACCGCGGTCTGGGAGTCCTTCGGCGTGCGGCCGGCCGGCGTCATCGGGCACTCCCAGGGCGAGATCGCGGCGGCCTGCGCCGCCGGCGCCCTGTCCCTGGGCGAATCGGCCGCGGTCGCCGCACTGCGGAGCAGGTCCCTGCGCGCCCTGGCGGGCGGCGGCGCCATGCTGTCGGTCGCCGCCGACGAAACGACCGTACGGGACGTGCTCGTCGCGTCCGGCGCGGCAGCGGGCGTCGCCGCCGTCAACGGACCCCGGTCCACCGTCGTGGCCGGCGAGGTCGCGGCCGTCGAACAGGTGCGACGGGCCTTCGTGGACCTGGACGTACGGGTACGACTGATCGACGTCGACTACGCCTCGCACTCCGCACAGGTGGAGCGCCTGGAGGCCGAACTCCTCGCCGTGCTCCCCGAGGTGACGCCACCCGACGGATTCGCCGCGGACATCTACTCGACGGTCACCGGGGCCGCCGTGCCGCCGGGCGCACCGGACTTCGGGCAGCCCGCGTACTGGTACCGCAACCTCCGCGAGACCGTGCGGCTGCGCACCGCCGTCGAGAGCGCCCTGGACGCCGGACACGAGGTCTTCATCGAGATCAGCCCGCACCCGGTGGTCGGCGTCGGCGTCCAGGACGTGCTCGACGCCGCGCCAGGGAGCGGCGGCACCCCGGCGGTGCTCGGCACCCTGCGCCGCGACGAGGGCGGACCCGACCGGGTGCTGCACTCCGTCGCCGAGGCGTGGGTGCACGGCGTCCCGGTCGACTGGACCGCGCACACCGGGCCCCGCACCCTGGGCCTGGCACCGCTGCCCACCTACGCCTTCGACCGTCAACGGCACTGGCTCGACCCGGTCGTGCACGCTGCCCCGGCGGTGCCCGGCGACGGCGCCCGCCCGGTGGGGCACCCCCTGCTGACCGGCGCCGTCCGGACCGCGGACACCGACGCCGTGCTGCTGCTCGGCCGGCTCGCCACGGACGCACAGCCCTGGCTCGCCGACCACGCCGTGGACGGCACCGTCCTGGTACCCGGTGCGGTGTTCGCGGAACTCGCGCTCTTCGCGGGGGAACTGGTCGGCGCGACCACGTTGGAGGAGCTGGTCCTGCAACAGCCCCTGACGCTGTCCCCGGACTCCCCGGCCGGGGGCGCGGACGGCGCCGTGGAGATCCAGGTGGGCGTCGGACCTCCGGAGCGCGACGGAGCACGCGCCCTCACCGTGCACGCCCGCCCGGTGCCCGCGGACGACGACCCGCTCGGCGCCCCCTGGATCCCGCACGCCGTCGGCACCCTGACCACCGCCCTCGGGGAGCCGCAGCCGGCGGTCGCCCCGTGGCCGGCGGCGGACGGCGTCGCCGTCGACGTCACGGAGCTGTACGACGGCCTCGCCCTGCGCGGCTACCAGTACGGGCCGGCGTTCCGCGGGGTGCGGGCCGCCCGCCGGTCCGGCGCCGAGGTGCACGCCGAACTGTCCCTCGATCCGCTGCCCACCGGTGGGCGCCCCGCCTTCCGGACCCCGCCGACCCTGCTGGACGCCGCCCTCCACACCGCCTCCGTCGCCGGACTGTTCCCCGACGACGGTGCGGTGCGGCTCCCGTTCACCTGGCGCGGCTTCCGGCGCCACCACCAGGTGGGGGACGGGGAAGCGGTACGGGCCGTCCTGCGGAGCGGGGGCGAGGACACCGTGTCGGTGTCCCTGCGGACCGTCGACGGCAGGCCCGTGGCGGACGTCGACGCGGTGGTGTTCCGCACCGCCGAGCCCGTGCGGGCGGACCCGCTGCACACCGTCCGCTGGGAGCGTCCGGCCGCCCCGGAAGCGCACGACGACCCCCGCCCCGCGGAGGCGACGGTCGACTGGGAGCTGGGTTCCGCGGCACACCCGGAGCTGACCGCCGTCCGCACCGCACTCGACGACGGGCACCCGTCCCCGCGGGCGCTGGTGGTGCCCGTGGCCGGCACCGACGACCCGGCGGGCCTGCGCGCCACGCTCGGCGAGGTGATCGAGACCCTGCGCGCCCTCCTCGCCGAACCCCGCCTGGACGGGACCCGACTGGTGGTGCGCACCCGGCACGCCGTCGAGGCGGTCCCCGGGGAAGGGGTGGCCGCGACGGCCGGCGGTGCGGTGTGGGGGCTGGTCCGCAGCGTGCAGGCCGAAGAACCGGGGCGGGTCGTGCTGCTCGACGGGGCCCCCTCCACGGACGAACTCTCCACTGCCCTCGCCACCGGCGAAACCCAACTGGCCCTGCGCGAGGGCGAGGTCCTGGTGCCCCGGCTCCGCCCCTACCGTCCGGAACTCGGCGCCGCCCCCGCCGGCCCCTGGCGACTGGCCCCCGGCGGCAGCGGCGTCGCCGACGACCTCGTCCACCGTCCGCTGGCACCGGAACCCCTCGGGCCCACCGAGGTGCGGATCGCCGTTCGGGCGGCCGGACTGAACTTCCGTGACGCCATGCTCGCCCTCGGCATGTACCCGGGCGAGGCCGAGCTCGGGACCGAGGCGGCCGGCGTCGTGCTCGCCACCGGCGACTCGGTGGCCGACCTCCGGCCCGGCGACCGGGTGACGGGGCTCGTCCCCGGCGGCATCGGACCGATCGCCGTCACCGACCGGCGGCTGCTCGCGCCCGTCCCCGAGGGGCTGGACTTCGCGCAGGCCGCCACCGTGCCCGCCGTCTTCCTCACCGCCTACTACGCCCTGCGCGACCTCGCCGACGCCCGGCCCGGCCAATGGCTGCTGGTGCACTCGGCCGCCGGCGGCGTCGGCGGCGCGGCGATCCAACTCGCCCACCACTGGGGGCTGCACGTGTTCGGCACCGCGAGCCCCGGCAAATGGGAGGCCGCGACCGAGGCGGGCCTCCCGCCGGAACGCCTCGCGAACTCCCGTGACCTGTCGTTCGTCCCCGCGGTGCGCGCGGCCACCGACGGCCGGGGCGTGGACATCGTGCTGAACTCCCTCGCCGGCGAGTTCGTGGACGCCTCCCTCGCCCTGCTCGTCCCCGACGGACAGTTCGTCGAAATGGGCAAGACGGACCTGCGCAGCGCCTTCCGGGTCCGCGCCGAACACGGCGTCGGATACCAGTCCTTCGACCTGCTGGACGCCGGCCCCGACCGCATCCAGGAGATGCTCACGGAGATCGTCGAGCTGCTGCGGACCGGTGTCCTCACCCCGCTGCCGGTCACCGCCTGGGACGTCGCCCGGGCCCCGGAGGCCCTCCGTCACCTCAGCCTCGCCCGGCACACCGGCAAGGTCGCCCTGACCATCCCCCGGGCGCTGGACCCGGACGGCACCGTCCTCGTCACCGGGGCGTACGGCGGCCTCGGGCGCCTCGTCGCCCGCCACCTCGCCGACCGGCACGGCGCGCGCCACCTGCTGCTCGTCGGACGCCGGGGCGCCCACACCGAAGCCGACCGGCAGCTGCACCGGGAACTCGCCGCACTGGGCGCCGAGGTGACCTCCGCCGCCGTGGACGTCGCGGACCCGGACGCGGTCGCCGGGCTCCTCGCCGAGGTGTCCCCGCGGCACCCCCTCACCGCGGTGATGCACGCCGCCGGCGTCCTCGACGACGCCACGCTCGGCACCCTCACCCCGCAGCGGCTCGACGCGGTGCTGCGCCCCAAGACCGACGGCGCCCGGAACCTCCACCGGCTGACCCGACACGCCGACCTCGCCGCGTTCGTCCTGTTCTCCTCCGCCGCCGGCCTGGTCGGCAGCGCCGGCCAGGGCGCGTACGCCGCGGCGAACGTCCAGCTGGACGCCCTGGCCGTCGCCCGGGTCCGGGCCGGTCTTCCGGCGACCTCGGTGGCCTGGGGACTGTGGCACTCCGACAGCGCCATGACCGGCTCGCTGTCCGGCACTGACCGGGCGCGCCTGGCCCGCGGGGGACTCCTCCCGCTGACCCCGGACCGCGGTCTCGCCCTGCTGGACGCGGCGCTGTCCGCGGGCGACCCGGCACCGGTCGCCGTCCGGATCGACGCCGGTCGCCTCGCCGACACCCCGGACCTCGCCCCCGTACTGCGGTCCCTGGTCCGAGGGCGGCCCGGGACCGGCGCGCCCGGGTCCGGCCCCGCGGCGGGCGGTCTCGCCGAGCGGATCGCCGCGGTCGATCCGCCACGACGACGGGAACTCGTGGCGGACACCGTGCTCCAGTACGTCACCGCCGTGCTGGGGCGCCCGCCGGGCGACGAGGCCGGTACCGACGGCCGGAGCTTCAAGGAGCTCGGCTTCGACTCGTTGACCGCGGTCGAACTGCGCAACCGACTGGGCCGGGCGACCGGGCTCCGGCTCCCCGCGACCCTCGTCTTCGACCACCCGACCCCCACCGCGCTCGCCGACCACCTGCTGGACCGGCTGGCTCCCGAACCGTCCGCGCACCACCCGTCCGCCCACCCGGACGGACAGCCGGGGAACTCCGGGAACGGGAGCGGGAGCGGCTCCGGGGCGGGACCGGTGTCGGCGCCCTCGACCGCCGAGGAGCTCTTCCGCTTCATCGACTCCGAATTCCGTTCCTGATCCGAGCCCGAGAGGTGGCCGCCCCATGGCCGACGAAGCGAAACTGGTCGAGTACCTCCAGTGGACGACCTCAGAACTCGCCCGCACCAAAGAGGAGTTGGCGCGCCACGAAGCCCTGGCGCAGGCGCGCGCCGAACCGGTGGCCATCGTCGCCATGGCCTGCCGCTACCCCGGTGGAGTGCGTTCGCCCGAGGACCTGTGGAGGGTGGTCGACCAGGGCGTCGACACCGTCGGCGGACCACCGGGGGACCGCGGCTGGACGCCGGACGCGCTGCGCCACGCGCACACCGGCGGTTTCCTCGACGACGCGGCCGGCTTCGACCCCGGGTTCTTCGGCATCGGGCCGAAGGAGGCCCTGGCGATGGACCCGCAGCACCGTCAGCTCCTCGAACTGTCCTGGGAGGCCCTGGAACGCGCCGGTCTGCTCCCCGCCGAGCTGCGGGGCAGCCGCACCGGGGTCTTCGCCGGCGCCATCCAGCAGGAGTACGCACCGCCCGCCGGCACCGTCCCCGCCGACATCGAGGGACACCTGATGACCGGCAACGCCGCCAGCATCGTGTCCGGCCGGCTCGCCCACACCTTCGGGTTCGAAGGCCCCGCCCTGACCGTGGACACCGCCTGCTCCTCGTCCCTGGTCGCGGTGCACCTGGCCGTCGAGTCCCTGCGCAGGTCCGAATGCGATCTGGCGCTCGCCGGCGGCGTGACGGTGATGGCGACGCCCCGGGTCTTCACGGACTTCGCGGCCCAGGGCGGCCTCGCCGCCGACGGCCGGTGCAAGGCGTTCGGCAAGGGAGCCGACGGCACCGGCTTCGGGGAGGGCGCGGGCCTGCTCGTCCTGGAACGGCTCTCGGACGCCGTCCGCGCCGGTCACCCCGTGCTGGCGCTGCTGCCCGGCTCGGCGATCAACTCCGACGGCGCGAGCAACGGACTGACCGCGCCCAGCGGAGCCGCCCAGCGCAAGGTGATCGAAGCCGCGCTGCGGGCCGCCGGCGTTCCGGCCGACGCCGTCGACGCGGTGGAGGCCCATGGGACCGGTACGGCCCTCGGCGACCCGATCGAGGCGGGAGCGTTGATCGCCGCCTACGGCGCCCCGGGGCGGGACCGGCCGCTGCACCTGGGTTCGGTGAAGTCCAACCTGGGCCACACCCAGGCCGCCGCGGGCGTGGCCGGAGTGATCAAGACGTTGCAGGCGCTGCGGCACGGGGTGCTGCCGGCGACCCTGCACGCCGACGAGTGGTCCGAGTTCGTCGACTGGCCCGCCGACCGCGTACGGGTCCTCAGCACCCCCCGCCCCTGGCCCGCCGAGCCCGGCCGACCGCGTCGGGCCGGGGTCTCGTCCTTCGGCATCAGCGGCACCAACGCCCATCTGATCGTGGCGGAACACCAGCCGGACACCACCGTGCCCCCCACGGTCCGCGCGCTACCTGCTGCCCCGCCCGACGAAGGTCCCGGAGCACCCGGCGCCGAGGTCGTCTGGGTCCTGTCCGGCAAGGCGCCCGGGGCGGTGCGCGCCCAAGCGGAACGGCTGCGGGAGCTGCTGCGGCAGCGGCCGGACCACGACCTCGCCGCCGTGGCGCGCACCCTGGCCACCCGGCGCACCGCGTTCCGCCACCGGGCCGCCGTCACCGGGGCCGACGCGAGCGAACTGGAACGCCAACTCGACGCCCTGGCCGGGCCGTCGAGCACGGTCAGCACCGCCAAGCCCGGCCGGCGGGTCGGCTTCGTGTTCAGCGGCCAGGGCACCCAACGGCCGGGCATGGGCGCCGAACTCCACGCCCGTTTCCCGGTGTACGCGCAGACCTTCGACACCGTGTGCGCCGCCCTGGACGCGGCGCGCGACCCGTCGGCCGACGGGCCGGCCCTGCGCGATCTCGTCCTCGCCGCCCCGGGCGGTCCGCGGGCGGCGCTGCTGGAGCGCACCGAGTTCACCCAACCCGCGCTGTTCGCCACCCAGGCCGCGCTCGCCCGGCTCGCCGAGTCGTTCAGCATCGTCCCGGCGGCACTGTTCGGCCACTCCATCGGCGAGCTCACGGCGGCGTACGTCGGCGGCGCCCTGGAGTTGGCGGATGCGGCAGCGCTGGTCGTGGCCCGGGCCCGGGCGATGCAGGCCGCGCCCGGTGGCGGGAGCATGGTGGCGATCCGGGCCCCCGAAGCGGACGTCCTCGCCTCACTCGCCGAGTGCGGGGGAGCGGTGTCCGTGGCCGCCGTCAACGGGCCCCGCTCCACGGTGGTCTCCGGGGACGCCGGCGCGGTGCGGGCCCTCGCCGCGGCCTGGCGCGCCCGGGGGGTGCGCACCAAGGCCCTGCGGGTGAGCCAGGCGTTCCACTCGGCGCACATGGACCCGGCGCTGCCCGGGATCGACGCGGTGGCCGCCCGGATCACGGTGTCCGAGCCACGGGTGCCGCTGGTCACCGACCGCACCGGGGCCCCCGTCGATCGGGCCGGGCTGGCCGCGCCCGACCACTGGTCGGCGCAGGCGCGCGGGACGGTCCGCTTCCACGACGGGGTGGAGTCCCTGTACGCCCTGGGCATCGACACCTTCGTCGAGATCGGTCCCGATCCGACGGTCACCGGGCTGATCGCGGACTGCCTCGCCGACCGGCGGGACGCGGTGGCGACGATCCCGTTGGTCCGGCGGCCGTCCGCGGAGGCCCGTTCCGTGGTGCGGGCCGTCGCCGAGGCGCACTGCCACGGCGTGCCGGTCGACTGGACCGGGCTGCTCGGTGCGGGGCCCCTCGCCGACCCCGCCGCGGTCCCCGTCTACCCGTTCCAGCACCGGGCGTTCTGGCTCGCCCGCCCGGCGCCGCAGCCGGGCGCCGCGCCGGACCCCCGGCTGCCCTCCGTCTCCCCGCCGGCATCCGACGAGGAGGTGCCGGGCGTGCCACCGCTCGGGGACGTGCCCGAGGAGGAACGGTTCGCCGCGGTGGTCGAGCGGGTGCTGGCCGCGGTCGCCGCGGCCCTCGGCCACGCCCCCGGGGAGGTGGACCCCGCCGATGACCTCACCGACCTCGGCATCACCTCCTTCGGTTCGCTGGAGATCGCCACCCGACTGACCCGGGACACCGGGGTGGAGGTGCGTCCCGGCGTGGTGCTGGAGCACCGCACCGCGCACACCCTGGCCGTGCACCTGGTCGACTCGCTCGCCCCCCGCCCCCAGGAGACCGTCCGATGACCACGCCCACCGACGGCACGACCCCGCTCGACCGGCTGCGCGCCCTGCACCGCGACGGCGAACTCGGACGGCGCTTCGACCGGGTCGCCCCGCTGCTGAGGACGATGGAGCGCGCAGACCTCGCCCGGGCGGCCCGGCTGTTGGCCCGCGCCGATCTGACGCCCGTCCGGGCCCATCACCCGGACCTGCCGTCGGTGACGGTGGCCCTCACCGGCGGCGGCACCCTGGACGGCCTGCGCACGGCGCTCGTCGGCGAACTCGCCCGCCACGGGTTCGTCCCGTCGGTACGGCTCACCGACTTCGGCGCGTACGTCAGGGAACTCGGTGACCCCACGAGTTCCCTGCACGCCCGGCCGGTGGACGTGACCGTGTGCGTACTCGACCACGCCACGGTGTGCGACGAGGTGCCCGTACCGTTCACGGCCGAGGACGTCACCGCGACCCTGGCGGCCAAGGTCGCGCTCTGGCGGGACCTCGCCACCGGATACACCGCCCGGACCCCGGGGACCCTCGTCCTCAACACCCTCCCGTTGCCCGGGAACTGGCAGGCCCAGCTGCTCGACTACCCGGCCCGGGCCCGGCTGGGCGCGGCCTGGCGGGCGGCCAACGCGGAACTCCTCGGTCTCGGTGCGGCGACCGGACGGACCCTCGTGGTCGACGTCGACCCGCTCCTGGGCGAGGCGATCCCCTTGGCCGACCCGCGCTTCGAGGTGTACGCGGGAGCCCGTTTCTCCGACCCCCTGCTCGGCGCGTACGCCCGTGAACTGGGCCATCTCGTCCGCGCACTGACCGGCCGGTCGAAGAAGGTGCTCGCCGTGGACCTGGACGAGACGCTGTGGGGCGGCGTGCTGGGCGACGACGGGGTGGAGGGCATCGAGGTGGCCCACGGCCGTCGGGGGGACGCGTTCCACCGGTTCCAGGGCGTCGTCAAACAACTCCAGTCCCAGGGCGTGCTGTTGGCCGCCGTCAGCAAGAACGATCCGGACACGGTGCGGTCGGCGTTGCGTGACCACCCGGACCTGCGGGTGCGGGAGGAGGACTTCGTGCGGGTGCTGGCCGGCTGGCAGCCCAAGCCGGTGTCCCTGCGCGAGCTGACCGCGGGACTAAACCTCGGTGGCGACAGCGTGGTGTTCGCGGACGACAACATCCGCGAGTGCGCGGCGGTCACGGCGGAGCTGCCGGAGACGGTGGTGGTCGCCCTGGACGGTGACCCGGCGCTGCACGTGCAGCGGTTGCTCGCCGACGGCTGGTTCGCGACCACGGCGGTGACGTCCGAGGACCGGGTCCGCACCCACCGCTACCGGCAGGAGGCGGCCCGCTCGGACTTCCTCGCGGCGGCGGGCAGCGCGGCGGACTTCCTCGCCGGGCTCGACGTGCGGGTCGCGCTGGCGCCCGTGCGGCCGTCGGAGCTCGCGCGGGTCAGCCAACTCACCCTGCGCACCAATCAGTTCAACCTCACCACCCGGCGCCTCTCGGTCGATGAGGTGCGGCAGTTCGCCGCCGGTCCCGCGACCCGGGTCCTGACGCTCGCCTCCGGTGACCGGTTCGGTGGCAACGGCCTGGTGGGGGCGGTGTTCCTGCGGTCCGACGACGAGGTCCTGCACATCGAGAACATCCTGCTGAGCTGCCGGGTCTTCGCCCGCGGCATCGAACAGGCGGCCCTGGCCGTACTGCTCGACCGGGCCCGCACGGCCGGTTTCCCGTCCGTGTGCGGCAGCTACCGGCCGACCGCGAAGAACGCGAAGGTCGCGGACTTCTACGTGCACTACGGGTTCGAGGTCGTACGGGACGGGCCCGAGCGCCGGGAGTTCCGGCACGCGCTGGACGAGCCCGTCGAGGTGCCCGGGCACCTCACTCTCGACGCCGCCGAGGACCTGCTCCCCGGCGCGGGGCGCCCGCCCGGGCGTGGCGAGCTTCCGCATTGACAACCTGAGGAGCCCTCAACTTAACTGGGGCGCAGACAACATGAGGTCGCCTCAGGATCACTTCGCACGGTGTGCGGTGGCGACCCGAACGGTAGGAGGAGAGCCCGTTGGCCGAAGGAATCGCGATCTCGGTGCACGACACGGTGCCCGTCTGGCGGGGCGACACGCCCGGTGACGCGCTGCGCCGCACCGTCGACCTCGCCCGAGCCGTCGAGGGCTTCGGCTACCGGCGCTACTGGGTGGCCGAGCACCACGGCACCCCCGCCCTGGCCACCTCCAGCCCCGCGGTCCTGGCCGGCCCGCTCCTCGCGGCCACCCGCACCCTCACCGTCGGCTCCGGGGCGGTCCTGCTGCCCAACCACTCCGCCCTCGCCGTCGCCGAGCAGTTCGGGGTGCTCGCCAGCCTCTACCCCGGGCGGGTCGACCTCGGGCTCGGCCGGGCGACCGGCGGTTCACCGGCCTCCACGGCCCGGCTCGGTGACCCCCGTGGCCTCGGCTTCGATGCGCAGCTCCAGGAACTCCAGGGGTACTTCAGCGAAGGGCAGTCGGGGGTGCGGGCCGTTCCGGAGCCCGAGACCCCGCCCCGCTTCTGGCTCGTCGGATCCAGCGTCAACAGCGCTGTCCACGCGGGCCGGGCCGCACTGCCCTACGTGTACGCCCACGCCATCGTCGGCGGCGGCGCCCCCGAGGCGCTGCACGCCTACCGCCAGGCGTTCCGCGGCACCCCCGCACAACCGGAGCCGCACGCCTGCGTCGCCGTGATAGCGGTCGCCGCGGACAGCGACGACCGGGCCGAGCGGCTCGCCGAAGCCTTCGTGTACGGCCAGATCCTGATGCGCACCGTCGACCCCGAAGGCGTCCTGCCGACCGAGGAGGAGACCGCCGCCCACCGCTTCACCCCCACGGAGCGACAGTTCCTGCGCTCCCGCATCGACCCGCAGTTCGTCGGCTCCCCCGACCGGATCGCCCCCCGCCTGGCCGACCTGGTCGCCCGCACCCGCGCCGACGAACTGTTCGTCCTGACCCAGGTGCCCGACCACGAGGCCCGCATCCGCTCGTACGAACACCTCGCGAAGATCGCCTCCTCCCTCTGAACGCCCCGGCCGCCCCTCCCGCCCCCGCGCCCCACGCTTTCAGAGCGGCTTTAGCCGAGCCGTGCACCGTGGCTGACCAATCGTCACGAACCAAGCGATGAGGACACCGATGCACTCGGGCACACGGATACGTACCCACAGACCCGCCACCGGGGCGGGCGCCACCGCACTGCTGCTGGCGCTGGTGACCGCGTGCTCGGCGGACACCGGGGGAGGGGGCGGCAAGGCCGGCGGCCCGCCCCGCGACGGCGGCACCCTGCGCCTGGCCATCGCCAAGGAACCCGAGTGCCTGGACCCGCACCAGAGCCCCACCGAGGCGGCCCGACTGCTGACCCGCCCGATCGTCGACTCCCTGGTGCACCAGACCGCCAAGGGCACCTTCGAGCCCTGGCTCGCCAAGAGCTGGAAGGTCTCGCCCGACGGGCTGACCTACACCTTCGTCCTGCGCGACGACGTCACCTTCACCGACGGCGCCGCCTTCGACGCCGCCGCCGTGGTCGCCAACCTCGACCACGTGGCCGACCCGGACACCAAGTCCCTGCTCGCCTCCAGCCTGATCTCGGCCTACGAGTCCTCCCGCGCGGTCAACGCCCACACGGCGGAGATCACCCTGAAACGGCCCGACTCCGGCCTGCTCGGCGCCCTCGCCCTCCCCAACCTCGGCATCGAGTCCCCGGCCACCCTCAAGGGCTCGCCCGCCACCCTCTGCAAGAAGATCGTCGGCACCGGCCCCTTCCGCACCGAGACCGGACTCGTCGCCCAGAAGGGCATCGACCTCGTCAAGAACCCCGACTACCGGTGGGCCCCGAAGTCCGCGGAACACTCCGGCCCCGCCCACCTCGACGGCATCGCCATCCAGGTCGTCCCCGACAACGCCTCCCGCAACGGCGCGCTCACCAGCGGACAGATCGACGCGGCCACCGGACTCGACCCCACCAGCACCCGGAGCCTGCGCAAGACCCCCGGCTTCACCCTCCACACGAAGGACTTCCCCGGCGCCAACTACAGCTACTGGCCCAACACCGCCAACGGCCCGCTCGCCGACGTCGCCGTCCGCAAGGCCCTGCGCGCCGGCATCGACTGGGCCGACCTCGCCCGGAAGGTGTACTTCGGCCAGTACCCCGCTGCGGACGGCCCGCTGTCCGCCAGCACCCCCGGCCGCGCCGACCAGGGCGTCGCCTACGCCCACGACCCCGCCGAGGCCGGCCGCCTCCTGGACCGCGCCGGCTGGACCTCCCGCGACCAGGACGGCTACCGCACCAAGAACGGCAAGCGCCTGAAGGTCCGCCACCTGTGGTCCGACCCGTCGATCACCAACCTCGCCGTCCAGGTGCAGGCCGCGGCCAAGAAGCTGGGCGTCCAGTTCGTCGAGGAGAACGTCGACGGCGGCACCTTCGTCAAACGACTGCTCGCCGCCGACTACGACATCATCGACACCAGCTTCTCGTCACCGGGCCCCGACGTGCTGCGCGTCCTGTTCGGCAAGGAGAACATCCCCACCCCGAAGCGCGGCATCAGCAACAACATGGCCCGCTACGACGACCCGGAGGTGGAACGGCTCTTCCTCGCCGCCCAACGCGCCGAGGACCAGTCGGAACAGTTCCGGATCTACGGCGAGGTGCAGCGGAAGATCACCGAGGACGCTGCCGTGCTCCCGATCTACTCCCCGGTCTCCACCCTCGCCGCCCGCGACGCGGTACGCGGCACCGGCTTCACCGCCGACGGCTCCACCGACCTGTACGCCGCATGGCTGACCTCCTGACCGTCGGGCCCGCGCCGGGAGACACCGCCCCGGAGCGGGCCCGTCGGGCCCGCCTCCTCAGGCTCGTCCTGGTCCGCGCCGCCGGCTCCGTCGGCGTCCTGTGGGGCGCCGTGACCCTGACCTTCCTCCTCATCCAGATCATGCCCGGCAGCACCGCCGACGTGCTGCTCGCCCGCTCCAGCGTCAGCCCGCAGGTCCGTGCCGAGATCATCGCCCAGTACCGCCTCGACGACCCGCTGCCGATCCAGTACGCCACCTACCTCGGCCGGATCGTCCGCGGCGACTTCGGCGACTCGTACGTGCTGCGCCGGCCCGTCTGGGAGGCCATCGGCTCCCAACTGCCCGACACCCTGCTGCTGATCCTGTCCACCCTGCTCGTCACCGCGGTGGGCTCCGTGCTGCTCGCCGTACTCGGTGCCCACCGCCGCGGCTGGGTCCCGGCCCTGTTCGCCGCCGTGGAGTCCCTGGTGGTGGCACTGCCCCCGTTCTTCCTCGGACTGCTCCTGCTCACCGTCTTCTCGTTCACCCTCCACTGGTTCCCCACCGTCGGCACCGCCGGGGTCAGCGGACTGGTCCTGCCCACCGTCGCCCTCGCCGCCGCGCCCACCGCCGTGGTCGCCCAGGTCCTGCGGGAAGGGCTGCTCCGGGCCCTGGAGGAGCCCTTCGCGGTGACCGCCCGGGCCCGCGGCATCGGAGAACTGGCCCTACGGGTCCGGCACGTCCTGCGCCACGCCCTGCTGCCCGCCACCACCCTGATGGGCTGGATCGCCGGCTCCCTCATCGGCGGTGCCGTCATCATCGAGATCGTGTTCTCCCGACAGGGAGTGGGACGGCTGATGCTCTCCGCCGTGCAGAACAAGGACCTGCCCGTCGTCATCGCCGTGGTCCTGCTCGCCGCCACCGTCTTCGTCCTCGTCAACATCGCCGTCGACGCCCTGCAATGGCTGATCGACCCCCGCACCCGCGACACGGGGAGGTCGACGTGAACCGCCCCCGCACCGGACTCTGGCTGGGAGTGGCGGTACTCCTCGTCCTGGCCGCCATGGCCGCCGCGCCCGCGCTCTTCACCGGCACTGACCCCAACGCCACCGACGTGAACGCCCTCCTGCGACCCCCCGGCGAAGGCCATCTGCTCGGCACCGACCAGAGCGGGCGCGACCTGTACGCGCGGAT
This sequence comes from Streptomyces sp. NPDC127068, assembly GCF_042724695.1. NCBI lineage: Bacteria > Bacillati > Actinomycetota > Actinomycetes > Kitasatosporales > Streptomycetaceae > Streptomyces > Streptomyces sp. NPDC127068. The sequence continues at coordinate 44,475 of NZ_JBHXEN010000047.1, read as the reverse complement.
CGTGTACGGGGCCCGGCCCTCCCTGCTCATCGGCGCCGGCGCGGTCGGTCTCGCCCTCGTCGGCGGCACGCTCGTCGGCGTCGCCGCCGCGCAACTCGGCCGGATCGCCGACCAGATCATCAGCCGACTGCTGGACGTCGTCCTGTCCGTGCCCGGGCTGCTCCTGGTCTTCCTGGTGGTCGCGGTGCTCGGGCCGGGCGCCACCACGGCCACCGTGGGGCTCGCCGTCGTGTCCCTGCCCGGCTTCGCCCGGGTCGCCCGCGCCGAGGTGATCGGGCTCCGCTCAAAGGCGTACGTCGAAGCCGCCCACGGCTTCGGCTGGACCCGCACCCAAGTGGTCGTCCGGCACGTCCTGCCCAACGCCGCCGGACCCGTCCTGGCCCTGGCCACCGTCTCCCTGGGCGCCATGGTCGTGGCCAGCTCCAGCCTCAGCTTCGTCGGCCTCGGCCCACGGCCCCCCACCGCCGAATGGGGGGCGATGCTCGCCGACAGCCGGGAGTTCCTCGCCGTCGCCTGGTGGCCCGCCGCCTTCCCCGGCGCCGCCATCACCCTCGCCGTCCTCGCCGTCACCGTGCTCGGCCGGCACCTCCAACACACCCTCGACGGGAGACACCGATGACCGAGGCGACCACCACGGAATCCCCCGTGCACACCGCGGGCGGCGCCGAACTCGTCCGGGTGGAGGACCTCAAGGTGAGCTTCGGCCGCGGTCGCCGTCGGGTGGACGCCGTCCGCGGGGTGTCGCTGAGCATCCGGCGCGGACAGGTCGTCGCCGTGGTCGGCGAGTCCGGCTCGGGCAAGAGCGTCACCGCCCGGAGCCTGGTCGGCCTGGCCGGCGACGGTGCCACCGTCGAGGCCCGGACCCTCACCTTCGACGGCATCGACCTGCGCCGCCTGGACCCCCGCCGCTGGCGCGCCCTACGGGGCCGCCGGGTCGGCTTCGTCCTCCAGGACGCGCTGGGCTCCCTCGACCCGCTGCGCCGGGTCGGCGCCGAAGTGGCCGAACCCCTGCGGGAACACCGCACCGTGCCCACCGCCCGGATCCCCGCCGAGGTCGAACGGCTGCTCGCCGCCGCCGGAGTGCCCCGACCCCGGATCAGGGCCGCCCAGTACCCGCACCAACTCTCCGGCGGACTGCGCCAGCGCGCCCTGATCGCCTCCGCCCTCGCCGCCCGCCCCGACCTGCTGATCGCCGACGAACCCACCACGGCCCTGGACGCCACGGTGCAGCAACAGATCCTGCACCTGCTGCGCGAGCACGCCCGCGCCGGCACGGCCGTCCTGCTCATCAGCCACGACCTCGGTGTCGTCGGGGAACTCGCCGACCACATCCACGTCATGAAGGACGGCGTCTTCGTCGAGGAGGGGCCCGCCCGGCAGGTCCTCACCGACCCCCGCCACCCCTACACCCGCGCCCTGCTGGCCGCGGTCCCGGGGGGCGACGCCCAGGCCGTTCCCGCCGCGCCAGGACCGGTGCTGCTGCGCGCCGAGGACGTGGTCAAACGGTACCGGTCGCCGCACGGCCCCGCGCTCACCGCCGTCGACGGGGTGTCGCTGACCGTGCGGGCCGGCGAGACCCTCGGCATCGTGGGCGAATCGGGCTCCGGGAAGACGACCGTGGGCCGGATGCTGATGGGACTCGTGCCGCCCGACAGCGGCCGGATCACCCTCGACGGCCGTTCCTGGGCCGAACGCTCCGCCGCCGAACGCCGTACGGACCGCCGACGCGTCCAGATGATCCACCAGTACCCGCTGGGCTCCTTCGACCCGCGCTACACCACCCGGCAGCTGCTGGAGGAACCGCTGAAGGCGGTGCGCACGGCGCGCGGCGCCCGCGCGGCGCGGGTGGCGGAACTCCTGACGTACGTCGACCTGCCCGAGACGGTGCTCGACCGCCGGGCCCGGGACCTGTCCGGGGGACAGCGCCAACGGGTCGCGATCGCCCGGGCGCTCGCCCCGGACCCCGACGTCGTCGTCTGCGACGAACCGGTGTCGGCCCTGGACGCCTCCGTCCAGGCCCAGGTCCTCGACGTCCTGGTGCGGGTGCAGCAACGCCTCGGCGTGGCCTACGTGTTCATCTCGCACGACCTGGGGGTGGTCCGCAGGCTCAGCCACCGGGTCGCGGTGATGAAGGACGGCCGGATCGTGGAGACCGGCTCCGCCCGGGACGTGTTCGGCGGCCCGCGGGACCCCTACACCAAGGCCCTGCTCGCAGCCGTCCCCCGGCTGGGCGCGACCGGACGAAAGCGGTTCTGAAGCCCCGCTTAACCGCTCTTGCCCGCGGTGCCCGGGCTGCATAGCGTCGGGTTTCCGCAGGTTTCCGCGCTCTCCGCGATTCCTGAACGACCCGCGTTCCCTGCGCTCTCCGTCTTCCCCGCCCCCGCCCCGCCCTTCTTCCCTGCGTTCTCCGATGTTCGCCTCCCGTGTGAAGGACGTAGCCCCATGACCGCATCCCCGCCGTACCCCCAGCCGCGCACCTGCCCCTACCAGCCGCCCGCCGGATACCGCGAGATCGGGGCGGCGGGGCCGGTCCTCAAGGTGACCCTCTTCGACGGCCGCGAGGCATGGATGATCACCGGGTACAAGGAGTCCCGGGACATCCTCACCCACCCCAACCTCTCCTCGCTGCGCACCCACCCCGACTTCCCCATCGTCGCCCCGCGGTTCCGCTCCCAGATCGCCCGCAGCCTCGCGCTGATCGCGATGGACCCGCCGGTGCACGACGTCTACCGGCGCTATCTGAACCCGCACTTCAGCCTCAAGCAGGTGCGTCGGATGAAGCCGGAGATCGAGCAGATCGTCTCCGGATTCGTCGACCGCATCGTCGACCAGGGCCCGCCGGCCGACCTGATCCCGCTGCTCGCCGTGCCGCTGCCGTCCCTGGTGATCTGCCGCCACCTCGGAGTGCCGTACGCGGACCACGAGTTCTTCCAGGACGCCAGCGGCAAGGTGATGCTCGGCACGGAGGAGGAGTCGGCGACCGCGGCCCAGAACCTCGTCGACTACATCGACGGACTGGTGACCGAACAGATCAAGTCGCCGACGGAGGGCCTGCTCGGGCAACTCGTCACCGAACGCGTCCTCACCGGGGACATCGGGCACGACGAACTCGTCTCCATCGCCCTCGTCCTGCTCATCGCCGCGCACGAGACCACCTCCTCCTCGCTGGCGCTCGGCGTCATCACCCTGCTCGAACACCCCGGGCAGCTGGCCAAGGTGCTGGAGGACGACGACCGACTGCCCGGAGCCGTCGAGGAACTGCTGCGCTTCATCGCCACCACCGACCTGGTCGCCACCCGGATCGCCAAGGGCGACATCGAGATCGGCGGTCACCTCATCCGGGCGGGCGAGGGCGTCCTGGTGTCCGGCACCCTCGCCAACCGGGACGAGAACACCCACGAGCGCCCCGACGAGTTCGACGTGCTGCGCGCGGACACCCACCACGTGACGTTCGGGTTCGGCATCCACCAGTGCCTGGGCCAGAACCTCGCCCGCCTCGAACTCGAAGTGGCGTTCCGGGAGCTGTTCACCCGTCTCCCGGGCATCCGGCTCGCCGTCGACGTGTCCGAACTGCCCATCCTCGGCGCGGGCACGGTGCAGCGGGTGCTGTCCCTCCCGGTGGAGTGGTGACCGCGCCGTGCGCGTGTACGCGGACCGCGAGTCCTGCATCAGCGGCGGCCGTTGCATGGCCACCCTCCCCGAGGTGTTCGACCAGGACGACGAGGGCCTCGTCGTGGTGCTCACCTCCCGCCCCGCGCCGGAGCACCACGCCAAGACCCGGAAGGCCGCCTACCTGTGCCCGGCGCGGGCCATCGACGTGACCGAGGGTCCGTCCGCGAACTGAAGCACCGCCCGGACGCCACCGTCGCGAGCGGAAGAGAGAAGCGAGCAGCGAACATGCCACCCCACCCCCGGACGCCGGACGTCCGCCCCGCCGACGAGCCGTCCAGACTCCCCTCACTCACCGGAACGCGGTTCGTCGCGGCGTTCCTGGTCTTCCTCTGCCACGCCTTCGTGCTCGGCTACTTCCACCCGGAGACCGAGCGCGCGCTGCGGCCCTTCGCCTTCGCGATCGGCTGGCTCGGGGTGGAGTTCTTCTTCGTCCTGAGCGGGTTCGTCCTCACCTGGTCGGTGCGGGCGGGGCAGCCGGCACGCCGTTTCTGGCGCCGTCGGTTGGCGAAGGTCTACCCGAACCACCTCGTGGCCTTCGCCGCCGCGGTGGGGGTAGCGGTCTGGTGGGGGCAGGACCTGGACGTGCTGAAGGCCCTGCCGGGGCTGTTCCTGGTGCACACCTGGTACCCGCAGCTCGACGTCATCCTCTCGGTCAACGTGGTCACCTGGTCGCTCGCCTGCGACCTGTTCTTCTACCTCGCCTTCCCCCTGCTGTACGCCGTCGTCCGGCGCATCCCCGCCCGGGGACTGTGGGGGGCGGCCGGGGCCGTCGCCGCAGCGGTCATGGTGTTGCCCGCCCTGGCCTCCGCCTGGCTGACCGGTGCCCCGCGGCTGCCGGGCCAGGACATGTCGCTCGTCCAGAACTGGTTCCTGGTGTCGTTCCCCCCGGTCCGGATGCTGGACTTCGTGCTCGGCATGATCATGGCGCGCATCCTCCGTGAGGGCCGGTGGATCCGTCTCGGTCCGTTGGCCCCGTTCGCCCTCCTCTCCGTCGGCTTCGCGGCACAGATCTGGCAGTTCCCCGGTGTGTACAGCCTGACGGCACCGATCGTGGTGCCGATCGCCCTGCTCGTCCCGGCGATCGCCGCGGCCGACGTGACCGGAGGCCGTTCGGCGCTGCGCGGTCGGGTCGCCCTCTGGTTGGGCACGGTGTCCTACGCCTCGTACCTGGTGCACTACCTCGTGCTGATCGCCGGACACCGGCTGCTCGGCGCGGGGCGCACCTGGGACGTGCTGCCGGCGACGGGGCTGCTCGCCGCGCTGTTCGCCGTGACGACGCTGCTGGCCTGGGCACTGCACCGGTTCGTCGAGGACCCGGGGATGCGCCGTCTGGGCCGGTCCCGGGACACGCCCGCCCCCGCCGCACACCGCCGGGACGTACGGGAGGCGCCGTCGGCACCCGCCCTCTCCGACTGACCCGAACCACGGAACGGAAAGGAACGCGCCCCTTGTTCTCCTACCCGCAGGACCGGACCTGTCCCTACCAACCGTCCCCCGGATACCAGGACATCGGGCGGAGCGGACCGCTGCACCAGGTGGCGTTGTGGGACGGCCGGGCGATCTGGATGGTCACCGGACACGCCACCGCACGGAAGCTCCTCGCTGATCCACGGCTTTCCGCGGACCGTTCCCGGGACGACTTCCCGGTGGTGCTGCCCCGTTTCGAGGCGCCCATCTTCAAGCCCCTCGCCCTCATCGGATTCGATCCGCCGGTCCACGACGTGCACCGCAGGATGCTGGCCCCGCACTTCAGCCTCAAACGGGTGCGGGACCTACGGGGCGAGGTCGAGGAACTGGCGGGTCGCCTCATCGACGACATGCTGCGCGCGGGGCCGTCCGCCGACCTGGTGCAGGACTTCGCGCTGCCGATCCCGTCCATGGTGATCTCCGAACTGCTCGGTGTTCCCTACGAGGACCACGAGTTCTTCGAGACCAAGACGATGAACCTGCTCCAGGCGAAGGACGCGGAGGGCGCCGAGGCGGCCGGGCGGGCCCTGTGGGACTACCTGGACGACCTGATCACCGCGACGGAGGGCCGATCCGAGCCGGGCGAGGGGGTGTTGGCCCGGCTGGCCCGCCAGGTGGACGGCCGGGACCTCACCCGCGACGACCTGTTGCGGATCGCCCTGGCCCTGCTGATCGGCGGTCACGACACGACCTCCCAGATGATCGCGCTCGGTGTGGTCACCCTGCTGGAACACCCGGACCAGTTGGCCGCGCTGCGCGCCGCTTCGCCGGAGGAGCTGCCCGCGGCGATCGACGAACTGCTGCGGATCGTGTCCGTCACCGATGTGTCGGGGGTACGGGTCGCGACCTCGGACATCGCGGTCGACGGAGTCGTCATCCGGGCCGGGGAGGGCGTGCTCGTCTCCTCCTCGATGACCAACCGGGACCCCGGGGTCTACGACGACCCGTACGCCTTCGACGTCCACCGCGGTGCGGGCCGCGGTGGCGTGCCGTCCGGTCGGCAGCACCTCACCTTCGGCTTCGGCATCCACCAGTGCCTCGGGCAGAACCTGGCCCGGATGGAGCTGGAGGTGGCGTTCTCGACGCTCTTCGAGCGGATTCCGGACCTGCGGCTCGCGGTGCCCGTCGACGAACTGCCGGTACGCACCGGCGGCACCATGCAGGGCGTGCACCGACTGCCCGTCACCTGGTCGGGGGAGGCACGCCGATGAGGGTGAACGCCGACCGGGAGCGGTGCATGGCCGCGGGCCACTGCGCGGTCACGGTGCCCGCGGTCTTCGACCACGGGGACGACGGGCTGGTGGTGGTCCTCGACCCCAAGCCCGACGAAGGCGTCCGCGAGGAGGTCGAACTGGCGGTGGACCTGTGCCCGTCCCGGGCGTTGTCGCTGGCCACGGAGTGACGTGGGTGGGGGGAGGGGGACGAGGGCGAGCCCCCGTCCCCCTCCCCCCACCGGTGCGCCCGCCGGGCGCTCAGAGGCCGATGTAGGCCAGGCTCTGCTCGTTCCAGCGGGCGCCCCGGACCTCGGCCGGGGGCACCGCGGCGGTGACGGCGGCGAGGTCCTCCGCGCCCAGGGCGAGTCGCACCGCCGCCGCGTTCTCCTCCAGGTGCGCCACGTCACCGGTCCCGGGAATGGGGACGACGTCGGGGCCGCGCTGGTGGAGCCAGGCCAGCGACAGTTGGGCCGGTGAGGCGCCGAGCCGGTCGGCGACGGCCGCGAGACGGTCGACCAGGGGCAGGTTCGCCGCGAGGTGCTCCGGGGCGAAGCGGGGGAGGCCGAACCGGCGGAAGTCGCCCTCGGCCAGCTGGTCCACCGAGCGGACGGCGCCGGCGAGGAACCCCCGGCCGAGCGGCGCGTACGGGACGATCGCCACGCCGAGCCGTCGGCACGTCGCCACCAGCTCCTGCTCGATGTCCCGCGACCACAGGGACCACTCGGTCTGGAGGGCGGCCACCGGGGCGACCGCATGGGCCCGGGCCAGTGTCTTCGGGCCGACCTCGCTCAGTCCGAACTCGCGGATCTTCCCCGCCGTGCGGAGTTCCGCGAGTGCCTCGACGGTTTCCTCCACGGGCACGTTCCGGTCGATCCGGGTGAGCGTGAACAGGTCGATGTGGTCGACCCCGAGGCGCCTCAGCGAGGCCTCGCAGCTCGCCCGGACGTGGGCCGCGTCCCCGCGGATGCCCGTACCGACGCCCGGGCCCGGCCGGACGACCCCGAACTTGGTGGAGATCACCGCTTGTTCGCGTCGCCCGGCGATCGCCTTGCCGATCAGTTCCTCATTGGCTCCGTGGCCGTAGACGTCCGCCGTGTCCAGGAGCGTGACGCCCAGGTCGAGGGCGTGCCGGACGGTGGCGATCGCCCGCTGCGGTTCCACGGGGCCGTGAGACCCGTAGAACTCGGACAGTCCGAGACAGCCCAGGCCCTGGGCCCCCACGGTGAGCGAGCCGATCGTGCGGGTGGGCAGCGGGGCGGTGCGGGTCATCGGTCGGTCCCCTCACTTCTTGTAGACGACGATCGACGACTCGTACGTGCTGTGCGATTCCTTGACCAGCGGCCGGAACTGCCGGAAGCCGATCGCGCCGCGCAGGGGCCCGCCGACCACGACGGCCGGGAAGGTCGCGTGTTCGCCCGCCGTGAGCCGGGCGTCGTCGACCAGTCCGCCCGCCCTGATGACGTTCCCGTCGCGGAGGGTGATCTCTTCGCCGAAGTAGGCGACGAAGTGCCCGTCGCCCGGCTGGCGGTAGAGCATCCGGCCCGCGCCCTCGGTGCGCCCGAGCGGTTCGCCGTCCGGGCCGAAGATCTCCAGGGACACGGTCGCGAAGTCGTTCTCGGTGGGGCTGGTCCCCGTGGGGTCGGGGTTGTTCGACCGGTAGGCGACCACCTTCTCGGTGAGGTCGCGCAGGATGAGCGACCGGCTGGTGTCACGCAGGGCGCCCACCTCCGTCGCGTCGGTCTTCGGGGGCGTGGCGACCAGCGGCAGCAGCCGGTCGTACAGGACCTGCAACACCACGATGAGCCCTCCTGATGCGGGATGCGCCGATTCCCGTAGACGCTAGGAGGACCCGCTCAACCGGTTCTAAAGGACGTGGACTCACCGACCGGGCGGTCCGGCCGCCGGGGCGTGCACGACGATCCCCTCCAGCACCAGGCGCAGGAACCGTTCGCTGCCGTCGTCCTGCCCCGGCCGTGCGTTCTCGCGGACCCAGGCCGCCCCGCTGAGCAGGTCGAACAGTTCGTCGGCGGTGAGGTCGGGGCGGATCAGGTCGGCCCGCTGGGCGGCGCGCAGCAGGTCCGCCCCGCTGCTGTGCATCGCGGCGCACGCGGCGTGCGAGGGCGTGCCCTCGTCGTACATGCTCTGGGTGAGGATGCCGACCAGCCCGCGGAACGTGCTGATGTGGTGGACGGCGCAGTCCATCCACTCCGTCAGCGCGGCCAGCGGGTCGTCCTGGTCGGCCAGGCCCTCGGCGCGGGCGATGAGGTGGGCGAGACCGTCCCGGGTGGCCGCCTCGACCAGCGCGGCGCGGGTCGGGAAGTGGCGGTAGAGGGTGCCGATCGCGACCCCGGCGCGGGCGGCGATGTCCTCCAGGGCCGCATCGGAGCCCTCGGCCTCGAACGCCTTGCGGGCCGCGGCGAGGATCGCGTCGTAGTTGCGGGCGCCGTCGGCCCGTTTCGGGCGCTGGGCGATGTAGGGCGGGGCGTCTGCCACGGGTACCTCCACTTGACTACCTGAGGGTGCCTCAGGTTAACTGCATCCGCCTAACCTGAGGCTGTCTCACCATAGTATCCCGCGCCTACCGTGGAGGACCCATGACCGCAGACACCGCCCCCGGCGAGCTCCCGAAGGGCGCCGCGCCACCACAGACCTCCTGGGCCCTGGCGCTCACCGCGATCGTGGGCGCGGAGTTCATGCTCCAACTCGACGGCACCATCGTGAACGTGGCCCTGCCGGCCCTCCAGGAGGACCTCGGCGCCTCCGTCGCCTCGGCCTCCTGGGTGCCCAACGCCTTCCTCCTCGCCTTCGGCGGACTGCTGCTCTTCGCCGGCCGACTCGGCGACGCCCTCGGCCACCGCAAGGTCTTCCTCGGCGGGATCTCCCTGGTCGTCGTGGCCTCCCTCGTCGCCGGCCTCGCCCCCAACCTGGAGGTCCTGCTCTTCGGACGTGCCCTCCAGGGCATCGGCGCCGCCATCGCCGGCCCCACCGGCCTCGCCCTGCTCGCCCTCGTCTTCGAAGGGGAACGCCAACAGCGCGCCTTCGGCCTCTACTCCACCGTCGCCGGCCTCGGCGCCTCCGGGGGCATGGTCCTCGGCGGCCTGCTGACCTGGGCCGGGGACTGGCGCTGGAGCCTGCTGGTCAACGTTCCCGTGGGCCTGGCCCTGCTGCTCCTCGCCGCCAAGACCCTGGGCCTCAAGGACGGCCCCACCCGCCCCCGTTCACTCGGCCTGCCCAGCGCGGCCCTGGTCAGCGGAGCCGTCACCGCCGGCGTCTACGGCCTCGTGCACGCCGCCGAGCAGGGCTGGGGCGACACCTGGACCATCGCCGCGCTGGCCGCGTCCGCCGTGCTGTGGACCGCCCTCTTCGTCGTCGACTCCCGCAGCGCGGAACCACTGCTACCGGGACGCATCTTCGCCGACCGGGTGCGCGCCGGGTCCTTCCTGAACCTGCTGCTCCTCGCCGCCGTCCTCACCAGCTTCCTCATCTACCTCGTCCAGTACCTCCAAGGAGTGCTCGACCTCAACGCCCTCCAGAGCGGCCTCGCCATCCTGCCCTTCGGCCTCGCCCTGCTGGTCACCACCCAGGTCCTCACCAAGCACCTGGCACCGATCGACCTCAAGCTGCGCGCCATCGGCGGACTGGTCGTCGTGCTGGCCGGCGTGGCCTGGCTGACCCTGCTCGACGGGAACAGCTCCTACGCCACCGGGGTCCTGCCGCAGATCGTGCTCATCGGCGTCGGAGTGGGCGTCGCCATCGTCCCCTTCAACATCATCATCCTGTCGACGGCTCCGCCCGAGTACGCCGGAGTCACCGCCGGAGTGCTCCAGACCGCCCTGACCATCGGCGGTTCCGTGGGCCTCGCCGTCCTCCTGATCCCCTTCACCGCCGACGGCGGCTCCGTCGCCGACACGATCTCCGACGTGTTCGTCTGGGCCTCGGCACTCACCGCCCTCGCCATCGCCGTCGCGGTGTCGTTCTGGTACGGCCCCGGCGCCCGCACACCGGAGCCCGCCGCACAGGACTGACCTGACCCCCGCCCGGCGGCCGGGACGCCGCACGGAACGACCCGACGGCCGACGGCCGACCCTCCACCAGGACCGGGATCCGCGCTTCCACCGGCGGATCCCGCAGAAGCGTACGAGCGGTTCCGTGAACGTTATGTTGCGTGATAAACCGCTCTCTCGGTGCTCTCCTATGCTGGCGGAGCCCTCAGCGGTGCCCGGGACCCGAGAGGCGTCCCGACCGCCGTTGCAGCAGACCGCGGAAGGAGACCGGCCGACATGGTCACCGCTCTCGCAGGGACGAAGACGCGCACCGCCGTCCGCCGCACGGAACTGGAGACGCTCCGCGACCTCGTCCGCTCGGCGACCGCCCGCCGGGACGCCACCGTGGAACTCACCGGCGACCCGGGCTCCGGCAAGACCGCGCTGCTCGCCGCACTCGCCGCCGAAGCCCGGGCCCAGGGCGTGGTGGTGTTACGCGGACTGTGCACCGGAACCGAACGGGAACCGGTGCCGCTCCGCCCCTTCGCCCAGGCGTTCGGCGGCCTCGACACCACCGGAGCCGGCGGCCCCGCGTTGACCCTCGGCACCGCCGCCCTGGTGCACAGCCTCGCCCGCCCGCCCCGGGACCCCACCGCACTCGTCCCGTCCGGCGGCGGACTCACCCACGGCTGCCACTACTTCGCCGAACTGCGCCGCATGATCGCGGACTGCGTCGCCGCCGTGCCCCACGGCCTGCTGCTCGTCCTCGACGACTTCCACTGGGCCGACCCCTGCTCGGTGCAACTCGTGGACGCCCTGATGCGCCGGCCCATCGGCGGCGGCCTGGGAATCGTCGTGGCCCACCGGCCGCGCCAGGCCCCGGTCGGTCTGCGCCTGGCGGTCCGCCACGGCGTCGAACTGGGCACCGTCGAAGAGGTGAACCTGGCCCCGCTGACCCTCGCCCAGAGCGCGGAACTGCTCGACGTCCGGATCGACACCCCCGACCTCGACCGACTCCACGAACGCAGCGGCGGCAACCCCCTGCACCTCACCGCACTCGCCGCCGAGGAGGGCCCGCCCGACGACCCCGGACACCTGGCCGTGCGCCGCGGCCTGGAGACCCGACTGCTCACCGAATGCGCACCCCTCGACCCCGACGAACGGCTCGCCGCACACGCAGCAGCCGTGCTCGGCGAATCCTTCGACGTCGAATCCGTCGCGGTCGTTGCCCAGATGGCCCAGGACGAGGCGTGCCGGGCACTCGGCTCGCTGCGCACCCGCGACCTCGTCCGCACCGCACCCCGCAGCAGCGCCCTGGCGTTCCGCGACCCCCTGCTGCGCGACTTCCTGTACGGCGAGGCCGACTCCTGCTGGCGGCTCGCCGCCCACCGCAGGGCACTGACCCACCTCACGGCCCTGGGGGCCCTCCCGTTCGACCTCGCCCCGCACGTGGTCCTCTCCGGTTCCCTCGCCGCCCCCCGGGACCGGGCGGTGCTCGGCGCCGCGGTGAAGGAGGCGCTGCCCGCGGGACGCACCGCCCTCGCAGCCCAGTGGACCGCCGCGGCCCTGCGCCTGCACCGCGCAGCACGCGAACCGGCGCTCGCGGCGGATCCGCCCACCGGCCCCGACGCCACCTGCTCACCGGGCTGCGAGCTGTGGCTCCCCGTGGTCCAGGCCCTGGCGGCCGAGGGCGACGTCACCCACCTGCGGACCCTGACCCGCGAGATCCTCGCGACCCTCGCCGACCTGCCGCCCGCCGACCGCATCCCAGCCGTCGCCACGATCGCCCTGGTCCAGGCGACGCTGGGCCTCCCCGACGAGGCCGGGGCGCTCCTCGCCCCGCTGCTCGCGGCCCTGCGCGGCACGGGCAGACCCGAGGCGGCCCTCCAGGTGCAGTCCCAACTCGTGCTGGTGCTCGCCGGGCAACTCCCCTCCCGCGCCGATGTGGAAGTCCTCGCCCGGCACACCGAGGCCGCCCCACCGATCACCGCCGCCGGCGCGCTCGCGCTGCGCGGACTGAGCACCGTCTTCGCCGGAGACCTGAGCGCCGCCGAAACCGATCTGGACACCTGCGCCCAGATCCTCGACGGTCTGGAGCCCCACGGCCCCGGCACCCCGGCGGAACTGGGCGGCGCCGACGTCTTCGCCGGCTACCTCGCGGTGCTGGCCTGCGGCGAAGCGGCGATGGGTTGGTACGGTCCCGCGCAGGCGCACGCCGAGCGCGCCCTCGCCACGGCCCGACTGCGCGGCGACGCCCATCTGCTGCCGATGCTCCTGAACGTCCTGGCCTACGTGGGCTACCAGGACGGGCGGATGTCCGAGGCGCTGGAGTCCGCCCAGGAAGCACGGTCGCTCGCCCGGGCGACGGGCAGCGACCACCACGTGGCCCTCGCCGACGCCGTCACCGCCGCGGCCTGGGCGTGGCTCGGGGACGCCGGACCGCACCCGACCCGCCCGGACAGCCACGGGGCGGTGACCGGAGAGGTCCCCCGCACCTCGGTCATCGCCCTGCTGCACGCCGAGGCGGCCCTCGCAGCGGGCGACGGCCACACCGCGCTCGCCCTGCTGCTGCCCGCCCGGGACGCCCGGCGCGTGCCCCAACCGGCCCGCATCCTCGCCGCCCGGGTGTACGAACTCCTGGCCGCCGCGTCCGTGGTCACCGGCGTCGACGCGACCTGCTGGGCGGAACGCGCCGAAACGGCAGCCGCCGAGGCCCAGGTGACGGAGCAACGCGGGTACGCACTCCTCGCCCGGGGCCACGTCCTCCTCGCCCGTTCCCTGCCGACGGACGCCGCCCACTGCTACCACGAGGCACACGCCCTGCTGGGCGAGACCACCGCCGGCATGCGCGCCCGTGACCTCGCCCGCATCGCCCATCTGGCCTGCGGCAACGGCGAGACCGCCGCCGCCGCGGACGGCCTCGCGGAACTGACCCTCCGGGAGCGGCAGGTGGCCGACCTCGCGGGCCAGGGCCTGAAGACCCGTGACATCGCCGAACGCCTCCTGGTCAGTCCGCGCACCGTCGACGTGCACCTCACCCGCATCTACAGCAAGCTCGGCGTGCACAGCCGGGCCGCCCTGGTGCGGCTGTTGGCCCGGGCCGCCTGAAGGTGCCGACGGGACGGGCCGCGGGTCCGTTCAACCCGCCGTGGGCAGGTCGAGCAACCGGTCGGAGGTGAGGATGGCCTGGTGCAACAGCCGCAGCGACCGGTGCGGTTCGAGGCCGAGCTCGGTGCGCAGCACCCGCTGCGCCGAGCGGTACACCTGGAGCGCTTCGGCCTGTCTCTCGGAGCGGTACAGCACCAGCATCAACTGCCGGTAGAACGACTCCCGCAACGGGTACTGGGCGGTGAGCGTGCTGAGCAGGCCGACCACCTCGCGGTGCCGTCCGAGGGCCGTGCGCGACTCCACCGACAGCTCCAGGCACTGCAACCGCTCCTCCTCCGCCCAGGTCGCGAACGAGGTCAGGACGGGCCCCTCCGTGACCCCCTCCAGAACGGGACCGCGCATCAGTGACAAGGCGTCCTCGAACCTCGCCAGCGCCTCCTCGTGCCGACCGGCCGACCGCAGTTCGCGCCCCGCCCGCATCGCGGCCTTGAAGTCGTCCACGTCCCAGCTCGCACCGTTGAGGCACAGCTCGTACCCGAGGGGCCGGGTGACGAGGGCGCGCCCCGGATCACCGCCCGCCGCGGCCAGGAACTTGCGGGACTGCGAGACGTACACGTGCACCGCGGCCGAGGCCCGGCGCGGTGGTCGGCCGCCCCAGAGCTCCGTCACGAGGTGTTCCTTGGTGATGACCCGGCCGTTGCCGATCAGCAGCGTGGCCAGCGTCGTCTCCACCTTCGGGGCGGACAGCGAGAAGCTCTGCTCCGCGTGGCGAATGCGGAGGGGCCCAAGGAGTTCGTAGCGCATCGCATCCTCGTCCAGTCAGGGAACACATGTGTGGGTCTCACGTGGTGCATCACTGTCATCTCCGGCGTCGAGTCCGCGCATCGGGGAAAGTACGTACGTAGACGTATTGGCTTGATCTCGTGGTTGTTGACGGGGGCGGGGGAGGGGGCGAGCAGGTCAGTGGCCTGACGGCTTTGGCGGCACTTTGGCGTCATGCCCGACCGTGACGGGATGTCACTCCTGGTCCGGCGCTGTCTGGCACGCATCTGGGCGGCGTTGATCGCCTACGGTCACCTCTGGGTCCACATCCCGGAGACACCACTCGTCCCGGGGCACGCTCCCGCCCCGGGCCACCCGGAACGGCTGTGCCCCTGGGTTCCCGCCACGGAGCAGGAACAGGCCATCTGGGACGACCTCACCCCACGATCCCGCTGATCCGGCCGGTGCGACCCCGCCGGATCGGGCGACAACATCGGTCGTTCAGCCGGCCAGCGGCCTCGCCCCGTCGAGCACGTGGGACGGCAGGTAGGGGGAGCTCACCCGGATGGCCCAGCCACGCCTTCGTGCGTGGCAGGCCAGGCCCAGCACGTCGAGGTCGAGCGCGGAATCGACGTGCCGGGCGCGGTCCGCGACCCGGTAGTGGTCCCGGTGCTGCTCCAGGGCGTCGGCCAGGGCCAGGTTGAAGCTCTCCTCGTCACCGTCGACCAGCTGCGACAACAGCACCGCCGGAGGCATCCGGAACCCCCAGTCCCGGGACCGCTCCTGGGTCTTCAACGCCTCGTCCGCCGCGGGGCGGGGGTCCTCGGCGTGCAGGTAGTCCAACAGGGCCCTGCGGTACGCGGCGAAGGCGGAGGTGTCCTGACTCAGGGCTTCGGCGCCGCCGACCACCAGCGGGGCCAGTTCCTCGCGCCGTCCGCCGATCAGGGCCAGGGCCACCGCGCTCTGCCAGCCCCCGGCCCCTGCCCAGCCCCGTGCCGTGCGCTGCCGCACGTCGTTCAGCAGGTACTCCGCGTCGGACGCGGCTTCACCCGCACCGTCGGGCCGGTCCACCACCAGGGAGCGCGCGGCGAGTTCCGCCACGGCGTCCGGGCGGCGGTCCGCACCGTAGCCGCCGACCCGGGGCCCGGCGCCCTCGAACCCGGTGACCAGGGTGCGGGGCAGGTAGTCCGTCGACAGCGGTGGCCACCACCCCGCACGCCGGTAGGCGAGCGCCGCCAGCGTCAACGGCTCCAGGGGCAGCAGGGTGTGGGGAGCGGCGTGGTACCCGGGCCGGGCGCTCTGCGCCACCAGCAGTGACGTCAGGCACGCGTCGAAGCCCGCCCGGTCATCGGCGGCCAGGGCGCGCAGGGCGGCGAGCGCAGTGGTGTGCGGATGCTCCGCCGCCCCCGCCGGCGCCTGGGCGCGGACCCGGGCCAGGGCCTCGTCCAGGGCGGCGAGCTTGTGCTCCGCCCCCGGCGGGTAGGGGGCGTCGTCATCGTCGAGGTCACCCAGGACGTACACCATCAGACCGTGCATCAACTCGACCGACGGCTGTCCCTCCTTGCCCCGCTGCGGAACCTCCCGCGCGAAGTGGAACGCCTCGCTGTGACGCTCGGCCTTGTCGACGAGGACCGCCAGGCAGAAGCCGTCCAGCCACTGCCCGACGCTCACGCTCTCCGACGGGCCCTCGTCCGGCTCGTAGCTCATCCCGAAGTTCACGTAGTCCAGGAAGACGCTGAAGGAGACGTGCGGCCAGTACGCGGCGAACTGGACCGCGCCCGCGGCGGATTCGGCGGCGGCCTCCAGCACGGCCTGCGCCTCCGGAGAACTCAACTCCGGTTCCGCCGCGGACAGCGCGCCCAGGTAGTCGAGGAACTCCTCCGCGATGAACGACCACACCCCGGTCGTCATGCGGTCGGCCTTCGAGCTGGAGATCACCAGGCGGGTGATGCGGTCGGTCGCGTCGTTCAGCGTCGCCGAGATCGCGCTCTCGCCCACCTGGTGTCGTTCTATCCGCACTGCTCAACACTCCCCGTGTACAGGTCCGGTACCTGGCCGTCACCCTATTCCCCGGCACCGACAGCGCCCCGGTGCCCTCTCCTGCGCGGGGCCGCGTCCGGGCTCCCGTCAGCGCACGGACTGGACCGCGTACAGGGCGCCCACCGCGGTGACCAGGACGCCGAGCAGGGCGCGCAGGGCCCGTTCGGGCAGCCGGGTGCGGAGCCGGGCGCCGAGGTAGCCACCGGCGAGCCCGCCCAGTCCGCAGGCCAGTCCGAGGAACCACAGCGGCGCGATGTCGTCGCTTCCGCCGAGGGCCAACAACCCGAAGGTGCCGGCGCCGACCACGGAGGTGAGGAACGTGGCGGCGAGCGCGGCCGGCGCGACCTTCGCGACGGGCATCCCCCGGCCGACCAGGAACGGGCCGATGAGGGAGCCGCCTCCGATGCCGTAGATCCCGCCGACCGTGCCCACGACCAGCGCCAGGAGGCGGACGGTCCGCGGTGACGGCTCCGCCGCGGGACGCACGGGTGCCGGGCGCAGCGTCCGGACGGTCAGCCACAGGCCGAGGGGCAGCAACAGCGCGGCCACGAGTAGCCGGAACACGGCGGGGCCGGGCACGGCGAAGACCCGGATGACGGCGCCGCAGACCACCCCGGGCAGGGTCCCCGCGACCAACAGCCGGGTCAGCGAGCCGTACAGCAGCCCGTCCTGGTGGTAACGCACCAGGGCACCCGGACCGGCGACCACGTTGTAGAGGAGGTTCGTGGGGGTGACCGCCGGGCTGGGCACCCCGAGCAGGCTCAACTGCACGGGCAGCAGGAACACCGCACCGGACACCCCCACCGGTGTGGTGACGACGGCTATCAACAGTCCCACCGCGAAGCCCGCGGCCCCCGTCTGCCACTCCACGCCGTTCCTGCCCCCCGTTCCGGCGGACGGCCGTGCAACTCACGGTCCTCCGCGGCTTCCTGGTGTACGGGAGGACCGTAAGGCCCCGGGCCGGCACCTCGCTCGGAGTGAACGCCCGGGGCCGAACGGAGCAGCCGCCGGCGACGCGTTCCGGGCGGCGCCCGCGACCGTCCTAGCGTGCGCGGGGTGAACCGACCTCGCGCACGCCGCCCCCTCGTCGCCGCCCTGCTCAGCGGTCTCGTCCTGGCCGCCCCCGCCACCGCCGCACCCCCCGAGGACGGCTGGGCGCAGACCGGGACGGGCATCACCGCGGGCATCAGCGGCATCGCCGTGACCGGCCAGGACGGGACCGCCGTCACCGAGACGGTGGTGGTGCACGACAACAAGCGCACCGGGCAACCCAGGGTCTCCCGCATCCGATCCGCCCCCGGCGGGACCCCGCGGGTCGACGTGCTGCGCTGGGACGGCGAGCGGGAACCCGTCGACCTGGAGGCGCTGAGCGCCGTCCCCGGTGTGCCGGGGGAGTTGGTCGCCCTGGAGAGCTCCGGACGCGGCTACCACCTACGCCTGGCGGGTGACGCGGTACGGGTCCTGCGGGAGTTCACCGTTCCCGGCGTCGAAGCCGGCTCCGGCCGCAACCACGAGGCGTTCCACCTCACCGGGACACCCGGCCGGCTGACCGCGGTGTGGGCGCACCGCGGCCAGGACGAGGACCCGGCGGTGCTGTACACCGCCGCGCTCGACTGGCGCAGCCTCACCTTCGGCACCCGCCGCTCCGCCGAGATCCGGGTCCCGTTCCCCGCGACGCACGTGCGGCACATCAGCGACCTGGCGGTGTCCCCGTCGGGACGGGTGACCGTGACCTCGGCGTCCGACCCCGGCGACGACGGGCCCTTCGACTCCGCCGTGTACGACGTCGGCCGGGTCGTCACCGGTGGGCTCGACGGCCCCCGCCCCGCTCCCCGGGCACGTCCCCTGCGGCTCGCGGTGTTCCCCGGCCACAAGATCGAGGCGTTGGCCTGTGCCTCCGCCGGGCGGGCCGTCCTCGGGACGGACGACGAGAACGCCGGCGGCTCCTGGCGGGTGACACCGCTCTGCCCGCGCTGAACCGCAGGACGCGGCGCCGGTCGGAACGCCTCAGCTGCCGCCGGCGGCGAGGAAGGCCAGCACCTCACGGGTGAACCGCCGACCGGCCTCCAGGTGCGGGAGGTGTCCGACACCGGGCAGCTCCACCAATTGGGCACCGGGCACGGCAGCGGCGGCCCGCCTGCCCAGCACCGGGAAGTTCCCCAGCTTCGCACGGTTCTCCGGCGTCGCGTACGACTTGCCGACCGCCGCCCGGTCCTCCTGCCCGATGACCAGCTGCACCGGGAGCCGCAGCCGCGGCAGTTCCTGCACCACGGGCTGGTGGTAGGCCATCTGGTACGTACGGGCCGACGCCTGCGCCCAGCGCGGGTACTCCGCACTGAGCGTGATCCGGTAGCGCAACTCCACGTTGCGTTCGTAGGCGCGCCGCCAGGTCACCACGTAGGACGCGTAGAAGGCGCGGATGCCGGCGAGCGAGGTGTTCGCCAACTCGTCGGCGAACAGGCGCTCGGTGCTGTGGGCGTGCACGAGCTCGCGGTAGTCCTCCAACCCCACCGGGTTGGCCAGGACCAGCTTGCCGACCCTGGTCGGGTGGTCCAGCGCGAAGCGCACGCCCAGCATGCCGCCCATCGAGTGGCCGATGACGTCGACCTCCGCGATGCCGAGGTGGTCGAGGAGGGCCACCGTGTTCTGCGCCAACAGCGTGAAACGGTAGTCCAGGGCGGGCTTCGAGGAGCGGCCGAACCCGATCTGGTCCGGTACGACGACCCGGTGGCCCGCCGCCGCCAGGGCCCGCGCGGTGGGCGTCCAGGCACCGCCGTCGAAGTTCTTCCCGTGGAGCAGCAGCACCGTGCGCCCGGACGCGGCGCCGCCCGCGGGAGCGAGGTCGAGGTAGGCCATGTCGACCGTCTCGCCCTGGTTGACCAGTCGCAGGAAGCGCACCGGAAACGCGCTCGGGTAACCCTCCATCGCGATGCCCAAGGGAACGTCGTACTGCGGAACGCCGTCCTGCCGACCGGAGGGGGAACCGGCGGAACCGGCCGCGCTCGCCGACCCGGCCGGCCACCCCGTGCCCACCGCTGCCGCGGTCGCCGCCCCCGCCGAGAGGAATCCCCTGCGCGTTCCCATGCGTCCCCCTGCCCGTCCGGTACCCGAATGGGCTCATCGTGCCCCAACTCCCCCGGATGTCAAAGGAATTGCCGATCCGGGCGGGGTGCAGGGCCGGAGCCTCCCGCCAGCGGGCCCGGCGCGGTCCGACCGCGGGTTCCGACGGGGGGCTGTCCGGGCGAAGGACTGTGGGGCACCCGGCTGATGTTCGTCGCCGGCGCAGGGTGTCCCGCCGGGACGCCCCGCACGGCGGGTACCCCTCGTGGTCATGAGCAGAGACAGCGGGACCGCCCGCCCCCGTCGCCGAAGAACCCCGAGCCTGGCCGCCGCACTCGTGATCGGCCTCCTGGGGGGCACCGTCGGGAGCAGCGCCCAGGCGTCACCCCCGTCGGCTCCCCGAGCGCCCCGAGCGGTCTCCACCCCCCTGGTCCAGGAGACCTTCACCGGCGCCACGGCCGACCCCGGGTTCACCGCAGTGGGATCGGCCTGCCTCACCGGTGCCGCCGCGGCTGCGCCACCGGGTCCGGGGAACCACCCCCTCGGCGGCTGTCCCACGACGCAGACCGGCCCGGTGCCGCCCACGGGCGGCGCCCCCAACGGATACCTCCAGCTCACCGACGCGTCGAACGACCAGGCGGGGGCCGTCCTGTACGACCAGGCCATCCCCGCCGGCCAGGGGCTCGACGTCACCTTCGACCAGTGGCAGTACGGCAGCACGACCCCGGCGACCCCGGCGGACGGGATCTCGTTCTTCCTCGTTGACGGCGCCACCTCGCTCACCCACCCGGGAGCGTTCGGCGGCAG
This sequence comes from Streptomyces sp. NPDC127068, assembly GCF_042724695.1. NCBI lineage: Bacteria > Bacillati > Actinomycetota > Actinomycetes > Kitasatosporales > Streptomycetaceae > Streptomyces > Streptomyces sp. NPDC127068. The sequence continues at coordinate 24,362 of NZ_JBHXEN010000047.1, read as the reverse complement.
CCTGGGATATGCGCAGAAACTGCCCGACGACAACCCGGTCAACCCCTTCCTGCCCGGTGTCGACCGGGGCTACCTCGGGGTCGGGCTGGACGTCCTGGGCAACTACTTCGGCGACTGGGAGCAGCGCGGCAACGGCTGTGCGCAGCGTTCCCCGGCCGGCACGGAGTTCAGGATCCCGGCACCGGGAGCCAACATGGTGACCGTGCGGGGCCCGGGCGACGGCATCGAGGGCTACTGCTTCCTCACGGCGTCCACCAGCAACTTCTCCACCACGGGTCCGTGGCCCTCCACCCTGCCCGGCGAGCTTCAGGGGCCGCTGACCTCCCTGCCGCCGGACGCCACGCCCGCCGAGGCGGAAGCCGCGCTGGAGCCGTCCAGGCGTCGGGTCAACGTCCACCTCACCCCGGCGCCGAACCCGGTGCTCACGGTGGCGGTGGACTTCAACGACGGCGCGGGCTTCCAGCAGGTGATCGCGACTCCGGCGCCGACGGCGGTGCCCGACACCTACAAGTTCGGTTTCGCCGCCTCCACCGGTCTGTTCACCGACGTCCATCTGATCCGCAACGTCGCGGTCCACTCGGACCAGCCGCTGCCGGCGCTCAACCTGGTGAAGCAGGTCCACCAGCCGCTGCCCGGAGTCATCGAGGAGGGCACCGAGGTCCCCTACGACTTCGTCGTCACCAACTCGGGCAACGCGTCGATCACCGAACTCGTCGTGACCGACCCGAAGATCGGGGCGGTGACCTGTCCGGTCACCACCCTGGCCGCGGGAGACACGGTCACCTGCACGGCGACCTACGTGGTCACGGCCCAGGACGTGGCGGCGGGCTCCGTCGCCAACACCGCGACCGCCGGCGGCACGTCAGGGGGGACCCCGGTCACCTCGCCGCCGTCCAGCGAGACGGTGCCCCTCGTCCGGCCGCCCGGGATCAGCATCGAGAAGAGCGTCGACACCGAGGGGCCGTACACCGCCGGCACCGAGGTGGACTACGTCTACACGGTGCGCAACACCGGGGGCCAGCAGCTCACCGGGGTGACGGTCACCGACGACCGCGTCACCGGCATCACCTGCGAAGCGACCACCTTGGAACCGGAGGGCGAGACGGGCGACAGCACCACCTGCCGGGGTTCCTACACGGTGACGGAGGCCGACGCCGAGGCCGGCTCGGTCACCAACACCGCCACCGCGACGGGCACCGCACCCAACCGGACCGTCACCTCGCCGCCGGCCCAAGCGACCCTGCCGATCACCGGAGGCCCCGCGATCTCCGTCAGCAAGGAGGTGGCGAGCCCCGGCCCCTACCAGGTCGGGGACACCGTCGCGTACGCGTACACGGTGACCAACAGCGGCAGCCAACCCCTGACCGGGGTACGGGTGGTCGACGACCACGTCACCGAGATCACCTGCGAGGACACCTCCCTGGCCGCCGGCGCGAGCACGGTCTGCCGCGGCAGCTACGTCGTCACCGCAGCGGACGGCGAGGCCGGTGAGGTCACCAACCGCGCCCGGGCCGCGGGCGAGGACCCCGCCGGGAACACCGTCCCCAGCGACCCCGTGACCGTGACCGTCCCGATCACCCGGGCCCGGGGCAGCATCAAGGTCCTCAAGACCGACGAGAAGAACGGCAGGGCACTCACCGGCGCCGTGTTCGAGCTCTGGGAGGAGACCAACGGGGTCACCGGCTTGCAGACCACGGCGTCGGGTTCCGTCGCGGCGGACACCCGGCGCGGCCCCGGCTGCTCGACCGACGACGCGGGCGTGTGCCTCTTCGACGACCTGGCCGTCGGGGAGTACTACCTCCGGGAGACCGACGTCCCCGAGGGGTACGTGCTGCCCGACCAACCGGTCACCGGCCCCTACGCCATCACCCCGCAGAACGCGGACGAGACCGTCACCGTTCACCTCGCCAACGAACGAGGAGAACGCCCCAAGGACAAGCACGAGAAGCTGACCATCCACCCGAGCCCCCGACAGCGGGCCTAGCGCACCGCGCACGACCGGGAGGGGCCCGCCCACCTGAGGGCGGGCCCCTCCCCGCGCGCTCCGGGGCACCGGGAGCGGGACGGCGCATGCGTCCGTAGACTCGTCAGTGCAGGCAGCACCGGGCGGTGACCGTCCGCACCCCGGCGCACACGGGCCGCAGACCCCGCGCGGTGCACCCCTCCAGAGCGCTGGAGCGCGCACCATGGCCGCCGACCGACTGACCGAACGCGAGCGACGGACCCTCCAGGACATCGAGGACCGCCTGAACGGCGACCGTGCGCTGCGTCACCGCCTGGGGCTGCTCGCGGTACGGCAGCGGCTGGCGGCCCAGCTCGTCCGCGGTCGCGCACTGGCGCTGTGCGCCGTGCTCTCCCTGGCCCTGCTGGTGCTCGGCGGTGTCACCGCCAACCCGGTCGCGATCTGGGCGTTCGTGGTGTGCTGGCCGCTCACGGTCGCCGTGGCCGTCCTGATCCTGCGCCGGGCCGTGCGCGACCACCCCGGTCCGCCCCGGCCGTTCGTGTGAGGGCCGCCGTCGACCTGGCGGGCCCCGCGAGGCCCGCAGCGCCCTGGTCGACGCGGTTGTCAGACCTCCGCGTCACCGGTGAGGTCCACGGCCTCTCCGGTGCGGGCGGACAGCACGGCGGCTGCCGCGATCCGGACCGCGGCCACTGCGTCCCGGGCGCTGACCCTGGGGGACGGACCGCCCGCGAACGCGGCGGTGAACTCGCGTAGTTGAGTGAGGTAGGGACTCTCCGCCGCAGGTCCGGCGGGCGTCGCCGCATCCGGCGCGTCCCCGGTGCCGGAGCCAGCCCGTAGGCCCGTCGGGGCGGTGGAGTCGTGCGCCACGATCCCGCGGGTCCCCGTGACCCGGAAGGTCGTGCGGAACGGCACGTCGGCCGGGCCCCAGGTGGCGGACAACCGGCTGACCGCGCCCGACGCATGGGTGAGCACGGCGGTGCCCTCGGCCCGCGCGCCGCCCGGCGCGGTGTTCGGGGTGGTCTGCGCCTCGGCCCGGACGCTCACCACCTCGCCCGCCAACAGCCGGGCGTAGTCCATGTCGTGGATCATCAGGTCCATCAGGATGCCGCCCGACAGTGCCGGGTCGGCGAACCACGGTGACCACACCGGATAGGCCCCGCCCCGGGTGAACCGCAGCTCGGTGGGCTCCCCGAGTTCGCCCCGGGCGACCGATGCGGCGGCGGCCTCGTACGCGGGGAAGTAGCGCACGACGTGCGCCGGGAAGAGCAGCACTCCGGCCGCCTCCGCAGCCCCTGCGATCTCCGCCGCGTCCCGCGGGGTGAGCGCCAACGGCTTCTCGCACACCACGGACCGGCCCTCGGCGATCGCGGCCAGCGCGAGGGCCGGGTGACTCGGGGTCGGGGTGCAGATGTCGACGACCGTGCTGCGACCGATCAGACCGTCCAGGTCCGGCGCCACCGTGACCCCCTCGGCCCGGTACTCCTCGGCCAGTCGGGCGGCGCCACCGCCGGCGGACCACACGGCGACCCGGGCGCCGAGGGCGAGCCAGGCCGGTAGATGGGCGCGGGCCATGGTGCCCGCCCCGACCAGCCCCACGGCGAGCCCCCGCGGCCCCGACCCGGCAACTCCCACCGGCTGCGGCTTCCCCGTCACCTTCATCGTGCCCTTCCCGTCCCCGGCCGCCCGGACCGGCACCGACTCCCGCCCGGATGCCCGGCCTTCCCTCTCCCCGGCTGACGGGGATGCCGAGGACTCTCGCACACCTCCCGCCTCCTGAGAACCTCCGGCAGCCGGGAAGAAGCCGAGGTGGCGGCTCCCCGCCCGTGCCCGTGACGGCTCCTCAGAACCTCCCGCACGACACACTTGACCTCAAGGATGATTGAGGTTCTACCGTCAGCGGCATGAACATGGAGACCACGGCATGGACGCAGCTCAACGGCCTCATCCACGCCCAACAGGACCGCCGCCCCTTCCGCCGCGCGACCCTGCGCCGCATCGCCGCCTTCGCCCGCCCCCACCGCAAGCCGATCGTCCGCTTCCTCCTGCTCAGCATCGTCACCTCGCTCCTCGCCGTCGCCACCCCCCTGCTCGCCGGACGGGTGGTGGACGCCATCGTGAGCGGCGGCCCGCCGGGGACGGTGGTCCGGATCGCCCTGCTGATCGCCGTGATCGCCGTCGTCGAGGCCGGCCTCGGCCTGATCGAACGCGGTCTGTCGTCCCGGCTCGGCGAGAACCTGATCCTGGACCTGCGGCGCGCCGTCTTCGACCACGTCCAGCAGATGCCCGTCGCCTTCTTCACCCGCACCCGCACCGGTGCCCTGGTCAGCCGCCTCAACAATGACGTCATCGGTGCCCAACGCGCCTTCAGCACCACCCTGTCCGGAGTCGTCGGCCATGTGGTCACCCTGCTGCTCACCCTTGCCGTGATGCTCACCCTGTCCTGGGAGATCACCCTCCTCGCGCTGGCGCTGCTGCCCGTCTTCGTCGTGCCCGCCCGCCGGATGGGCACCCGGATGGCCGGACTCCAACGCGAGGCCACACAACTCAACGCCGCCATGGGCACCCGGATGACCGAACGCTTCTCCGCACCCGGGGCGACCCTCGTCAAGCTCTTCGGGCGGCCCGCCGAGGAGTCCGCCGAGTTCGCCGTCCGCGCCACCCGGGTCCGGGACATCGGGGTCCGCACGGCGATGTCCCAGTACACGTTCATGACCGCACTGACCCTGGTCTCCGCCCTCGCCCTCGCCCTCGTGTACGGACTCGGCGGCTGGTTCGCCCTGCGCGGCACCCTGGAGCCCGGTGCCGTCGTCGCCCTGGCCCTCCTGCTGACCCGGCTGTACGCCCCGCTCACCGCACTCGCCGGGGCCCGCGTGGAGGTGATGAGCGCCCTGGTCAGCTTCGAGCGCGTCTTCGAGGTGCTGGACCTGAAGCCGCTGATCGCCGAGCGGCCGGACGCCCGCGAGGTCCCCGAGGGCCCGGTGGCCGTGGAGTTCACCGACGTGCGCTTCGGCTACCCCGCGGCCGACCGGGTCTCCCTCGCCTCGCTGGAGGAGGTCGCCTCACTCGACACCCGCGAGGGCGGCGAGGTGCTCAAGGGCCTGTCGTTCCGCGCCGAACCCGGCCAGACGGTCGCCCTCGTCGGATCCTCCGGGGCGGGCAAGTCCACCATCGCCTCCCTGCTGCCCCGGCTGTACGACACCGACTCCGGGACGGTCAGCGTGGGCGGCGTCGACGTGCGCGACCTGTCGACCGACTCGCTGCGCGCCACCGTCGGCATGGTCACCCAGGACGGCCACCTCTTCCACGAGTCGGTCCGCGCCAACCTGCTGCTCGCCCGTCCCGACGCCACCGACGAGGAACTGTGGGACGCCCTGCGCCGCGCCCGCCTCGACGGCCTGGTCCGCTCCCTGCCCGACGACCTCGACACGGTCGTCGGCGAACGCGGCTACCGGCTGTCCGGCGGGGAGCGCCAGCGGATGACCATCGCCCGGCTGCTGCTCGCCCGGCAGCGCGTGGTGATCCTGGACGAGGCCACCGCCCACCTCGACAACACCTCCGAGGCCGCCGTGCAGGAGGCGCTCACCGAGGCACTGGCGGACCGGACCGCCGTCGTGATCGCCCACCGGCTGTCCACCGTCCGGGCCGCCGACCAGATCCTGGTGGTGGAAGACGGTCGAATCGTCGAGCGCGGCACCCACGACACCCTGCTCGCCCGTGACGGACGGTACGCGGAACTGCACCGGACCCAGTTCGACGGCGCCGACGAGGGCGGTGCACTCCAGCGGGTGTTGCCCGCGGCGCGGATCCTCGGCGAGCGGGCGAAGGAACTGCGGTGACGGTCGCTGCCCGCGCCGACGGAAGGGCCGGGAACGGACGGCGGCTCGGGGACGGCACCCCGGGCCGCCGCCACTCCGCTACCGGGACTTTCCGGTTCCCCGATCGACCCGGCCGAGCGCCACGAGGTACGGAACGTGCATCTGGAGGCTTCCGTCAGTGGCCCGGCCGTGTGCCGTGAACAGCTCGCTCAAGGCGTCCCGCGCGACCTCCCAGCGCCCGGCCGCCTCCAGGGCCGTCCGGTACTGCCGCAACGGGCCGGGCTTGTCGGCGAACACCCGCACCGCCCGCTCGACGGACGGGTACGTGACGCGGACCTCGCACACCAGGGTCTCCACGGTCACCGGCAGCGGGGCGAACCACCGCCGTACGTGACCGGGCTCGCCCCAGCGGGTGGGGGCGTCGACGGAACCCGGAGGGCGGGGGAGTGCCCGGGCGACGGTCGGGGCGATCCGGCCGAACACCCCGTCCGGGGTCCAGGACGCGACGGCCAGCCACCCGCCCGGACGACAGACCCGTACGAGTTCGGCGGCCGAGCGCCACGGATCGGGCGCGAACATCACCCCGAACGTGGACAGGGCCACGTCGAAGCGTCCGGTGGGGAACGGCAGCGCCCCCGCGTCCCCCACGAGCAACCGGGTCCGACCGCCGAGCCCCGCCGCGGCGGCCCGGGCCGCCGCCACCCGCACCAGGTCGGCCGCCCGGTCCACACCCACCGCGAGGGCACCCGCCCGGGCCGCCGCGAGCAGCGCGGGACCCGATCCGGTGCCCACGTCCAGCACTTCGGGGACCGGCCCGCGGTGTTCCCGGTCGGCCCGGGCGAGGGCCAGCGCCACCACGTCGTCCGCCGCGTGCGCCCAGGCGTCCCCGGCCTGCGCGTACCCGTTCCGCCCGCCGCCCGACCAGTCGTCCCTCACGCCGGTCCGTCCGTCAGTCGCAGCACGGTCAGTCCGTCACCGGCCAGCCGCTCGGGCAGGTCCGCCAGTGCGGGCACCTCCTCGACGTGCCGGACCCCGGGCGCCGGGCCGCCGGTCAGCAGGTGCCGTGCGACGTGCGCGGCCACCAGGGCGGTGAACCGGCTCTGCCGCAGTCCCCGGGCGACCCGGGCGACGTGCAGTCCGTCCCGGTACGCGTCGGCGCGCACCACGAAGGCATCACCGCCGAGGTGCACCCGACCCAGGGCGCCGGTGAGCAGCCGCCGGGGCACCGGACGGTCGGCGGCCCGCAGCAGTCCGGTGCGGCGCAGCCCGAACAGCAGCGCCGTGGCCGCCCGTGAGTCCAGACACAGCCGGGTGGTCACCCGGGGCACGCCGAGGGTGCCGGTCAGCGTGTGCTGGTCGGAGAACGGGAAGGGGTGCGCGGTTCTGAACCCGTGACCGGGCAGTTCGACGCGCCGGGGACGGGCCGCCGTGGGCGCGGCGAGCCCCGCCACGGTCCAGCGCACCGCGTCGGCGCCGTGCCGTTCGCCCGATCCGAGCAGCACGGTCAGGTCGATCCGCTGCGCGCCCCCGACCTCCTCGTGGGCGCGCCGGGCGAGCAGGTTGCTCAGCCCCGGCGCGACTCCGACGCTGAGCACCGCCGATGCGCCCGTGTCGAGCGCCGTGTCGTGGAGCGCGGTGACCGCGCGGAGCAGGCGCGCGTCCGCCCCGATGTCGACCAGGTGGACGCCCCGCTCCAGACATACACGTGCCACCGACTCGTCCGGCGGCTCCACGCACAGCACCACGGCGCTCACGTCGCCGAGCCGGTCGAGGACCGCGCCGAAGCCCTGCGGATCGTTCACGTCCACCCGGACCCCGCCGTGCTGTCGGGCCCGCTCCGCGCTCCGACCGCCGGGCACCACCCGCCCGGGGAACCACTGCCCGAGGGTCGCGGTCACCGCCGTGCCGACGGCTCCGTAGCCACCGGGAACCAGGATGCGTCCGTCGGCGGTAGGAGAATTCGCTGTAGTCATACTCCAGTGAAACACGCTGTAGTCTCACTACAGTCAAAGGGTCGGTGGCATTCACCCGTGGAGGTCGTGGAGCCGGCGGCACCCAGGCCCGCAGTCCGCGCCCGTCGAGGAGTCCGCCCGTGACCCCACCCCTCACCCGTGCCGAGAAGACCCGTCGCACCCGGCACCGGATGCTCGCCGCCGCCGCGGGGCTCTTCGTCGAGCGCGGCTGGACCGGCACCACCGTCGAGGACATCGCCCGGGCCGCCGAGGTCGGCGTGCAGACCGTCTACTTCACCTTCGGCACCAAGCGCGCCCTGCTGAAGGAGGTCCTGGACACCGCGATCGCCGGCGACACCGACTCGGCGGCCACCCTCGACCGCCCCTGGGCCCGCGCCGTCCTCGCCACCCCCGACCCCGCCCGGCAACTCGCCCGGCAGGCCGCGGGGGCCCGCGGCGTGTTGCACCGGGCGACACCCGTCCTGGAAGTGGTCCGTACGGCCGCGGCCTCCGATCCCGAACTCGCCGCGCTGTGGCGGACGAGCATGGAGCAACGGCACACCGTGCAGCTGCACTTCGCCCGCGCCCTGCTGGTCAAGACGGGGGGCACGCTCCGGGACGGGCACGACGCCGCGTCCGCCGCCGACATCGCGTTCACCGTCCTCGGCCCCGAGACGTACGGTCTCCTGGTCGCCGTCCGCGGCTGGTCCCCGGCCCGCTGGGAACGCTGGGCCACCGACACGCTGGTCCGTCAACTCCTGCCCTGAACGCGTCCTGCGACCGACCGGCCGCGCACCCTCCCCCCGTGCGTACGAAAAGTAGCGCAGGGCTACTCAGGGTGATGGATTTGTGAGAGGCGATTTGGTTGGGTCACGGGCATGCCCACGCACCCCAGACTGTTCGCGCTCGCCGCAGCCGTCACCGCCCTGCTCTCCACGACGGCGCCCGCCCTCGCCACCTCGACCGCCCCCGACCCGACCGCCGCCCTCACCGGAGCCCGAGCCGAGCCCGCGCCGCTGCGGCCCACACCCGTGCCCGTCGCGGGCCAGTACATCGTCACCGTCGCGAAGGGCGTCTCGCCGGCGTCCGTGCTGAAGAAGGCGGCACCGTCGGCGACCGCCCTCTTCACCTACACCTCGGTCCTCAACGGGTTCGCCGCGAAGCTGACCCCCGCGCAACTCACCGCGGTGCGCGCACTGCCCGCGGTCGACGCCGTGGACGAGGACGGCACCGTCACGGCGACCCCCACCCCGACCCGCGCCGCGCGGGCCGCGGCCCCGAGCTGGGGCCTGGACCGGATCGACCAGCCCTATCTGCCGCTGAACCAGGAGTTCAACGTCCACGGCACCGGTTCCGGAGTGACGGCCTACGTGGTCGACACGGGCATCGACTACCAGCACGCCGAGTTCGGCGGACGGGCCGTGCCCGGCTTCGACGCGATCGGTGACGGCCGCAACGGGGCCGACTGCAACGGACACGGCACCCATGTCGCGGGCACGGTCGGCGGCGCCACCTTCGGGGTGGCCCGCCAGACCTCGTTGGTGAGCGTACGGGTCCTCAACTGCGCGGGGCGGGGCGAGTGGTCCGGGATCATCGCGGGCTTCGACTGGGTCGCCCGCAACGCCCGGCAACCCGCCGTGCTGAACGGTTCCCTCGGAGGTGACCGCAACGAGGCCGTCAACCAGGCGATCAACAACCTCACCACGCGCAACGTGCTGCCGGTGGTCGCGGCGGGCAACGACGGCAAGGACGCCTGCGACGTCTCCCCGGCCAGCGCCAACTGGGCCCTCACCGTCGGCGCCACCGACCACTACGACATCGAGACCGACTTCAGCAACTTCGGCCCCTGTCTGGCCCTCTACGCACCCGGCCGGGCGATCGTTTCGGCCCGCGTGGGCGGCGGCAGCACCGCCCTCGACGGGACCTCGATGGCCAGCCCGCACGTCGCGGGCGTCGCGGCGCTCTACAAGGCCGTGAACCCGACGGCGACCGCGCAGGAGGTCGGCAACTGGATCATCAGCCAGGCGACCAGGGACGCCCTCACCGTCAGCAAGTCGTCCCCCAACCGCCTGCTGTACACCGCCGGCCTCTGAACCGACCGTGCCCCGGACGCCGCCCGAACGGAGCCCGGGGCCACCATCCCGCACCCGACCCCCGACCCCTGACAAGGGGGTTTAGCCGCCCTTGCGGAACGCCTCGGACATCAGGTCACCGGACTCGTGCCCGAGGAGACCCGGGGCCCGCTCCGGTTCCGCGACCGCCACGCCCACCCGGACGGCCAGCTCGCGCCCGTGCACGTCCACCGCCGCCTCCACCAGCGAAGCGAGCGCCTCCACCGCATCGCGGGCCCGGGTACGGGCGACCAGGGCGCAGCCGGCGGCGATCACCACGGCCGGCCACCACCACAGACCCACCACGAGGTAGCCGACGGCCCAGGCCGCCAGGCGCGCAGCCGCCGCGACCGAAGCACGCGCGGACTCGATCTGCCGCTGGGCGGGCTCCTGGAGGACCAGCCACAGCCGCGGCCACCACGCGGCCAGATCGACGCCGTAGGCCGCGTCCACCCGTTCCGCGGCGGCCTGGAGCCGATCGCCGTACCAGGTCGGACGGCTCGGCGGAACCAGCCCGATCCGGTCCCGGACCAGGGTGAGCCGCGCGATCTCCGGCTCCGCCGTCGCCGGGTCGCGGATGGCCGCGGTGCGTGCCCGGTCCGCACGGCGGTACCGGGCCGCCCGCCGTCGCACCAGGACGCGCGAGGGCGCGAAGCGCGCCTCCCGGAGCCAGTACCGTTCCACGCCCGCGCCCAGGAACTGGGCGCCCAACGACAGGGCCGAGGACAGCAACAGCAGGATCGCCACCACCAGGGCGGCCGTGCCGGTGCGCTCCAGCGCGGGCCGCCCGGCGAGTCCGTCGAGTGCGGCGCGCAACCGGCCCAGGTCCTGCCAGTGGCCGTGGCCGAGCGTCACGCCCGTGGCCAGGACGCCCAGGAACAGTGCCCCGGGCAACACCAACAGATTCAGCCAACGCTCGGTCAGCTTGCCGCTGAGCGTCGCGAGGAGCGGGTTCACCGTCGCAGGCCCCTCACGTCAGGGCTCCCGGCGGAGCCGCTCCTTGCGCATCCGGACGCCCGTGACCGTGCACATCGGCGCCGGCCACAGGTCCCTCGCCGGTTCCCGGCGGGGGCACCGCGGCTCGCCGGGACAGAGCGCCACCTTGATCTGCGCCCGGACGCCCGGCACGACGGAACCGGACGGCCGGAGGTCCGCCGCACCCCGGGACCGGCCGAGCAGTCCCCGCGGATCGCCCGCCCTGCGCAGCGCCTCGTCCACCGCGTGCAGCGCCTCGTCCACCTGCTGGCGGTCACCGTCCGCGGCGATCAACGCCCCGGCCCGAGCCGCGGTTTCGGCCACCTGCGGATCGCCACCGCCGCCCGATTCCCCCAGGAGTGCGCACAACGCTCCCACGGAGTCGGCGCGTTGGCGCTCCCTGTCCGTTGCCGTCATGATCCCGATTGTGCCGTACGCGACGGACGAGCGGCGCACGCCCGAAGAACCGGGCGCCGTGCGGGACCAGTGGGGCGGAGGCGCAGCAGATGGAACGGAGTCACCGACTGCGGGCGGTGCGGGAACGACTCGTGCACGCCGAGGCCCGGAGCACGGGCAGGGAGGAGCGGCCCACCGACGCGGACGACGACGTCCACGGCCTGTTCGGCCCGGCGGCCGACGCGGACGTGGCCGCGCTGCTGCGGGTGTGCGACCTCACCACCGACCTGGAGGTCCGCTGGGCCGTCGGCTGGTTCTACTGGGCCCGGTGCGCGGAGCTCGGCGCGGGCCGGGGAACCCGGGAGGGCAGTTGCGCGGGAACCCTGCTGTTCCCGGTGTGGGCCGTCGACCCCGGGGCCGTACCGGAGGAGTTGGCGACGGCGTTCGCCGACCTCCCGCCCGACCAGCGACCGGGACCGGGCCCGGCGGACGGCCCCGTGCAGTGGCACGTGGTCTGCGAGTCCTCGGTGGCCGCCGCCCAGGAGCAACTGCCGCCGCAGGGGCCCCGACCGGACGATGGCCCCTCGTACGTCGACCGGCTGAAGGACCTGGCCGAGCAGGTGCGCGCACTGGTGGGCATCGACCTGGAGCAACTGCTGTGGACGGGCGTCGCCTCCGGAACGCTCGCCGTGCTCGCCACCCAGCGGGGCGCCCCGGAGCACGCGCTCCGGATGGACACCCTGGCGGCGGCCCTGTCCACCCTGAGCCGGGTCACCGGCGAGGCGGCGCCCCTGGACGAAGCGGCGGACCTCGGACACCGGGCGGTGAAGGCCAGTCGGACCGACGACCCCGACCGCCCGGTCCGACTGAACAACCACGGACTCGTCCTGGTCCAGCGCTACGAGATGACCTCCGACCCCGAGGACCTGTACGAGGCGACCGGCATCGCCCGTGACGTACTGGACGGGACCCCACCCGACCACGCCGACCGCGCCCGGTACGCCAGCAGCCTGGCCCGCGCGCTCTCCCTGTGCACCGAACGCGACGGCGGGACACCGGACCAGCACGACGAGATCGTGGACCTGCTGCGCCGGGCGGTCCCCGGCGACCCGAACGGCCGCGGCGCGGCACTGCTGAACCTGGGGGTCGCCCTGCTGCGCAGATCCCGCAGGGCGGGCCGGCCGGCCGACCTGGAGGAAGCCGTCACCGTGCTGACCGAGGCCCGCGAGGAGAGCGGCGGACACCCGGCGCTCCGGTCCCAGGTGGGCGAAGTGCTCGCCTCGGTCCTGAGGGCCCACCACGCCCACACCGGTCGCCCGGAAGACCTGGCCACCGCCCGGCACCTGATGGACGCCGCCCGGGCGACCGGCCCGGAACCCGCTCCCCGCACCGCCGGGCGCCTCATCAACACCGCACTGGAGCTACGGGCCCGCTACACCGCCGGAACCAGCGGCCCCGAGGTGCTGCGGGAAGCGGTCCAGCAGCTCCGCGACGCGGTGGCGCTGTTCCCCGCCGAGCACGTACGACGTCCGGCGGCGCTGCACGACCTGGGCAGCGTCCTGATCACCGCCCACCAGTCGGGCACGGACACCACGGCGCTCCCGGAAGCCGTCGCCGCCCTCCGGGAGTCGGTGCGCCGCACCCCCCGGGGACACGCCGAACTCGGCGGGCGGTTGATGACCCTGGGCACCGCGCTGGGCCTGAGGCACGCGACCTCCGACGACTCGGGGGACCTGCGGGAAGCCATGGAGTGCCGCCGCCGGGCCGCCGAACTGCCCGGCCTGCCCGGGGAACAACGGGCCGCGGTCTTGGTGGCGTCCGGCACGGGTGCGCTGCACGCCGTGGAGCGCACCCAGGACCCGCACACCGTGGAGCAGGCGATTGAACAGATCAGGGCAGGCATCGCCCTGACCCCGCCCACCGACCCGAAGTGGCACCGACGACGGATGAACCTGGCGCTCGCCCTGCTCACCGCCTTCCACCTGACGGGCCGTCGCACCCGACTGAAGGAAGCCCGCACCCTCATCGACGCGGTGCTCGCGGCCCTGCCCGAAGGCGCCCCCGACCGGAGCAACGCCCTGATGGCGGCGGCGACGCTCCGGCTCGCGGGGGAGCGGGTGGCCTGGTCCTCCACCGTGCGGCGGGACGCGGTCGCACTGATGCGGCAGGCGGTGCGCGCCACCCCGGAAGGCAACCCCCGACGGGCGGGCAGACTGGCGAGCCTCGGGGCGGCGCTCACCGTGCTGTACGTCCACACCCGGGCCCGCCCCGACCTGCGGGAGGCCGCGGACGCCCTGCGCGCCGCCGCCCTCGACCCGCACGGCGCCCCCGCGACCCGGTTGGAGGCCGCCCGCGGCTGGGGCCGCGCCTGGCTGGCGCTGGGCCGACCCGACCGGGCCGTGGAGGGCTTCACGGCAGCGGTGGACCTGCTGCCCGCGGTGTCCCCCCGCCACCTGGTGCGCGAGGACCAGGAGTTCAGGTTGAGCCAGGCCGTCGGGCTCGGCGCCGAGGCCGCGGCCTGCGCCGTGCACCACGGTGACCCCGGGCTCGCGGTGCGGCTGTTGGAGCAGGCCCGCGGGGTGCTGCTCGCCCAGGCGTTCGACGCGGACAGCGATCTCACCGAACTGGCCGCTCGGGCACCGGACCTGGCCGCGCGCTTCGCCCGGCTGCGCGACCACGTCGACGCCACCACCGACGAGCGCCGCACGGACCCCGACGCCTGGGACACGCCCACCGACACGGCCAGCGGCACGATCACGGACACCGCACCCGGCGGCGCCGAACTGCGCGGGCGGGCCGCGGCCGAGTGGAACGAACTCATCGGACGCATCCGCGCCGAACACCCCGCACTACGGCTGTTCCGACCGGTGCGCGAGTGGGACGAGAGCGAACTGCGTGCCACCGCCGCCGAAGGCCCCGTGGTGCTGCTGTACGTCCCCCCGGCCCCGGAACTCCCCGGCCCGGTGCCCACCGCCCCCGACGGCGGCGCACTGATCGTCACCACGGAGCGCATCGAGGCGGTACCCCTGCCCGGCCTCACCGCACGGGAGGCCGAAGGACGCACCCGACACTTCCAGGAGGCGCTGAGCCTGCTGGCCGACCCCAACTGCCCGCGGGACCGGGCGCTGAGCGCCCAGGCGGCCGTACGGGACACCCTCGACTGGCTGTGGTCGGCCGTCACCGGTCCCGTCCTGCGCCAGCTGGACCGGACCCACCCGACGGGACCCGGGCAGCTCCCGCCCCGGATCTGGTGGTCGCCGGGCGGCGCCCTCGCCGCACTCCCGCTGCACGCCGCCGCCCCGGACGGCACCGGCCCCGGAGCCCTCGACCGGGCGGTCTCGTCGTACGTCCCCACCCTGCGCGCCCTGCACCACGCCCGCACCCGGGAACGGGGACGCCGCACGGCCCCGGGCCGCCCGCTGCTCGTGTCCGTGCCCGAAGCCGAGGGCCTGCCCCCGCTGCCCGGAGCACGCGGGGAAACGCAGCGACTGGCCGCCCTGCTGCGGGACGCGACGGTCCTGGACGGCGAAGCGGCGACCGGGGCCGCCGTCCGCGCACACCTGCCGGACCACCCGTACGCACACTTCGCCTGCCACGCGGTGAGCGACCCGCAGCGGCCCTCACACACCCGACTGGCCCTCCACGGACCGGCCCGCGACTCACCCACGGTCCGCGACCTGGCCCGCTGGCGGCTCCCCCACGCCCGGCTCGCCTACCTGTCGGCCTGCGACACCCTGCGCACCAGCCCCGCACTCGCCGACGAGTCGGTCCACATCGTCAGCGCCCTCCAGATGGCGGGCTTCCCGCACGTCGTCGGCTCGCTGTGGAACGTGGACGACACCATCGGCGCGCGCGTCGCCCACGCGGTCTACGAACGGCTCGTCGCCGACGGCGGACCACCCGCCGTGGCGGGCACGGCACACGCCCTCCACCAGGCGGTGTGCGCCCTGCGCGCGGACTACCCGCGCACGCCCAGCCTCTGGGCCTGCCAGGTCCACGCGGGACCCTGAAGCCCCGGGGCCGCCCACCGGTGAACCGGGAACCAGCCGAAGTTGAGCGTCATCCGGCCCTTCGATTGCACCGCCTCCACGGTGCTGGCAGCGTGCTGCCCGTGCTCCAGGACGCCTACCTGCACCAGGGAGGGAATCCGCCATGCGCACATCGACGACCCTGGCCGGGCTGCTCCTCGCCGTCGGTCTCGCCCTGCCCACCGTCACCGCGACGGCGACCAGCGTGACCGGCGGCGGCGCCACCGCCTGGTCCCCCGCACGGGGGGACTCCGGGAGGATCGCGGTCAAGGACGGCAGCCGGGACAGCGACCCGGCGAAGGCCGAGTACTTCCGCGCCGCCAGCTCGGACCGCAAGCGCACGCTGTGGAACCACAACGGCACCCACACGACCGTCTACTCGGGTGACGGCTCCAAGATCTTCAAGTTCAAGGCGTGCGACGAGAACTTCGGAAGCAGGGACGACTGCTCCGGTTGGGCGTACAACTGACCGATCCACCACACCGTCACGCACGGGCGCACTCCGCCGTGCCGGCCCGCGCCCGCACGGCGGAACCCCGCATCCCAGAGGAAGAGCACCCCGGTGACCCAGGCAGACGCGTCCGGCCTCCGCATCAGCGGCCTCCGCTACGAGGTCGCGGGCCGCGTACTCCTCGACGACCTCGAACTGACCGTCCGCCCCGGGGAGTCGACGGCGATCACCGGACCGAGCGGATCGGGGAAGTCCACCCTCCTCATGTGCATCCTCGGGCTCATCACACCGGACGCCGGCCGGGTCACCGTGGCCGGACGGGAGATCACCGGGCAGCGGTCCGCCCGGCTGGCACGCATCCGACGCGACACCATGGGCATGGTCTTCCAGTTCGGTGAACTGCTCCCCGAACTGACCCCCGTGGAGAACGTCGCGCTCCCCGTACTCCTCGACGGCGGCGACCACCACACCGCCTACCGACGGGCCGCCCGACTCCTCGACGACCTGGGCGTCCCGCACGGCACCACCCCGACCGGCGCGCTGTCCGGCGGCGAACGCCAACGCACCGCCGTCGCCCGGGCACTGATCACCGACCCCGCCGTACTGCTCGCCGACGAACCCACCGGCGCCCTGGACCCCGACACCAAGGACGGTGTCGCCGACCTGCTCTTCACCGCCGCCCGCCGGCGCGACTGCGCCCTGCTGGTCGTCACCCACGACCCCGCCGTCGCCGCCCGCGCCGACCACCGCCGACGCCTGGACCACGGAGCCCTGACCGGAACAGGGGCGTCCGCGTGACGCGGGACCGGCGGCTGTGGACCCGCCTCCTGCACATCGGGCTCGCCGCAGGACGGGGCACCCCCGGCGACCGGCTGCGCTGGTGGGCCCTGTTCGCCGCCGCGGCCACGGTCGCCCTCGTCGTCCTCGGCACCGTCGCCGCGGTCGCCACCCACCAGGGACGCGAACAACGCAACGAGGCACGGGGACCGATCCTCACCGAAGCACGGCACGACGCCGCGCTGATGTACCGCGAAGTCCTCGACACCGTCGACGAGGTGCAGCACAGCGTCCTCTACCTGGTCCCGCTCACCGACGACGCCCCGCTGCCCCCCGGGCTGCGCGCCTGGCCCGAACCCGGACAGGCGGTGCTCTCCCCCGAACTCGCCGCACGGGGACGACACCTGGGCATCCACGACCGGTACGGCGAGTCCACCGGAACCATCGGCAAGGACGGCCTGGCCGCGCCCTCGGAGCGGCTGGCCTACGTGCGCCCCGCACGCGCCCCCGGGCGGGGAGCCGAGGGCTGGTGGTACGCCGAGGGCTTCGGCAAGGCCCTCCCGATCGGCGAGATGGTGGACCAACGGCCCGTCACCGATCCGCTGCTCACCTTCTGGACCCTCACCGGAGTCCCGGCCCTGGCACTGTCCGTGATCGCGGCCCGCGTGGGTTCACGCACCCGGGACCGGCGCAGCGGTCTGCTGCACGCCCTGGGCGCCGGGCGGCGGCACCGCGCCCTGGTCCAGGTGGGCGAGGCCGCGGCCCCCCTGGCCCTCGGTACCCTCCTCATGCTGCTGCCCCAACTCGCCGCGTCCCGCTGGGACCTGCGGCTGCCCCCGACCGGCTACGTCCTGGACAGCCGCGACATCCGCGCGGCATGGCCGACCGCGTCCGCCGGCCTGCTGCTGTCCGTCCTGTTCCTGCTCGCCGTCGTGGTCCTCACCCACCGCGCGCCGGGCGACCGCCGCTCCACCCGACCCGGCGGGGGCTCGTCCTCCGTTCCCCACTGGCGACCGGCGTGCTGCGGCCTCGGCGTGGCCCTGGTGGTCACCAGCCAGTACCTCCCGGAGCGCAACGCCCTCGCCCCCTTCGCCCTCGGCACCGTCCTCATGTGGGGGTTCCTGCCCTCGGTCGCGGCACTGGTCACCCGCCGGGTCGGAGCCGGGCTCGCCGCGCGCGGCGCGCGCACCGGACGGGCCGGCCAACTCATCGGCGGCCGATGGACCGCCGCCCACCCCGGCGTGGTCGTACGCTTGGCCCTGGCCATGGTCATCGGCCTGGGCATCGTGGCACAACTCCAGGTGTGGAACAGCCGACTCGGCGAACAGGCGGAGCTGGCCCGACTCACCCAGGCCCGCATCGGGGACGGCGTGCTCGCCGTACAGGTGAGGCCCATGGCACCGCGGGCGGTGGACGCGTTCGCCCGCACCCTCCCCGACGGTGCCTTCCTCCTGAAGCGGAACACCACGTACGACGACCGGGGCCGGGGCAGCACCTCGTTGCAGGGCTCCTGCCGGGCGCTGCGCTCCCTGGACCTGGGATGCCCCGCGCAACTGAGCCCGGCGACCGGCGGCGACCGGCGGATCGAGGAGATCCGACGCTGGTCGACCCCGGACATCCGGGTCCGGGCGGTGGCGGCACCCTTCGGGTTGACGGCACGGGACTCCGCCCTCGTCGTCGCCGAACGCGGGCGACTGTCCGAGGTGAAACGGGCCGCCTTCGCGGTGCTGGCGACCGCCGAGCCACTGGGCGACACCTGGGCGAGCGGGGCGGCGAGTAAGGCCCGCGCCAACAACTGGGTCCTGCTGTACGGGGTGACGGGCCTGGCCGTCCTCGCCCTCACGGGGGGCCTGGGCGCGGCGGCCGAGTTCGTGCGGATCCGCGGTGTCCTCGCCCCCCTCACGGTGCTCACCGGCACCCGGTCCGTCTTCCGGTCCGTCGCGTTCTGGCACCTGACCCTGCCGCTGTTGGTGGCCACCGTCGTCGCGACGGCCGTCACCGCGTGGCACTCCCTGTTCTTCATCGCCGCCGCGGGGGAGGGCAGCGTCTCCTGGACGGTCCTCGGGGCGGGGGCGCTGGGCTGTGTCCTGGTCGCGTTCCTCGTCGGTGCCTTGGGGGCGCGCTCCGCGATCCGCGCGACCCGCTCGTGGCGCCCCACCGCCGACTAGGTCGCCTGCTGCGGGTCGAGGGCCACGGGTTCCGCCGCTGGTGAACGCGGGGCGCGTCGCGGGGAACCGCCGCGTACCCTCCGGGACATGGTCGATCACTGCTCGGCGTACGTGGACGGGGTCCGGCTGGCCTACCGGGTGGCGGGTCCCGAGGACGCTCCGCCGCTGGTCCTCCTGCACGCCTTGGGGGAGACCGCGGGCGACTGGGAACCGGTGGCGTCCCTGCTGGCGCTCCACCGCCGGGTGTACGCGCTCGACCTGCGCGGGCACGGCCGGAGCGACTGGCCCGGGGCGTACGCGGTCGATCGCATGCGAGCCGATGTCAGCGGATTCCTGGACGCGTTGGGTCTGCACCGGGTGGACCTGCTCGGGCACTCCCTCGGCGGGATCGTGGCGTACCTGGTCGCCGCCGACCGCCCGGCGCGGGTGCACCGACTGGTCCTGGAGGACGTCCCGGTTCCCCGGCCCCGCGAGCCGACCCCTCCGACCCGACCGGACGGCGACCTGTCCTTCGACTGGCAGATGGTCCTCGACGTCAGACGGCAACTCGACGGGCCCGACCCCCGCTGGGGGCGACGGCTCGACCGGATCACCGCCGAGACCCTCGTCATCGCCGGCGGCCCGCGCAGCCACGTACCCCAGGACGGCGTGGCGGAGTTGGCGCGGCGCATTCCCGGCGGGCGCCTGGTGACGATCCCCGTGGGACACCTGATCCACCGCGGGGCACCCGCGGAGTTCACGGAGGCGGTGGACCGGTTCCTCACGGTGGATGCCGTCGGGGCCGCCGAAGACCGGCCGACCCCCACGGCGCGACACATCCGCACCGGCCGTCCATGAGGGCGAGTCGACGCCCGACCGCGCCGCCGAGGCCCTGACCGCGGGCGCCCGGCTAGGCTCGGACGCTGCACCCCAATGCCGTGTCACCAGGGCATAGTTGGGGTAACGGTACGGGGGCTCGCCGCAGGGGGCGTCACCAGGACGGGTCCTCGCGTAGCTGTGGCCCCTGGCCCGGCGGCCCCCGACACGTCCGGCACCTCCGAAAGGAACGATCACCGTGAACACCCAGCCCACCGAGGAAAGCAGCCTCTGGGTCCGTAGGTTCCACCCCCGCCCCGACGCCGCCGTCCGGCTGGTCTGCCTGCCGCACGCGGGAGGCTCCGCGAGCTTCTACTTCCCCCTCTCCCGCGACATGCCGGACTTCGCCGACGTGCTGTGCATCCAGTACCCCGGCCGCCAGGACCGTCGCACGGAACCCCTCATCGACAACGTCGCCGGCCTCGCCGACCGGGTGTACAACGCCCTGCTGCCCTGGGTGGACCGGCCGTTGGCCTTCTTCGGGCACAGCATGGGCGCCTCGGTGGCCTTCGAGGTCGCCCGACGTCTGGAGCGCGACAAGGACGTGGTCGCCACCGCCCTGTTCGCGTCCGGTCGCCGCGCCCCGTCCACCCACCGCCACGAGACGGTGCACCTCCTCGACGACGAGGGCATCCTCGCCGAGGTGCGCAGCCTCGACGGCACCAGCAGTCAACTCCTCGGGGACGAGGAAGTGTTGCGCATGGTGCTGCCGGCGATGCGCGCCGACTACCGCGCGGCCGAGACCTACACCTGCGCGGCCGGCGAGTCGGTGCGCGCCCCGATGCTCGCCATGGTCGGCGACAGCGACCCGAAGGTGACGCTGGACGAGGCCGCCGCCTGGGAGCGGCACGCCGGCGGCCCCTTCGAGTTGAAGGTCTTCCCCGGCGGACACTTCTACCTGGCCGCCCAGCAGAAGGACGTCATCCGGACCATGGCCGACCGGCTGAGGGAACTCGTACGGGTCTAGTGCCCGCCCGCGGTGCCGCCCCGAGGAGATGCCCGGGGCGGCACACGACGGCCGGACTCAAGAGGGGTCGCGTCGCATGCACCACAACTGCGGTCCGCCGTCAGGCAGTTCGACCTTGGCCGTGACGTGGAACCCCAGACGCTCGTACAGGCGTACGTTCCGCTCCGTCGCCGTTTCCAGGAACGCCGGGTACCCGGCCCGTTCGGCGGCCTCGATGCCCGGGCGGAGCACCGCGCTGCCGAGTCCACGGCCCTGTGCGCTCGGCGCGACGCCTACCGTCGCCAGGAACCAGACCGGCTCCGTCGGCCGGTACGGCTCCACCGCGGCCTCGGCGGCCGTGAAGGCGTCGATGCGGTCTCCGGCCAACTCCGCGATGTGGGGACCCACCGCGGCGAACCCGGGGGACGGATCGCGGTCGGGGGTCGTCCAGGCGGCGACGGCCAGACGGTCCTCCGTGACCCAGACCCGCCCGTACGCCATGCCCACCTCGGTCAGGAACAGTTCCTGGAAGCGGCGGACCCGCTCCTCGTGGTCGTTCTCGGCGACCACGTGCCGGATGTACGGGTAGTCGGAGAAGGCTTGGGCGAGGGTTCCCACCGCACCCGGTACGTCTGCGACCCCTGCCGGCCGTACCTGCGCCCCGGTGTCCATCGTCGCTCCCTTCCTCGCCGGGTTTCCCCGGGCTGCCGCGGCCGGCCGAACCGGCCGCTCATGTCGGAAGTCCGGCCGGAGGTTCGCCCCCCGAACAGCCGGACGATCCCGTAACGATCAGTCGTGGCGAGTCGTTCCCGTCGGGTTCGACACCGGTGCCGTCGCCCCCGAGCCGTAGCGGAACCGGAGGCGAGCGGCCGATACTCCGGATATTTCGGTGGACACCCAGGTCAGAGCGGTGCGATGGTCCCGTCATGGCCACACATCCAGCATCCCCGGAGCCCCTCGCCCTGGCCGACGGGCTCACCCTGCGCACGGCGACCCCCGCGGACCTCGACCAGATCGGCGCCCTCCTGTCCGAGCGCGGTGATCCGAACGACGCCCTGGATCACCGGCTGGTCGTCACGGACCCCGAGGCCGGCTGGTCCGCCTGCGCCGTGGTCGTGGACGGCGATCGGGTGGTGTCCACCGCGACGCTCCTGGACGAGGAGGTGCGCCTCGGTGACCTCCGCCTCCCCGCCGGCCAGGTAGAGCTGGTCGCCACCGACCGGGCGTACGAGGGGCGCGGACTGGTGCGGGCGCTCATGCGATGGGCTCACCAGTGCTCCGCCGCCCGGGGCCACGTCCTCCAGACGATGATCGGAATCCCGTACTTCTACCGGTTGTTCGGCTACGAATACGCCATCGACATCCCCCCGGCGCTGCGTGTGCACACCCCACCGTCCGGCGGGAGCGACGCCGTGCTCCGCCCGGCCCGGCCCGCCGACGTTCCTGCCCTGGCAGCCCTCCAGCAGTCGGCCCAGGCAGGGTTCGACGTGGCCATGGGGCACTCGACCGAGCGCTGGCGGTGGCTACTGGAGCACGGGGCGAGCACCCTGTGGGTCCTGGAGCGCGACGGCACCGCGGTCGCCACCGGACGCACCACGCCCCCCGACGGCGGGGTGCTGTTGGCCGAGGCCGCCGCGGTGGACGCGGCGGCGGCGCTGGACCTGCTCCGGACGGTCGCGGCACGGTTCCCCGAGGAGCCGCTCCGCGTCGTCCACCGGGCCGGCACGGTCACCGCGCGCGCCTGGCAGGACCTGCTGGTCCACGAGCCGCCGGCCGCAGCGGAGCAGTACTACGTCCGCATCCCGGACGTCGCCCTGCTGCTCGACCGGTTGCGCCCGTTGCTCTGGCAGCGCCTCACCGCGGTCGGGCTGGAGCGCGGCGGCCGGGACATCGTCCTCTCCACCTTCGGGGCCCACTACCGGATTCCCGTCCGGGCCGACGGCCTCGGCGAGGTCGTCACCGGAGGGGCGATGCAGGGCCCCCGGGCCGTGCGGGGCGCCGGAGTGGCCCCCGACCACCTGCCCGCACTGCTGTTCGGCCCGCGGGGAATGGAGGGCCTGACCCGGATCCGACCCGATGTCTACTCCGCCGACGAGGAACGGTTCCGAGCGCTCTTCCCGCCCCTCACCGCCGACCTCCTCAGCTACTACCTGCCGTACTAGGGCCTGTCTGACAAATGATCACCTGGCCGCTTCACGGAGCCAGAGGATCAGGGAGGCCAGGACGACTCCCGCGCGGTACCGGTTCGCGAGCTTGTCGAACCTGGTTGCGATCGCGCGGAACTGTTTGAGGCGAGCGAAGCATCGTTCGACCACGTTGCGGTCGCGATAGATCTCCGTGTCGAAGACGGGTGGCCGACCACCGCGGCGCCCCCGGCGCCGACGGTTGGCCACCTGGTCGCGGCGCTCGGGGATCGTGGCAGCGATACCCCGACGCCTCAGCAGATGACGGATAACCCTGCTGGAACACGCCTTATCACCCAGCACACGGTCCGGTGTCGTGCGCGGACGGCCCGTGCCGGCCCGAGGAGTGCGCACCCCATTGAGGACATCGGCGAACGCTGTGGCGTCGTTGACGTTTCCGGGTGTGAGCACAATCGACAGCGGCAGCCCCCGGCCGTCGACGGCGAGATGGACCTTGGTGGTCAACCCGCCCCGAGACCGACCGAGTGCCTGGCACGCCTGCGAGCGGCCCGGATCTTCCAGTTCGTCCCCGTCCACGTCCCCCTTTTACGGGCGCCTGCGGCATGCTGATGGGCCCGGTTGACCGTGGAGTCGACGGCGACGGTCCACTCCACCCGGCCCGCCGCATCGTCACGGACCTGGACGTGCTCCAGCAGCTTCGCCCATGTGCCATCGGCCTCCCAGCGGGCGAACCGCTCGTAGACGGTCTGCCACGGCCCATACCGCTCGGGTAGGTCGCGCCACGGGGCCCCGGTCCGCAGCCGCCACAGCACCCCGTTGACCACCTGCCGGTGATCACGCCACGGACGGCCGCGTCCGTCCACCTGCGGCAACAGGGGCTCTATTCGCCCCCATGCCTCATCCGTCAACTCACCTCGACCCGCCACAAGATCAATTATCAGACCGGCTATAGAGTCCTGCCCGTGGCAAATCATCAGGACGACACCAGGACGGCCTACGACGGTGTCGTCGAGCTGTACGCATCGCTGTTCGCAAACCGGCTGGAGACACAACCTTTCTCCCGGGCCATGATCGGCACCTTCGCCGAACTGGTGCGCGCGACGGGCAACCCGCGGGCAGCGGACGTCGGGTGCGGGCCCGGACATATGACAGCCATGCTGCACGAACTGGGCCTGGACGCCTTCGGACTCGACCTTGCCCCCGGCATGGTCGACCACGCCCGGCAGGCCCATCCGGCGCTGCGCTTCCAAGAGGCGCGGATGGAATCCCTGCCGATCGAGGACGGCGCGCTCGGCGGCGTGCTGGCCCACTACTCGATGATCCACACCCCTCCGGGGGAGCTGCCGGAGCTACTCTCCGAACAGGTACGCGTCCTGGCGCCGGATGGCCTGCTCCTGGTCTCCTTCTTCGGGACCGACGGACAAGAACCGGTTCGCTTCAACCACAAAGTGGCGCCCGCCTACAGCTGGCCGGCAGATAGCCTCGCCGAACTGCTGGCCGATGCCGGTCTCGATCCCTTCGCCCGGCTGCTCCACGATCCGGCCTCTGAACGGGGTTTCCTCGACGCCCACCTGCTGGCCCGCCGCTCGTAGGTCCTGCCCGGCAACACCCGCCAGATGTCGGCGCATATCCGGGCTGCCAGCTCGACGGACGCTCGCTGGTCCGACGGGAATTGTCAGACAGGCCCTAGGGGCTGTTCGAAGTTCGGATCATGTGGCTGAGGCGAGGTGCTTCAGCCACATGATCGATCCTCGGAGGTGGAGTCCTGCCTCGTAGCTTTC